>JAHECB010000096.1 GCA_024641925.1 Betaproteobacteria bacterium
CTCGGGCACGATGTCCAGAAAGCTGGCGTCGTGCAGCTGCATGCCGGCCTTGAAGCTGCTGACGTTGGAGACCTCGGACACCTTGCCCGCATTGCCGCGGGTGGAGATCATGGCGGCGTGGCGGTAATGTTGGTCCATCTTCAGCGCCGCTTCATTGTCAGCACGCCACAGCCCGAACGTGACAAACCAGGTGTGCAGCAGGCCCGGGTGGTAGGGGTCCTTGATGTTCTCCTGCATCAGCTTCCAGTTGCCCGGGATGCGTTGCCGGTTGTAGCCCAGCAGCTTGAGCTTTCGGCCGTTGAACAGGCGGTCGAAGTACGGCAGGATGGCCGGGCCGATGAAGTCTTCCAGCGGCTCCACGTCGGCATCGAAACTGGCAAACACGACGCCGCCGCGCGTGGCCACCTTCAGTTTGGTCAGACTGTGCTCCGCCGGGTTGAAGCTGGCCGGCATGCCGCCCTGCACCTTGCCGCCCTGGCGCACGCCGCGCCTGAAGGGCACACCTTGCAAGTCGCCCTTCAGCGAGTAATTCCACTGGTGGTACGGGCAGGTGAAGTCTTTCACCCGGCCGTGGCGCTCTCGGCAGAACTGCATGCCACGGTGCGCGCAGACGTTTTCGACCACATTGAGCACACCGTCTTCGCCACGCACCAGGATGACCGAGCGTTCGCCCACCACCGTGCGCTTGAAGTCGCCGGGCAGCGGCACTTCCACCTCAAGACCCACATAACACCAGTGGCCCTTGTAGAAAAACCGCTCCAGTTCGCGGCGGTGCAGGTCGGGCTGCGTGTAGACCGAAAACGGAATGCGGTGAGTGCCCTCGGACTCCCAGGTGGGCAACATGGCCAGTACTCCTTGAGTCAGCGTGAATTCGTCAGCGTAGACTCAATAGGTGGCACGGCCACCGGTCAGGTCAAACACCGCACCGGTGCTGAACGAACACTCGGCGCTGCTCAGCCAGGCCACCATGGCGGCCACTTCCTTGACGTCCACAAAACGGCCCATCGGGATCTTGCCCAGCATGTAGTCAATGTGGGCCTGTGTCATCTGATCGAACATCGCGGTCTTGGCCACAGCCGGCGTGATGGCATTGACCAACACGCCCTTGTTGGCGACTTCCTTGGCCAGGCTCTTGGTCAAGGCGATCAAACCGGCCTTGCTGGCGCTGTAATGACTGGCGTTGGGGTTGCCTTCCTTGCCGGCCACCGATGCGATGTTGACGATGCGGCCATAACCCGTTTTCAGCATGGCCTGCACGACGTGGCGGCTGGTCAGGTAGGGCGCGATCAGGTTGACCTCGATGACACGTCGCCACACGGCCGGCTCCAGTTCCCAGGTGGTGGCGTTGCCGCCGGTGATGCCGGCGTTGTTGACCAGGATGTCGATGCGGCCCTCGTTGGCCACCGCCTGCGCCGTAGCGGCGGCCACGGCAGCGTCGTCGGTCAATTCCACCACCTCGCCGCGCACGGGCCCCAAGGCCTTCAGCGTGTCACAGGCCTGCGCGGTACAGGCAGCATCGATATCCCACACCACCACCCGCGCGCCGCTGACCAGCAGCCTTTCGCAGATGGCATAGCCGATGCCCTGGGCACCGCCGGTGACCACGGCCACGCGGTTTTTCAAGTCGATCTGGTTCATGACTGCATTCCCTTCAAGGCCTGCGGGTTGCCCGCATTGTCGGCAACGTATTGCCGGATGATGTCTTCAAAGTGGCGCTCGGGCAGCAGGCCGAGCCCAGCCGCGCGCTGCGCCGATGCTGCACGCGGCCAGTTGGCGACGATGCCGGCGATGCGCTCGTCACGCTCAAAACGTACCAGCGAACGCACACGCGGGCCGGCCACCGCCAGCAGCGCATCCAGCATCTGCTGCACGCTGACGTTCAGCGCCGGCAGGTTCAGCGCCGTGCGGCCGACAAACGCTTCACGACTGGCTTCATACACCGCGATCAAGCCACGCACCGTGAGCGCCGGTGAGGACACCGGGTGCTGGACATCGGGCGACACCGGGCACACTGACTCCACCCCGGCCAGCGGCTCGCGGATGATGCCGCTGAAAAACGAACTGGCGGCGCCGTTGGGCCTGCCCGGCCGTACCGCCACCGTCATCAAACGTGCTGCGCGGCCGTCGATGTAGCCCTTGCGGGTGTAGTCGGCCACCAGGTGTTCACAAATGAGCTTGTGTGTGCCGTAGCTGGTCTGGGGCGCCGGCAAGGTGGTGTCGGTGACCACCGCAGGCATGGGCACGGCAGGGTCAGGACCATATACCGCCACCGAACTGCTGAACACCAGGCGCGTGGGCGCTGCGCCACTTTCGGTGCGGTGACGCAGCGCGTCCAGCAAGGCACGTGTGCTGTCCAGGTTGCTGCGCAGGCCCAGGTCGAAGTCGACCTCGCATTCGCCCGACACCGCAGAGGCCAGATGAAATACACCGTCGAAGGCTTCGCTGCGCAGGCCTTCACAAGCGGCCAGCAAAGGCGACACGCGGCCCTGGACACGCGGGTCAGCCAACAGGTCGGCCGGGGCGGTCACCTGGTCGGCCAGCACCAACGCTCGCAGGTTCTGTCCTGCCAGCGTGCCCCTGGCCAACAGCGCGCGTGCCAGTCTGGCGCCCACAAATCCGGCACCGCCGGTGATCAAGACTTTCATGGTTCAAGCTCCTGGGTTGTTCGTCGTTTTGTAGCAGGCGCCACCGCAGCAGCCTTTGGCGCTGCGCGCTGGTGTTTGCGTGGCTGGGCTGTTTCGGAAGATGCCTGCGCCTGCTCTTGCCAGGTGGCCAGCACCAGGTCGATTTCGCTGCCCACGATGTCGATCAGGGCCAAAGTTGCCTGTTGCGCCGCAGCGGGTTGACGTGCCACCACAGCATCCAGCATGGCACGGTGCAGCGGCAACGCACCGGCCAACCCGTGTGGCCGCGACGTCGACACTTCAAAAGTGGTGCGCAGCAACGCCGCCAGGGCCTTGCCCATCTGCCCCACCATGCGGTTGTGACAGGCCTGCAGCATGCCCTGGTGAAACGCCAGGTCGTGCAACACGTAGTCACCCTCGCCTTCAAGCGCCAGACGCATGCCCGCGTAGGCCTGCTCCAGACGATGAATGTCTTGCGCCGTGGCCCGCTCGGCGGCCATGGCCACCGCGACCGGTTCAATGATGCGGCGCAGCTCGTGCACCTCGCGCAGGAACTCGCCCGTCATGCCGCCACGGTTGTGCCAGGCTACGACGGCGGGGTCAAACCAGTTCCACTGTTCGTCGTCCAGCACCCGGGTACCCAACTTGGGCCCGGTGACCAGCAGGCCCTTGGCCACCAGCGACTTGACGGCCTCGCGCACCACCGTACGGCTGACGCCCAGCTGGGTGCACAGCGTGTGTTCCGGCGGCAGACTGCTGCCGCTGGGGTAACGGCCCAGCACGATGTCCTCGCCCAATTGGTCCAGCACGCGCCCCAGTACGCTTTTTGTGGCCATGGGGCGCATCCGAATCGGGCTCAGGCCGCGGCGCGGACAAACAGTGTGCACAAGGGCTGGTCACCCACCTGGCGACTCCAGTGCCCGTGCACCTTGGCGTCGAAGGTGGCCCCTGCAGGCACCCTGTCGGCCGAATAAAAATGCTGGCCGGGCGAAAAAACGCGCGAGCTGCCGTCCTGCAGGCCGATTTCCATGTTGCCGGACAGGATGAACACCCATTGAGGCGTTTCGGTGCAATGGAAGTCGCTGCGAAAACCCACCGGGCTGCACCGCCATTGCATGCCGTCGCTGGCCACCAGCGGCGACAGGCGCGCTTGCGGTTTGCCCTCGGGCAAGGCCAGCGGCTGTTCGCGAAAACGCGCACGGCCGTCGGTGTCGGTGAACAGGATCACCTGGGTCAGTGTGTCCGGCATGTTGACCCTCACAAGGTTGCGGTGATGCCGCCGTCCACGTACAGGACGTGGCCGTTGACAAAGCTGCTGGCTTCGCTGGCCAGGAACACGGCAGCGGGTGCCAGTTCCGCAACGTCGCCCCAGCGCCGTTGTGGTGTGCGGCCGCTCAGCCAGGCGCTGAAGGTGGCGTCGGCCACCAACGAAGCCGTCAAGTCAGTCTTGAAGTAACCCGGCCCGATGGCGTTGACCTGGATGCCCAGCGGGCCCAGGTCGATGGCCATGGCCTTGGTCAGCATCTTGGCCGCGCCCTTGCTGGTGGCGTACGCAGCCAGCCCGGGGCGCCCCACTTCGCTCTGCACCGAGCAGATGTTGATGATCTTGCCGCGGCCTCGCTTCACCATGTGCCGCGCCACGGCCTGGCCGACGTTGAACAGGCCGTTGACGTTGGTGTTCTGCACGTCATGCCAGTCCTGCGCTTTCAGCTCATGAAAGGGCGCACGCCGGGTGATGCCGGCGTTGTTGACCAGGATGTCGATGGCGCCCACTTCGGCTTCGGCACGGTCTACAGCCTGCGTGGCCGCAGCGGCATCGGTGGTGTCAAACGGGCAAAGGTGCACGGTGTGGCCCTCGGCTGTCAGCGCATCAGCCGCAGCCTGCAAGCGGCCATGGTCGCGGCCATTGAGCAGCAGGCTGGCACCGGCCTGGGCCAGGCCACGGGCCAGGGCCAGGCCGATGCCAGCGGAAGAACCCGTGACCAGCGCCAGGCGTCCGTCGAGCCGAAAGGTTTGAGCGTTGATCAATGCAGTTCCTTTTCAAGCGCTTCGCACACCTGCCGCAGGATGTGGTCAGGGCTTTGTTCAATGTTGAAGCTGAAAGCCGATTCGTCGGTCCCGGGCGGCTCCAGGATGTCCAGTTGACTTTGCAGCAGGCTGGCCGGCATGAAGTGGCCGGCACGCGCGGACAGCCGCGACATCAGCAGCGCAGGGTCGCCGTGCAAAAACACAAACAGGATGTCAGGGACCGCTGCGCGCAACTGGTCCCGATACACCCGCTTCAACGCAGAACACGACGCCACGACTCCGCGAGTGCGGGCCGGTTCAGACTGCAACTGCTGCGCCAGAGCCGCCAGCCAACCGTGGCGGTGCTGGTCGGTCAAGGGCACGCCAGCCGCCATGCGCGCCACATTTTCGGGTGGGTGCAGCTTGTCGCCCTCCACAAAATCGACACCGAAGGCCTGCGCCAGCGCCAGGCCCACCGTGGACTTGCCACACCCACTGACGCCCATGACCACCACAGGTCGACCGCTGCCCTGGTGCATCAAGGGGCTCAATTCAGCGCAGTTCCGGCACCGGCGTCAAGACCGCTTGACCGGCAAAAAACGCCTTCAGGTTGTTCAACGCCAAGTCACTCATGGCCTGGCGGGTTTCTTGGGTGGCGCTGCCGATGTGCGGGGTCAGGACCACGTGGGGCATGTCCATCAAGGCCTGCGGCACACGCGGCTCGTCTTCAAAGACGTCCAGGCCCGCACCACCCAGGGCGCCGTCTTTCAAGGCCGCGATCAGGGCGGTTTCGTCAACCACCGAACCCCGCGCCACATTCACCAGGATGCCGGTGGGGCCCAAGGCCTGGAGCACCTCGGCATTGATCATCTTGCGCGTTGCGGCGCCGCCCGGTGTGATCACCACCAGGAAATCGCTCTGCGCAGCCAGGTCGACCACGTTGGCCACAAAGCGGTAGGGCACGTCGGCCTTGGCAGAACGAGATGTGTAGGCGATGCTCATGCCAAAGGCCTTGGCGCGGTCGGCGATGGCCTTGCCGATGCGGCCCAGCCCGACGATGCCCAGGCGCGAGCCCGACATCTTGCGGGTCAGCGGCATGGCGCCATTCAGCCACTGGCCCGCACGCACGTAGCGGTCCGCGGCCGGCAGCTGCCGCGCGGCGCACAGCATCAGGCCGATGGCGGTGTCGGCCACTTCGTCGTTCAGCACGTCGGGTGTATGGGTCACCATCACGCCACGCGCCTTGGCGGCGGCCACATCGACGCCGTCGTAACCCACACCCAGCACAGACACCATCTTCAGCGCCGGCAGTTGTGCCATCAGCGTGCCGGGCACCTTGCTTTCGCCACTGGCGGCGATGGCCCGGATCTCGGGTGCCACGCGGGCCAACGCCGCAGGGTCGGTGTCGTGCAGACGGTCGTGCACGGTGTATTCAGCATGCAGCGCCTGTACATAAAGCGGCGGCAGGCGTGCGGCAATCAGCAGGTGGGGCTTGGAGTTGGGCATGGGGTCGGGTGAGGCGTTGGGGTCGGGCGGTTTGGCAAGGAACAAGCACGGTTCACCGGGTTCCCCCGGACCAGATTTCAATGGTCATACCATATTATCTGGCTCGAGCTTCCCCGCCTGCAACCCGGGTAACCGAGCAACACCATGACCGACAAGCCGAAAAGAAAACCCGGTGAACTGCGTAGCCAACAGTGGTTTGGTCGGCAAGACCGTGACGGCTTTGCCTACCGCAGCTGGGTCAAGGGCAAAGGGGTTCCGCACGATCAGTTCGATGGCCGCCCGGTCATCGGCATCTGCAACACCTTCAGCGAACTCACACCCTGCAACAGCCACTTCCGCACGCTGGCCGAGCAGGTGAAGATCGGCGTCTACGAGGCTGGTGGCTTTCCGCTTGAATTTCCGGTCATGAGCCTGGGCGAAACACTGCTGCGGCCCACGGCCATGCTGTACCGCAACCTGGCCAGCATGGACGTGGAAGAAAGCATCCGCGGCAATCCCATCGACGGCGTGGTGCTGCTGATGGGCTGCGACAAGACCACCCCGGCCCTGCTGATGGGCGCCAGCAGCGCCAACCTGCCCAGCATTGGTGTGTCCGGCGGCCCCATGCTGAACGGCAAGTGGCGCGGCCAGGAACTGGGCTCGGGCACCGGCTTGTGGAGCATGAGCGAACAGGTACGCGCCGGCACCTTGAAGCTGGCCGACTTCTTCGAGGCCGAAAGCTGCATGCACCGCAGCCACGGCCACTGCATGACCATGGGCACGGCCAGCACCATGGCCAGCATGGTCGAAGCGCTGGGCATCGGGCTGCCCGGAAACGCCGCGTATCCGGCCGTTGACGGGCGGCGCAACGTGATTGCACGTAACGCCGGCCGGCGCATCGTCGACATGGTGCACGAAGACCAGACGATCTCGAAAGTGCTGACACGCGAGGCCTTTGAAAACGCCATCCGCACGCTGGCGGCCATTGGCGGCAGCACCAATGCCGTGATCCACCTGATCGCCATCGCCGGGCGGCTGGGCCTGAAGTTGACGGTCGACGACTTTGAGCGCTTGGGCAGTGACATGCCCTGCCTGGTGAACCTGCAGCCTTCGGGCCATTACCTGATGGAAGACTTCTGCTACGCCGGCGGCCTGCCAGCAGTGATGAAGGAAATTGCATCCACGCTGCACCTGGACATCGTCACCGCCAATGGGCAGACGGTGCGCGACAACATCAGCGACGCGCAGAACTTCAACACCGAGGTCATCAAGACCATGGCCGCGCCGTTCAAGGACAAGGCCGGCATCGCCATCCTGCGCGGCAACCTGGCGCCGCGCGGTGCGGTCATCAAACCCAGCGCCGCCACGCCAACGTTGCTGAAACACACCGGCCGGGCGGTGGTGTTTGAAAACAGCGACGACTTCCACGCGCGTATTGACGACGACACACTGGATGTGGACGAAACCTGCATCCTGGTGCTGAAGAACTGCGGCCCCAAGGGCTACCCCGGCATGGCCGAGGTGGGCAACATGCCGCTGCCGCCCAAGGTACTGAAAAAGGGTGTGACTGACATGGTCCGCATCAGCGACGCCCGCATGAGCGGCACGGCCTACGGCACGGTGGTGCTGCACACCGCGCCCGAAGCCGCCGCTGGTGGGCCGCTGGCGCTGGTGCAGAACGGCGACCTCATCACCCTGGATGTGGCCGCCCGCAGCTTGCACTTGCACGTCGACGATGAGACATTGGCCGTGCGTCGGAAACAATGGCAAGCACCGGCGCCGCCGCTGACCAGCGGCTACTGGAAGCTCTACATTGACCACGTGCTGCAAGCCGACGAAGGCGCTGATCTGGACTTTCTGGTCGGGCAGCGCGGCGCCTTTGTGCCCAAGGACAATCACTGAGCCTTGGCACCCCGTTTCACCAGCACCGGCTAGGACAACCCTTGAACATCAGACCCAGTATGAAATTCGCATTGATCACAGGCGCCGGCTCCGGCATCGGACGCGCTTGCGCATTGGCCCTGCTGAAAGAAGGCTGGAGCGTGGCCCTGCTGGGGCGGCGCATGGAAGCGCTGCAGGAAACAGCCGTTGCAGCCGGCGATGCCACCGCACGCACCTTGATCCTGCCCTGCGACGTCGGGCAGGAAGACCAGGTCGCTTCGGCCTTTGAAGTCATCACCCAGCGCTACGGCCGCCTGGACCTGCTGTTCAACAACGCGGGCACCGGGCTGTCGGCGACAACACCCGACCTGGTCAGCGGCGAAGAATGGCGTCGCGTGGTGGACGCCAACCTGAACGGCAGCTTCTATTGCCTGAGCCAGGCCTTCAAGCTGATGAAGGCACAAAAGCCCATGGGCGGCCGCATCATCAACAACGGCTCGATTTCGGCCTATGCGCCCCGCCCCGGCTCGATCGCCTACACCGCCACCAAACACGCCATCTCGGGCCTGACCCGGACCGCCGCGCTTGACGGTCGGCCTTACGACATTGCGGTGGGCCAGATCGACATCGGTAACGCGGCCAGCGAGATGACGGCACGCATGACCTCGGGTGTTGCGCAAGCTGACGGCAGCGTGCGCCCCGAGCCACGCATGGACATCTCGGCCGTGGTCGACGCTTTCATGACCATGGCCCGGCTGCCGCTGTCTGCCAACATGTTGTTTGTCAACGTCATGGCCACCAAGATGCCCTTTGTGGGCCGCGGCTGATCACCCGCGGTCGCAGCGTATGCCCAAGATCGGATGCACAGGCGCAGTCATACCAGCCCGGTACACGGCACTTCGGCAGCACCATGCTGGTGCTCGACTGGACTTTTTTCACGCGGGCTTGCAAGGCGGTGCAAATTCACGCGTCAGCATCCCTGCGACAGTCACCCCATTGTCGACAGAAGTGCATTCAAACAAATATACTCGTCGCACCGATCAACTGTCTGGCAGCTCTGGTCGGCCTCAGGAGCTAAGACTGTTCGGGACCCCATGCGGGTCCCGCTTTTTTGGGCGCAGCCAACCATGAACAAGGCCCGCGTCTCTGCAACGGATGCCGCAGCAACCAAGCCCCGGCGTACGGCGCCGCGACGGCCCAAGACAAGTGCCGCCGGCACACCCAGCCCCGCGAAGGCGGTTGAAGCGCCGGCCAGTCCCGACACTGCAGACGCAGCCACACGCGTGCTCAGGCGCTTTCGCATCGTCTTCAATGCGGTGAAGGCGCATTTTCAGCAGGTCGAAAAAAAAGCGGGTGTAGGCGGCGCCCAGATCTGGGCCATGAGCATCATTGGCGCAGTGCCGGACATCGGCGTCGGCGGCCTGGCTCAGGCCATGGACATTCACCAGACCACTGCCAGCAACCTGGTCAAGGCCATGATCGAGAGCGGCGCCGTGCTTGCAGTTCGAAAAGGCATTGATCGCCGCAAGGTGCAACTGCGCCTGACACCGGCTGGCGCCGCCACTCTGGCCAAGGCGCCGGGGCCGTTTTCCGGCGTGCTGCCGGAGGCACTGGCGCAACTCGACCAGGTCACCCTGGCGCGCCTGGAAAGCGACCTCAGCGCCTTGATCGTGCTGCTGCGAACGGACGAGCGAGCGGCCGGCGTGCCTCTGGGGCAACTCTGACGCGGCTGGCTGAACAGCCCAGCGGAGTGCTTTGGGCGCACCGCCAGCGCCTGGCGTCGGTCGCCGAAATTTCGCTGGCGGCCCGTCGTACCCGACCTATGGATCGGTCAGGGCAAACAATCACCAAAATATACTCAAGGTTGGACGGGCGCCCGCACGGGCCTCACCCACAAACGATATGTCAGGGCCGTACTTGATGGCCCAAGCCGCTGATCAAAGCCCACCCCGAACAAGGCACTGGCGCCAGGAGTCCTCGAATGGAGCGCAAGCACCTCATCTTCATGCTGATCGCCGGCTTGGCCATCGCTGACGTTGCCGGCGCGACCTACCTTTGGTCGCTGTGGCCCTCCCGGCCGGGCATCGCTGTGAAAGCGGCCCAGCATGGCAAAGCGCTGCTGCCGACCACCAGCGTCCGCGAGGTTCTGCGCGGCACCAGCATGCCTGCGGTCAAAGTCGCCCACTGAGCGTTTGAACCCTTGGCGACACAGCGCGCTGACCGCGGCGCCTGCGCCGCCAGAGGTCGGCGAGGCGCTCGCTTCAAGAAGCCAGGCCGGATCGCGCACCGTGCGCGCCCCGTTTGCCAATAGATGCGGTGCCCAGCCCACGGTCGTGCCGCGGGCCTTCGTTGGTGCAAATATACTGTCGACCAATGAGTTCGCGACAGCACACCAAAGTGCATCACAGACCAGGGAATCCCTGGCGATTCCCAGCCCATGGGCTACGGTGATCGTTCCCACCTGCCCGGTTTGGGCAGCCCGCGTGCCGGCGATATCACTGCGGCCGTGCGCCCTCGGACCTCATGAACCTGGATCCTGAAAACCTGCCATCGGTCAGCGACTTGCGCAAGCAATTCGTCCGCCTGGTGCGCACCCTGTTCACGGGCGGCATCGCAGCGGTGCGGGACATCGAGCCCGAGTTCTGGCGCAACCTGCACAACGAATTGATGGCGGGACGGCAGTGGCTGGACCGCGGCATCGTGCTGGCCTACGCCGGCATCACAGGCCTGCTGGTCGTGGGTCTGACCATGTTGGCCGAAGGCGCCAGCCACCTGTTCAACACCCTGCAGAGCGCCGGCACGTGGGGGCGTTATGCACCCTTGATCTGGACGCCGGCGCTGACCGTGGCCATTCTCTGGTGGGCGCGTCGTTTTTCGCCTGGTGCGTTGGGCTCCGGCATTCCCCAAGTGCTGCGGGCGCTGGACGAAGACCTGCACCCTTCGCAGTTCCGCTGGTTGATTTCACTCAAGGTGGCGCTGCACAAGATCGGGCTCATCGCCGCGGGCATGCTGGCAGGCCTTTCAATCGGCCGCGAGGGGCCCACGGTACAGGTGGGTGCGGGTGTCATGGACCACGCCAAACGGTGGCTGTCTCCCAAGTCGGGCATCGATTCACACGACCTGATGGTGGCCGGCGCGGCGGCCGGCATTGCCGCAGCCTTCAACACGCCGCTGGGCGGCATCGTCTTTGCGCTGGAACAGCTGTCGCGCCGGCGCGGCATTTCGCACAGCGCCATGGTGATCTCCGGCATCGTGCTGTCGGGCTTGATCGCCATTGCGTTTTTTGGTAACGAAACCTACTTTGGACGGCTTCGCATCCAGCAGTTGTCCAGCAATCTGATCTTGCCGGGCATGGCGGTGGCCTTGGTCACCGGCTTGGCGGGTGGCCTGTTTTCGCGCTTGCTGGTGGTGTCCATCCGCGGCCTGCCCGACCGCGTCAGCGGCTGGCGCCGGACCTACCCGCTGCGCTTTGCTGCCGGCTGCGCGCTCGGTGTGGCCGTCATCGGTTTGGCCACCGGCGGCGCCACGGCGGGTGCCGGCTACGCCCCCACCCGCGCCCTGCTGGAAGGCAACGCCGAACTGCCAGGTGTCTACACCCTGCTTAAATTCTGTGCCACCTGGCTGTCGGCCTGGACGGGTGTGCCGGCGGGCGTTTTTGCGCCGTCGCTGGCCATCGGGGCCGGCATCGGGCACGACGTGGCCTTGGTGGCGGGGCTGAGCCGCGAGGCCGCGATTCCGCTGATTGCATTGGGCATGGTCGGCTTTCTGGCAGCCGCCACACAAGAGCCCATCACCGCCTTCATCATCGTGATGGAAATGGTGGCGGGCCAGGCCATGGTATTGAGCTTGATGGCCTGCGCTCTGCTGGCCAGCGGCGTGTCGCGTCTGGTGACCAAGCCGCTGTATGGCGAACTGGCCAAACTGTTGCCGCTGCCGCCTGCCCCCGATCCGGCGCCCGATGCGACGACGACGGATATTCCGCCGAAAGACCCTCCCGAGCACAACCCGCCGGGCGGCAGCACCGACGTCGCAACCCGCGGCACACCCCCCTGATCCGGCCTTCAGCCTGCCGCCAGCCCGAAGGTGCGGCCAATGGCTTCAGCAGCCGCCCGCAATCGAGGCACGTGGGCGAGCAGGTCGTCCATGCTCATCCGGCCTTCGGGCGCCTGCAAGGCCACGGCGGCGCAGGCCCGCTGGCGGTCGACCATCACCGGCACCGCCACGCCGAACAGCCCCCGCAGGTGCTCGGCGCGGTTGATGCCCACGCGGCGCTTGCGTGTCAAAGCCAGTTCGGTGGCCAGCGCGTCGGCTGAGACGATGGTGGTTTCGGTGTAACTGCGCAGGGTCAGCTGCGCCAGCAGGCGGTCGCGCTGCGCCTTGGGCAGCAGGCTGACCAGCAGCTTGCCGCTGGACGTGGCGTGCAAAGGTACGTGCGAGCCCGGCGCCAGCAACATGCGCAGCGGCCAGGACGTTTCGACACGGTCCAGGTAGATGATGTCGGTGCCGGCCAACGCCGTGAGGTTGCAGGTCTCGCCGGTGCTGTCCACCACGGCGCTCAGGATGGCGTGGCGCTCATGCCGGCCCGGCCCGTTCATCAAGGCGTCCAGCGCAAACCGTTCCACCCGGCGCGCCAGCTGCAAGCGCCGGTTGCCCGGCTCGCGCACCACCAGCCCGGCCAGGCTCAGCTGGTCCACCAACCGGTGCAGTGTCTGCTTGGGCAGTGCCACGGCGTCCACCAGTTCGGGCAGCGTGCAGCCGTCGGTGCGCTGGGCCAGCACCTCGAGCACCCGAAAGGCCCGGATCGCGGCACTGTTGCCGTAGTTGCTTTCCATGGTTTGCCCTCATCGCGTGCAATTGAAAGTGCGTTAATCGGGACGGTTTTTATTCGGTGACTGACCTATTGTTGCCGCTCCGCCCATACCAAGGGTCGGCCGGGCCCAGCGCCCTGACCGCCCGGCACACCACCCGAAGGAGACACCATGCAAACCCGATTCCACAACGTTCACAACATGTCGCGACGCAGCCTGCTGGGCGCAGGTGCCGCGGTGGCCGCCGGGCTGGCCGGCACGCGCGCCTGGGCAGCCGATGCCTACCCGTCACGCCCCATCGACTTCATCGTGCCCTGGGGCGCTGGTGGTGGCGCAGACCAGTTGGCACGCCGCGTGGGCAAGCTGCTGGAAGAAGAGCTGAAGGTGTCGCTGCCCATCCTGAACGTGCCCGGCGCCACCGGCAACACGGGCACGGCCAAACTGCTGAGCGCCGCACCGGACGGCCACAGCATCGCTGTTTTCATCGGTGACACCATGGGCACGCTGGTCACCGGCGGCGCACGCTGGAAACTCGCCGACATTGTGCCGCTGGGCGTGATGATCCGCCAACCCACAGGCCTGTTTGTGAAAGCCGACGCCAAGTGGAAAAACTTCGACGAAATGCTGGCGGACTCCAAGACCAATGAGTTGAAGGTGGGTGTCACCGGCTTTGGCAGTGCCGACGAAATCCAGGTCAACCAGATGAACGCCAAAGGGCACAAGTTCCGCGTGGTGCCTTTTGCCAAACCCGGCGAACGTTACTCGTCCATCCTGGGCGGCCACGCCGACGTGCTGGTGGAACAAGCCGGTGACGTGCGCAGTTTCCTGACCAGCAACCAGATGCGGCCCATCGCGTTTTTCGCCGAACAGCCGCAGTTCGGCTACGAAAAAACGCCGCTGGCCAAGGACTACGGTTTTCCCATTGCCATCAGCCAATTCCGTTCTTTGGTGATGCGCGCCGGCACCGATCCGAACCACGTGGCGCGCCTGTCGGCTGCCGTTGAAAAGGTCGCGCGCAGCGAGGCCTTCAAGACCTATCTGGCGGATGAACTGGCCTTTGCCGACAGCTACATCCCTGCAGCGCAGACGGCCGCCTTCTTCGAGCGCGAGTTCAAGTCCATCCAGGCCAACCTGCCACCCAAGCGCTGAGCGCAGGCCCGGACAAGCGCCCACCATGCCTCAACGCCTGCAGGCCTGCCTGCCGCACTTCCTGATGTTGCTGTTGTCTGGCGCCCTGTACTGGGCCGCGTCGGACATCCAGGCACCGCCCGATCGCATCGGTCCCGACTTCTGGCCCAAGGCCGTGGTCGGCTTGATGGGCTTGCTGTGTCTGGTGGAAATCGGCAAGCGACTCATGGGTGTCGGGGTAGATGGCTCGCAGCCCTCCGGGGATGCGGGCACCGCCACGTCGGCCGCACAGCCCGACGAAGAATCATCCCCCCCGGTGCAGTGGCCGATGCTGCTGGGCGGCACGGCCATGATCGCGGGCTACGTGGCCGGGGTCTCCTGGCTGGGGTTCTTTTTCAGCACGCTGTTGTTCCTGTGCGGCTTTGCCTGGGTAGGCGGGTTTCGCCGCCCTCTGTGGGTGCTGGCGCTGGGACTGGGCGGCAGCCTGCTGACCATGGTGCTGTTCATGCGGGTGGCCTACATCTCGCTGCCGCTGGGCGAAGGGCCGTTTCGCAGCCTGTCATTGGCCCTGCTGCGGCTGATGGGCGTTTCCTGATCACGGGCGGCTGACATGGATGCATGGATTCATCTGGGCGCGGGCATCGTGTCCATCTTTGCACCGGCCAATCTGCTGGCCATGGTCATCGGGCTGATCCTGGGCATGCTGGTGGCCGTATTGCCCGGCCTGACCCTGGTGATGGGCGTGGTGCTGGCCCTGCCCTTCACCTACAAGATGGGCGTGGCACCCGCGCTCATCCTGCTGACCGCCATGTATGTGACCGGCACCTACGCCGGCGCCATCACGTCCATCCTGTTTCGCATTCCGGGCGAGCCCATGGACGTGCCCCTGCTGTGGGACGGCTACGCCATGACACGGCGCGGCGAAGCCGCGCAGGCGCTGGGCTGGTCGTTGGTTGGCGCGCTGGTGGGGGGCCTGATCTCAGCGGTGCTGATGGTGTCGCTGGCGCAGCCGGTGGCGCGCATTGCGCTGAAATTTTCATCGCCCGAATTTTTTGCCATCGTGTTTTTTGGCCTGGCCAGCGTGGTGGCGTTGTCGGGTGGCTCGGTGGTCAACGCACTCATCAGCCTGTGCATCGGCCTGGTGCTGGCCACGGTGGGGGTGGACGACATCTATGGCGCCGAGCGTTTTGCCTTCGGCCAGCCCTTCTTGATGGACGGCATTGAATTCCTGCTGGTGATGGTGGGTGCCTACGGCATTGGCGAAGTGCTGTCGAGGCTGGCCACCGGCTTCAAGAGCGAAGCAGCGGCCGACGCCGGCGGCACCCGTTTCAAGACCTCATTGCCCAAGTTGTCGGCGATGCTGCGTCTGAAATACACCTTCCTGCGCGGCACCGCCACCGGCATCGTGGTGGGCATCGTGCCGGGCGCTGGCGCCACGGTGTCGGCCTTTGTGGCCTATGGCCTGGAGAGCC
>JAHECB010000361.1 GCA_024641925.1 Betaproteobacteria bacterium
CACATCGCGGCCGAGTTCCACAAGCTGGTCGAGCGCTACATCGAGCGACGCTTTGGCAGCGTGACCGCTGCCCATTGATCGTCGGCCCTTGCGGCCCTCCCACCCCATTCGCCGGTCTGACCACCGGATCCTTCCACGCCTGCGCTGGCCTGCAGCGGGCTGTGCAGCCCGATCCAATTTTTTCCCACCATGACTGCTGAAAATTCCGCGGCCGCAACGTCGGCTCCCACCGCGACCACCACGAGCCGGGCCCAGACCCCAGCCGCCACGGCACTGCGTGGTGTCAAGGGCATGAACGACCTGCTGCCGCCCGACAGCGCTCGCTGGGAATGGTTTGAAGACCGGGTTCGGTCGCTGATGCGCCGCTATGGCTATCTGTTCGTGCGCACCCCCATCGTTGAACCCACACCCCTGTTTGTGCGTGGGCTGGGGGAAGTGACCGACATCGTCGAAAAGGAGATGTACTCCTTCACCGACAGCATGAACGGTGATGCGCTGACGCTGCGGCCTGAAGGCACGGCGGGCGTGGTCCGCGCCGCGGTCGAACATTCGATGCTGTACGACGGCGGCAAGCGCCTTTTTTACATCGGTCCGATGTTCCGGCATGAACGGCCGCAGCGGGGCCGCTACCGCCAGTTTCACCAGGTGGGTGTCGAGGCGCTGGGTTTTAGCGGCCCTGACGTGGATGCCGAGGTCATCTTGATGTGCCGCACGCTGTGGCGTGAATTGGGTCTGGGCGAGGTCCGGCTGGACATCAACTGCCTGGGGCAGAGCGCCGAGCGCAAGGCCCACCGCGAGGCCCTGGTGCGTCACCTGGAATCCGGCCTGGATCTGCTGGACGCCGAAGCGCTGCGCCGACTGCACAGCAATCCGCTGCGTATCCTGGACACCAAGAACACGGCCATGCAGCCACTGGTTGAATCGGCCCCCCGGCTGATGGACTTTCTGGGCGAGGCG
Organism: Betaproteobacteria bacterium; assembly: GCA_024641925.1. Taxonomy (GTDB): domain Bacteria; phylum Pseudomonadota; class Gammaproteobacteria; order Burkholderiales; family Burkholderiaceae_C; genus Rubrivivax. Next base: position 958 of record JAHECB010000361.1, read on the forward strand.
TCGCTGAAGCACTTCGACGGGTTGCGGCGCTTGCTGGACGCTGCCGGACAGCCTTACCGCGTGAATCACCGGTTGGTGCGTGGCATGGACTACTACAACCTGTCAGTCTTTGAGTGGGTGACCGACCAGTTGGGCGCCCAGGGCACCATCTGTGGCGGCGGTCGTTACGACGGTCTCACCGAACTGATCGGCGGCAAACCGGCACCTGGCATCGGCTGGGGCATGGGCATCGAACGGGTGCTGGACTTGATGCAACAGTGTGGTAACTCGCCCGAATTGCCGGCCCCCGACGTGTACGCCGTGATTCCCGACGAAGCCGCCATGGCCGCGGCCGTTCCCGTGGTCGAGGCCCTGCGAGCGGCGGGGCTGGCGGTCTGGGTGCACGCCGCGGGTGCAGCTGGCCTGGGCAGCATGAAATCACAGTTCAAGAAGGCCGACGCCAGCGGCGCCCACCACGCCCTGATCTTTGGCGCCCAGGAACTGGCCCGCGGCGAAGTGGGTCTGAAGCCCCTGCGAGAAGCGACCGCCGTTCAGACCAGCAGGACCATGACCGAGGTGCTGACCTGGGCAAATGAGCTTCGCCGCGCATAATCGTCGGCTTTAGGCGCCGCATCCATTGCACGCAAACCTGCACTGATCACCACACCCATGGCCACACAACTTGACCTGCAAGAGCAGGAACAACTCGACGCGCTGAAGGCGTTCTGGAACAAACAGGGCAACCTGATCACCTGGACGCTGGTGCTGGTGCTGGGTGCCTTTGCGGCATGGAACGGCTATCAATACTGGCAGCGCGACCAGGCCACCAAGGCCAGCGCCATGTTTGATGAATTGGAAAATGCCGCGCAAGCGGGCGACGTGGCCAAGACTGGCCGGGTCTTCTCCGACCTGAAGGACCGTTTTGGCCGCACCACATTTGCCCAGCAAGGTGGTCTGTTGGCGGCGAAAGTGCAATTCGACAAGGGTGACTCGGATGTGGCCAAGGCTTCACTGGCCTGGGTGCGTGAACACGCCACGGACGACGAAACCCGCACCTTCGCCCAGCTGCGACTGGCCGCACTGCATGCCCAGGCCAAACAGTACGATGAAGCGCTGACTGTACTGGGCGGCACCGTGGCCGTCGGCTTCGAGGCGCTGGTGGCCGATCGCAAGGGTGACGTCCTGAGCCTGCAAGGCAAGCCCGCCGAGGCGCGTGCAGCCTATGAAGAGGCCTACAAGGCCATGAGCGACAAGCTGGATTACCGGCGACTGGTTGAAGCCAAGTTGATGGCGCTGGGTGCGGCACCGCAGGCAGCTGCGGTCGAGAGCGGAGCTTCCAAATGAGCTTGACGCTGGGCTTGAACAACGGCGGTGTCGCGCTCAAGCGGATCGTCTTGTTGGCACTGTGGGTCGCGCTGGCCGGTTGTGCCGCGGACCGTCCCAAACCCACGCCACTGGATACCTACGCGCCGCAGATCACCGGCACTCAGGTGTGGACAGCCCAGCTCAGCCGCGTGGGGTTCCCCTTGGTGCCGGTGGCGCGGGATGGCGCCTTTTTGGTTGCGGGCGGTGCTGGTGAAGTGATGGCGCTGGACATCGAGACGGGCGCACTGCGCTGGCGTGCCGATGCCGCTGAACCTTTGGCAGCCGGTGTGGGCAGCGACGGCCGCTTCACCAGCGTGGTCACCCGCACCAACCAGGTCGTGACCTTCGAAAACGGCCGTGAGCTGTGGCGCAAACGCGTGCCGTCCAGCGTGGTGACGCCGCCGTTTGTGGCCGGCGAGCGTGTTTTCGTGATGGCGGTCGACCGTACGGTGCATGCCTTTGACGCCCTGGACGGTCGCCGCCTGTGGACGCTGCAGCGCCCGGGAGATGCGCTGACGCTGGCGCAATCCAGCGTCATGGGGGCTTACAAGAACACCTTGCTGGTGGCCCAGGGTTCGCGCCTGGCTGGGGTCGACCCCTTGCGTGGCACGGTGCAATGGGAAGTGCCCATGGCCGCGCCGCGCGGCAGCAACGAAGTTGAACGGCTGGCCGACCTGGTCGGGCCTGCAGCGCGTGTTGGCGACCGACTGTGCATGCGGGCCTTCCAGTCGGCTGTGGGCTGTGCAGACTTGTCGCGCGGCGCCGTGGCCTGGACACGCACGGCTGCGGGCATCAATGCCGTGGCCAGTGATGGCGAATTCGTTTTTGGCGCCGACGCCAGCGACCGCATCACGGCCTGGCGCGCGCTCTCAGGCGATATCGCCTGGACCAATGAAAAGCTGTTGTACCGCGGCTTGAGTGGAGCGCAGGTGGTGGGCCAGTCGGTGGTTTTTGGCGACATCGAGGGTTATGTGCACTTCCTTTCCAGCAGCACCGGCGTGCAGCAGCTGCGCCTGTCCACCAACGGCAAACCCGTGGTGGGCTCGCCGCTGGTGGCCGGTGGCACCCTGCTGGTGGCTACCCAAGACGGTGGGCTGTTTGCCTTCCGCGCCAATTGATTCGGGCCGGCATTGGCCATGAAACCGGTGATTGCCCTGGTGGGCCGTGCCAACGTCGGCAAGTCGACGCTGTTCAACCGCATCACCAAGACCCGCGACGCCATCGTGGCCGACTATGCAGGGCTGACGCGTGACCGTCACTATGGCGACGCACGCCTGGGTCAGCGTGAGTTCATCGTCATCGACACCGGTGGTTTCGAGCCGGAAAAGCCCACGGGAGTGGTGGCCGAAATGGCCAAGCAGACGCGCCAGGCGGTGGCTGAATCCGATGCGGTCATCTTTGTGCTGGACATGCGAGCGGGCCTGTCCGGTCAGGACCAGGACATTGCGCGCTACCTGCGCACCCAGCGCAAGAAGGTTTTCCTGGCCGTCAACAAGGCCGAGGGCATGCTGGACTCGCCCTTGCTGGGCGAGTTTTTTGAACTCGGCATGGGCGAACCCAATCCGATTTCGTCGGCGCACGGGCAGGGCATCCGCAGTCTGCTGGAAAACGTGCTGGACAGCCTGGAGGTGCCGGAAGACGACCCTGATGCACCTGAAGAAGACCGGCCCATCCGCCTGGCCGTGGCAGGTCGTCCGAACGTGGGCAAGAGCACGCTGATCAACGCCTGGCTGGGCGAAGAGCGTTTGGTGGCTTTTGA
>JAHECB010000362.1 GCA_024641925.1 Betaproteobacteria bacterium
ATCGCGTCACGATGATGCCAGTGCCCGCGACGGCGTCGCGCCGATCGCTTGTCCGACAGCCCCGATATCGGCCGCCGGCAGTCCCGCCCAACCCAGGTCGCGCGGTGGACTCCCCCCGCTGTCAAGCGACGTCATACTGGACGCCCAGCCCGCAGACTTCGCACGCTGCGCGCCCGGTCAACGCCCCGTCCCGCGTCCAACGTCCAACGTCCAACCACTGGAGCATCTCGCATGTCCGATCCGACGCCCACCGTCCGCCTGCACCGTGTACTGACCGCCCCACCCGCCAAGGTGTACCGCGCCTTCACCGAGCCCGACGCCCTGGCGCGCTGGATGCCGCCCAATGGCTTCACGGCCAAGGTGTTCCACATGGACGTGAAGGTGGGCGGCAGCTTCAAGATGTCGTTCACCAACTTCGGCAGCGGCAACACGATGACGTTTGGCGGCCGCTACCTCGAGGTGGCGCCGGGTGAGCGCCTGCGCTACACCGACAGCTTCGACGACCCCAACCTGCCCGGCGAAATCATCGTCACCGTGACCTTCAAGGCGGTTTCGGTGGGCACCGAAGTGCACATCGTGCAAGAGAACCTGCCGGCGGTGATTCCGCTGGAAGCCTGTTATCTGGGCTGGCAGGAATCGCTGCGTTACCTGGCCAAGCTGGTGGAGCCCGAGATTCCGGGTTGAGCCACGGCGCGCGCTGCTAGACGCCGCGCGACCGGTCAACCTTGAACTGCCGTTGGTAGGACTCGAAACGGCCCTCGTCCAGCGCCCGCCGCACTTCGGCCATCAGGTTCAGGTAGTAGTGCAGGTTGTGCACGCTGGCCAGCATGGGGCCCAGCATCTCGCCGCAGCGGTCCAGGTGGTGCAGGTAGGCGCGGCTGAAGCCCTTGCAGCAGGGGCAGGTGCAGGTGGCGTCGGCGGGTGACTCGTCTTCGCGGTGCCGCGCATTGCGGATCTTCAGGTCGCCAAAGCGGGTGAACAGGTGGCCGTTGCGGGCATTGCGGGTCGGCATGACGCAGTCGAACAGGTCCACGCCCGCGGCCACGCCGGCCACCAGGTCTTCGGGTGTGCCCACGCCCATCAGGTAGCGCGGCTTGTGCGCCGGCAACAGGCGGGGCGTGTGCGCCATGATGCGCAGCATCTCGTCCTTGGGTTCGCCCACACTGACACCGCCCACGGCATAACCCGGCAGGTCCATCTCCGCCAGCGCTGCCGCCGACTCGGCACGCAGGCTTTCAAACATGCCGCCCTGTACGATGCCGAACAAGGCGTTGGGGTTTTGCAGGCGGTCAAACTCGGCGCGGCTGCGGCTGGCCCAGCGCAGGCTCAGCTCCATGGAGCCTCGGGCCTGTGTTTCGGTGGTCAGCACATCGGCCGTCTGGTAGGGCGTGCATTCGTCGAACTGCATCACGATGTCGCTGTTCAACACCGTCTGGATCTGCATGCTCACTTCGGGGGTGAGCAGCAGCTTGTCGCCGTTGACGGGCGACGAAAACCGCACACCTTCTTCGCTGATCTTGCGGCCCTTGCCGTCGGCGCCACCCAGGCTCCAGACCTGGAAACCGCCGCTGTCGGTCAGCATGGGCTTGTGCCAGTTCTCGAAGCGGTGCAGGCCGCCGAATTTCGTGACCACGTCCAGTCCCGGCCGCATCCACAGGTGGAAGGTGTTGGCCAGGATGATCTGTGCGCCCATGTCGTGCAGCGACTGTGGCGCCACACCCTTGACGGTGCCGTAGGTGCCCACGGGCATGAAGATGGGCGTTTCCACCACACCGTGGTTCAGCGTCAGGCGACCGCGGCGGGCAACGCCGTCGGTCTTCAGCAGGTCAAATTTCAGCATGGCCGGCATTGTCAGCGCTGCAGCAGCATGCAGTCGCCGTAGCTGAAGAAGCGGTAGCGCTGTTCGATCGCATGCCGGTACAGCGCCATCACGTGGGCATGGCCGGCCAGCGCGCTGACCAGCATCATCAGCGTGCTCTTGGGCAAGTGGAAGTTGGTCAGCAGCAGGTCCACCACCCGGAAATCGAAGCCCGGCGTGATGAAGATGTCGGTTTCGCCCACGAAGGGTTGCAATGCGCCACCGGCGTTGCGCGCGGCCGATTCCAGCGCGCGCAGCGTGGTGGTGCCCACGGCCAGCACCCGTCCGCCACTGGCCTGGGTTTGCTGGATGGCGGCCACGGTGTCGGCGCCGACGTCGAACCATTCGCTGTGCATGCGGTGCTTGCTGAGGTCGTGTTCACGCACCGGCTGGAAGGTGCCGGCACCCACGTGCAGCGTCACGGCAGCCTGCTTCACGCCGCGGGCCTGCAATGCGGCCAGCACGGCGTCATCGAAGTGCAGCGCGGCCGTGGGCGCAGCCACCGCGCCCGGGTGCCGGGCAAACACGGTCTGGTAACGGCGCTCGTCGTCGGCGGTGTCGGCGTGCGTGATGTAGGGCGGCAGCGGCACATGGCCGTGCTGCTGCAGCAGCGCGTAGGGGTCGGACGGGAAACGCAGGTGGAACAGGCTGTTTTCGGGGCCGGCGCGGCCCAGTACCTCGGCATCAAAAGCATCGGCAAAACGCACCAAGGCGCCTGCACGCGGTGACTTGCTGGCGCGCAGGTGGGCCCAGACCCCATGGCGGCCGGCAGCGCTGTCGGGCAGCACACGTTCGACCAGGGCCTCCACGCCACCGCCCGTGCGCTTGGCGCCCAGCAAACGCGCCTTGATGACCCGCGTGTTGTTGAACACCAGCAGGTCGCCGGGCTGCAGCAGGCCGGGCAGGTCGGCGAAGTGACGGTCGACGGCCCCGCCCTGGCGGCCGTCCAGCAGGCGCGAAGCGCTGCGTTCAGGCGCGGGTTCCTGGGCAATCAATGCCCCTGGCAACTCGAAGTCGAAGTCGTCCAGCGTATGGGTTGCGGGCAGCGATGCCGTGGGTGTTGTGGGCATGTCAGCGGCGACGCACAGCGCCGGCCAGTGGGAACAGGTCCAAAATTGTTTCATGCCCGCAGCCACGCAGCCGACGCCCACACCAGCACCGGGCGACGCCCCCCAACCCCAAGCCACCGCCAACAAACTGTCGGGGCCGGCCCGCGCCATGGCCAAGCTGGGTTTGAAGCGCGACATCGACCTGGCACTGCACCTGCCCATGCGTTATGTGGACGAAACCCGGCTGCGCCCCATCGTCAGCTTGCGTGACGGCGACCAGGCGCAGGTGCAAGGCACGGTGACCGAATGCAAAGTTGAAACGCGGTCGCGCCGGCAGTTGCTGGTGCGGCTGACCGACGACAGTGGCAGTGAATTGCTGATGCGCCTGCTTCACTTCTACCCGTCACACCTGAAAACGCTGGCCGTGGGCCAGAGGGTGCGCGCGCGCGGCGAGGTGCGTGCGGGCTTTTTTGGCCGCGAGATGGTGCACCCGGAATTTCGGGCCGTCGCCGCGGATACGCCGCTGCCGGACGCGCTGACACCCGTCTACCCCAGTTCGGCCCAGCTGCCGCAGGCCTATCTGCGCAAGGCCGTGGCATCGGCGTTGAGAAGGGCACCCTTGCATGAGGTGCTGCCGCCGCACACCGTACCCGAGGGCCTGCCACCGTTGCGTGACGCCGTGCTGCTGCTGCACAACCCGCCACCCAGCCTGGACGCGCAAACGCTGGAAGACCACAGCCACCCGGCGTGGCAGCGGCTGAAGTTCGACGAGTTGCTGGCGCAGCAGCTCTCTCAACTGCAGTCCCGCGCAGCGCGAGCTCTGCTGCACGCGCCCAGCTTAAAGCTCGACCCCGCCGAAGGTGACCAGGCGCTGTTCCACCGCCTGCTGCAGGCTTTGCCCTTTGCACTGACGGGCGCTCAGCAACGCGTGGTGGACGAAATCGCGTCCGACCTCGCGCGCCCGCAGCCGATGAACCGGCTGCTGCAGGGCGACGTGGGCTCGGGCAAGACCGTGGTCGCCGCGCTGTGCGCCGCGGTGGCGATAGACGCCGGCTGGCAATGCGCGCTGATGGCGCCGACCGAGCTGCTGGCCGAGCAGCATTTCCGCAAGCTGGTGTCGTGGCTCGAGCCGCTGCTGACGCCGCGC
>JAHECB010000363.1 GCA_024641925.1 Betaproteobacteria bacterium
ACGGCTGACCTGCAAAAAGGGCAGGGCAGCACGGTGGGGGTGGACATCGTGATCATTGGCGGCGGCGCCACCGGTGTGGAACTGGCGGCCGAATTGCGCGAAGCCAGTGCCGTGCACGCGCGCTATGGCGTCAGACGGCTGGATGCCGACCGTGATGTGCGCATCACGCTGCTCGAGGCCGCACCGCGCATCCTGGCGCCGTTGCCGGAAAAGGTGTCGGCGGCGGCCACCGAACTGCTGCGCCAGCGCCACGTGTCCGTGCACGCCGCGTGCCGCGTGGCAAGCATCGGCGCGCGCGAGGTTGAAGACGCCACTGGCCGCATCTACCGCGCCGACGTGGTGGTCTGGGCCGCCGGCATCAAGGCGCCGGACTTTCTGGCCACACTGGGCTTGCCCGTCAACCGCAGCGGGCAGCTGGTGGTGACGGGCCAGCTGAATGTCTCAGGCCACGACCACATCCACGCCCTGGGCGACTGCGCCGAATGCCGTGGCGAAGACGGCCAGCCCGTGCCACCGCGTGCCCAGACCGCGCACCAGCAGGCCGACTATCTGTGTGCCCGCCTGCTGGCCCTGACACGGGGCAAGCTGCCCGATGGGCGGCCCTACCGGTACCACGACCACGGGTCACTGGTGTCCATGGGTACCCGCAGTTCGGTGGGCAGCCTGATGGGCAACCTGTTCAAGGCGAGCTGGTTTGTCGAGGGTGTATTTGCCCGCGCCATGTACGCCAGCCTGCACCTGATGCATCACCAGGCTGTGCTGGGTACCGTTCGCACCGGCGTGCTGGCGTTGGCGCGATTTCTGGTCAAGCGCGCACGGCCCTTGGTCAAGTTGCACTGACCGGCGGCCCCTGCGCCAGGGGCCCGGCACCTGGTGATGGCTCGCACAGCCTGATCGAACGGATTTCCGTGACAGGCTGCAGGACAGGGTAGCGAAACAGACTAGCGAAACAGGCCCAGCCGCTGCGCCTCCAGCGCCGCTTCGGCACGTGAACTCACGTTCAACTTGCGGTAGATCTGCTTGACGTAGTCGGCAATCGTGTGCCGGCTCAAGCCCAGTTGTACGCCGATCTCGGGCAGGGTGTAGCCCTTGGCCACCCGCAGCAGCACTTCACTCTCGCGGTCGGTCAGGCTGACGTTGGGCATGGCGTTGGCCTGCACCTGCGGCTTGGCCTTGGCGGTGAAATGCGCCATGACGCGGCGCGCAATGCTGGGGCTCAGTGGCGGCTCGCCCTGGCTGATGCGTTGCAGCTGCTCGGTGATGAGTTCGCGGGCCTGCTCTTTCAGGATGTAGCCAAAAGCACCGGCCTGCAGTGCCGGGAACAGGTGTTCGTCGTCGTCGTGGATGGTCACCACCACACTCTGTGCGTCGGGCTGCACGTCACGCAGCCGCGTGACCACGTCCACCCCGCTGCCGTCGGGCAGCCCCAGGTCGATCAGCGCCAGGTCGAACTTCACCGCCGCCACCATTTCGATGGCGTCATGCACCCGCGATGTCTCTGAAATGGTGGCGCCCGGAAAGACTTGCAGCACCAGCTTTCGCAGCCAGGCCCGTATTTCGGGCAGATCTTCCAGCAGCAGAATGGTTTTCATATGAGGGCTCGGCACCAGTGTCGTTTCGATGGTATCGGCCACATCCCGGTCGTTCATGAGCTCTCCATGGTTCGATTCAAGGGAATCGTGAGGCGTATCACGGTTCCGTATCCAGGGCCGCTCTCCACAAGGCATTGGCCCTGCATCTGTTTGGCCCGATTTTTCATGCTGGCCAGGCCATGGCCGCGGTCCAGCCGCGCTTCCACTTCGCTGGAAATGCCGGCGCCATCGTCCTGCACCACCAGCACGAAGTCACCTTCGGTGATGCCGGCCGTGATCGAGCAGCTGTTGGCCTTGCTGTGTTTGATGATGTTGCTGGTCGCTTCACGCAGGATACGCGTGGTCTGAACATAGGCCCGCGCGCTCAGGGTCTGGGGCAGGTCTTCAGGGGCGGTCCATTGCGCTTCGATGCCGGTCTGTGCCAGGCGCGAGATGACTTCGGCCCGCCAGTCCCCCAGCGCGTCACCCAGCTTCACGGCCTTGCCCGTCAGGCCGCGCACCGACAGGCGCATCTCTTCCAGCGCCTCGCGCGCCAGCGTGCTGATGCGTTCACTTTCGCTGGTGTGCACAATGGTCAGCAGCTTGGCGCCCAGGTCGTCGTGCAGGTCGGCGGCGATGCGTTTGCGTTCGCGCTCGGTCACCTGCTCCACCCGCAATTCGGCCATCTGTCGAAAGTTGCGCTCGATTTCCGCCGAGGCCTCGCGCACCCGCATCTCCAGATGCGCCTTGTCCTGCTCGGCGTTGTGCAAGGCCTTGCCGTGCTGCTGCACCAGCCGCAAGCCCACCAGCACCATGACGATGGGCGCCAGCAGTTCCGCAATCTGCGCTGCAAAGGCCGGCGCGCGGCCCCACTGTACGGCGGCCTCGACCATCGCCGCGGCGGTGGCGGCGGCCAGCAGGCTGCCCATGACCCAGAACGAATGCGACTCGCGCTGGCTGCGCAGATACCAGATCGACGCGGCGGCGATTTCGACGGACAGAATGGCGTACCAGACCGTCGCCACCAGATTCAGGTGCATCGGGCCGGCCAGGGCCAGGCTCAGGGTCAGCATCGCGCATTGCAGCGGCAGGCAGACATCGGCCCAGCGCCAGCGGGCGCCGCTGTAACGCAGCAGAAACTGCACGGCAGCCCAGACAATGAAGCCCAACAGCGCACAGACAAAAAACTCGGCGCTGGCATGGCTGGTGGGGACGCCGCGCAACCACATGCGTGTGCTCACGCCAGCCCAGCCCACACACAGGGCACCAAAGTAGGCCAGATGACTTTCGCGGCGGTTGATGAAGCCCAGCACAAACATGAAGCTGCCCATCAGCACCAGGGTGGCACTCAAGGCCTGCGGCGCCGACACCTGCAGGGCCGTCTGCCGGCTGTGCTGTGCCACCAGCGCGGATTGCGGCGCAATGGTCAGGGCCGATAGCGCGCCGGCGCGCTGTCGCGACGCCGTGGTGGCCAGCGAATGCCCGCTGACCTTGATGTCCAGGTCGTTGCCACTGTCACGCAACAGGGCTGTGGGCAGGCCGACCAGCTGGGGGTGGTTGCAATCGTGGATGCTGTGGGCACCCGCCGGCGTGGTGAAGGCCGAAGGCACATAGCCCGGCGGCAGGTCGTTGAAGCCGCTGCTGTGCAGCAACTGCCCGTTCAGATACACCTGAACGGTGCTGCAGACATGTTCGATGTACAGCGACAGGATGTCGTTGCGGTTCAACGCGCGCGGCGTCTGGAAATTGACCCGGTACCACACGCTGCCGGAGTAGCCTGGCCGGGTCAGCGCCCATTCGTCGGGCAGCGCCAGCGCACGCGCACTGGCGTCTTCGGGAAACCGGTCGCCCCCGCCGGGCGCCACCAGGGCTGCCCGCAGTTCTATGGTTTGTGCCAGAAGCCTGCCGGCTGCATCCAAGGCCGCGGGCGTGGCATCGGCTTGCGCCCAGCCGGGCTGCGCCAGGCACAACAGGGCGGCGACCAGAGCGGCCCGGTTCAGGCATTGGCGCGCTGTACGGCTGAGTTTCTGGCGGAGAGTTGACAAGGCGTTGGGCGGTGCGGGTCAGTCGCCCGATGCTGGGCGCACGGTTGCGACATGGGATCGGCATTCTGCATGCCGTGGCGCGACTTTGGGTCGGCGCCCGGGCACTGCGACAATGATGACCCGTGCGTTTCTGACCAATGCCTTGATAAAGACCCACATTTTTGCCGATGCCGACAACCACCGACTGGCCCAGGTCTGTGGCCCGCTGGACAGCCATTTGCGGGCCATCGAGGGTGCGCTGGCGGTGAAGCTGCAGCGCCGAGGCGCGGAGTTTCGCCTGGAAGGCCCTCGGGGCGTGCTGGACCGCGTGGTGCCGCTGCTGGACGCTCTTTACGCCAAGGCCGGCGCGACCATCACCGACCACGAACTTCAATTGATGTTGGTTGACGCGCAAGCCCTGGGCGTGGCCGAGGCGGCC
>JAHECB010000364.1 GCA_024641925.1 Betaproteobacteria bacterium
CGGCAGCGCGCGACAGCAAAGCCGAATTCACCTCGAACGACGGATTCTCGGTGGTGGCCCCGATGAAGCTGAACAAACCGGATTCAACATGCGGCAAAAACGCGTCCTGCTGCGCCTTGTTGAAGCGGTGCACCTCGTCCACAAACACCACCGTGGCACGCCCTGCCCGGCGCTGGGTCTGCGCCTGCTCCACCGCTTCGCGGATGTCCTTGACACCCGCCATCACCGCTGACAGCACCACAAAGTGCGCCTGGCTGGCGCCTGCCATCAGGCGCGCCAATGTGGTCTTGCCCACACCAGGCGGGCCCCAAAGAATCATGGAGGGCAGTCGCGCCGCGGCGTGGGCCACACGCAAGGGCCTGCCCGGGTCCAGCAGGTGACGCTGGCCCACAACCTCGTCCAGGCTTTTTGGGCGCAGACGTTCGGCCAGTGGGGCGTCATGCATCGGTGCACCAGCCGGCAGTTCCGACGCGGGAGCGGCATCGAAAAGGGCACTTTGCGGGCTTGATGGCGGAAGAGCAGCTGTTGCCATGGCGCCATTGTGGCGCTGCCGATGCAAGCGGCTGGAAATGCCGGCTTCACGGGCGCCATTTCCGCGGGTGCACAAACGCCCGGCCACCGACACTGATTGCCAGAACCCCGTGCCCGGTTTTCGGGCCCTCAAAGCCTCAGGTCCTTCAAGCCGCATCCAGACACCCCAACATGACGAACCTCCAGCAGCCCCTGATGGCCCATGCGAACCGCCTGCGGTCAGCCGCCCTGCCCTTGATGACCGTGGCCGGGTTGGCCCTGGCCAGCAGCGCCCAGGCCAGCCACCCCCTGGTGACCGAAACGGCCACCCACCTGGCACGCGGTGTCTGTGAAGTGGACTTTGCGCAGGCCAAGGAAACCCAGCGCGCACAAGCCGACAACAGCGCGTCTGACGTGAACTTCAGCTGTAGCGCAGGCGCCCGGTCGCAGTACATGATCGGGCTAAGCAGCAACCGTGCCAACGGTCTGCGCACCGAGCGCTACAACCTCGAGGGCAAGACCACCGTGTGGCCGGCTGAAGAAGGCGAAACCGCCTGGGGGCTGCGCTATGCGGTGGACTGGGCCGTAGCGACGGGCCAATCCACCCGCCTGGACAAAGCCAGCATGCAGGTTCTCGCGTCGCGCGCGCTGAGCAAAGATGTGCTCGGCCATGCCAACCTGGGTTTTGTCCGGCACCGCCAGGCCGGGAAATCGGCGTCGCTGTGGTCGGTCGGCGTGGAAACCCTGGGCCGCTGGCAGTTTGCGGCCGACCTCTACGGCGAGGGCTCGAACAAATCGTGGGCTTCCGCCGGCGTGGGCTGGCATGCCTTCAGCGACATGGTGTTCAGCATCAGTGCGGCACAGCAACTCAACGATTCAAGCGCCCGCGCCTTGAAGGTGGGGCTGCGGCTGGTGTACTGAGCAGGTGCCAGCCATTTGGCGCAACGCCCGCCAGCGCTACTGCTCGATGAGGTCTGCGCCGGCCGGCAGCTTGAAAACAAACAGCTCAGCGGCTACCGGCGCATTGGCCACAAAACTGGAGAAGTCCAGGCGTGAGCGCTGACCAAAGCTGTCGGTGATTTCGATGGCAGCCAGTTCCTTGCCGCGAAAACCCACGCGCATTTCAGTGAAAGCGCCATCAGCGGCCTTGGGCGTGGCCGAGGCCCACTCCAGATCCTGAGACGGGGGCAAGGCCGCCAAGGTGAACTGCGGCTCCAGCGCGGCTCCGGCCAGCAAGGCTGCAGGCGTGTTGCCCAGCGCCTGCGACAAGCGGCGCGAGCTGGCCTGATTCAGGTCGGCGTCGTAGATCCACACCTTTTGTCCATCAGCCACCACCAGTTGCTGGTAGGGCTTGCTGTAGGCAAAACGGAAGCGGTTAGGCCGCGAAAATTCAAATTCGCCGCTGCTGGATTTCTTCTTCGTGCCGTCAGCCGAAATCACGGTCTGCACAAACGTGGCCTTGCCACTCTTGACGTCGCGCACAAACCCACGCAGTGCATCAACTGCATCGGCACGCGCGACCACCAGGGTTGTGGCCAGCACCGCGCCCACCATCAGCGAACGAAATTTCATGCCCAGACCTTTGCCGTTGTTGATGCACCTGCCCGGTAGGCGCGCTCATTCTTCGCGCTTGGGCACCAGGATGTCACGGTTGCCGCTGTGGCCCATGGCAGAGACCACGCCAGACTGTTCCATCTGTTCCAGCAAACGCGCTGCGCGGTTGTAGCCGATGCGCAAGTGACGTTGCACCAGCGAAATCGACGCCCTGCGGTGTTGCAGCACGATGCCCACCGCCTGGTCGTACATGGGGTCGGCCTCGCCGCCGCCGGCACCCGGCATCGCGCCGGCTTCGCCACCCGCGGCGTCGCCATCGAGCACGCCACCTTCCAAAATGCCTTCGATGTAATTGGGTTCACCTTGTGTCTTCAGATACTCCACAACGCGGTGCACCTCTTCGTCGCTGACAAAGGCGCCGTGCACCCGGATCGGCAAACCTGTGCCGGGCGTCAGGTACAGCATGTCGCCCTGCCCCAGCAAGGCTTCAGCGCCCATCTGGTCCAGGATGGTGCGGCTGTCGATCTTGCTGCTGACCTGGAAACTCAGCCGGGTGGGAATGTTGGCCTTGATGAGGCCGGTGATGACGTCCACGCTGGGCCGTTGCGTCGCCAGGATCAGGTGGATGCCGGCCGCCCTTGCCTTCTGCGCCAGGCGTGCAATCAACTCTTCGATCTTCTTGCCCACCACCATCATCAGGTCGGCCAGTTCGTCGATGACCACCACCACATGCGGCAGCCGGTCCATCGGCTCAGGCTCTTCCGGCGTCAGGCTGAAAGGGTTGGGCAACTTTTCGCCGCGCTCTTCAGCCTCGGCAATCTTGCGGTTGTAGCCGCCCAGGTTGCGCACACCCAGCTTGCTCATCAGCTTGTAGCGGCGTTCCATTTCGCCCACGCACCAGCTCAGCGCATTGGCGGCCTGCTTCATGTCGGTGACCACCGGCGCCAGCAGGTGCGGAATGCCTTCGTAAACACTCATTTCCAACATCTTGGGGTCGATGAGGATCAGCCGCACGTCACGCGCCTCGGCCTTGTACAGCAGGCTCAGGATCATGGCGTTGATGCCCACGCTCTTGCCTGAACCGGTGGTGCCGGCCACCAGGCAGTGCGGCATCTTGGCCAGGTCGGCCACCACGGGCAGGCCCACGATGTCCTTGCCCAAGCCCATGGTCAGCAACGACGCGGAGTTGTTGTAGATGTCGGAGCCCAGTATCTCGGACAACCGGATCATCTGCCGCCGGGCGTTGGGCAGTTCCAGCGCCATGGTGTTTTTGCCCTGGATGACTTCAACCACGCGAATGCTCACCAGCGACAGCGACCGCGCCAGGTCACGTGCCAGATTCACCACCTGCGAGCCCTTGACGCCCGTGGCGGGTTCGATCTCGTAGCGCGTGATCACCGGGCCGGGTGACGCGGCGACCACGCGCACGTCCACGCCAAAGTCCTTCAACTTCTTCTCGATCAGGCGCGAGGTCATTTCCAGCGATTCGGCGTTGACGGAAGGTTCGGTCTTCGCCGTCACACCGTCCAGCAGGTCGACCTGCGGCAGCTTGGTATCACTGAGTTCGGCAAACAAGGGCTTCTGGCGCTCCTTCACCACACGCGACGACACCGGCACTTCAGTGAACACCGGGGCAATCACCACGGGCTCGTGTTCCTGTTCAACCTGGCGCAATTCGTGCACCACCACTTCGCGCTCGTGGGCGGCGGCTTCACCCAGTCGGCGGTCGGCTTCGATTTCCTTGCGGTCGGCCAGGCGCTCACGCAGACTGTCCAGCCGCGCACCGATGGTGTCGGCCAGGTGCACCCACGAAAAACGCAGACTCAAGGCCAGTGAAACCACCATCAGCGCAATCCACAGCACGCCCGAGCCTGCAAAGCCCAGCCACCGCGTGGACAGCGGCCCCAGGGCATAGCCCAGCGCGCCTCCGGCGTGGCCCGGCAGCAGCGGTTCCCAGCGGTACAGACGT
>JAHECB010000097.1 GCA_024641925.1 Betaproteobacteria bacterium
TGCGGGTGTGCAACTGCCCAGCGTTGAAACCGTGGCCTGAGCCCGCCGCCAAAATTCGAAGGAGAAACACCATGTCTGACAAGCTGATCATCTTTGACACCACCTTGCGTGACGGTGAACAGTCGCCCGGCGCATCGATGACACGCGACGAAAAATTGCGCATTGCCCGCCAGCTGGAACGCATGCGGGTGGATGTCATCGAAGCGGGTTTTGCGGCGTCCAGCAATGGTGACTTTGACGCTGTGCACGCCATTGCGTTGGCGGTGCGCGAGTCCACCGTGTGTTCGCTGGCACGTGCCAACGATCGCGACATCACCCGTGCGGCGCAGGCACTGGAGGGCGCGGCGCGTGCGCGCATCCACACCTTCATTGCCACCAGTGAACTGCACATGGAAAAGAAGCTGCGCATGACCCGCGCGCAGGTGCTCGAGCAGGCCACGCAGTCGGTGCGTTTTGCGCGCAATCTGTGCGCCGACGTGGAGTTTTCGCCCGAAGACGGCTACCGCTCCGACCCGGAGTTCCTGTGCCAGGTACTGGAGGCGGTGATCCGTGAAGGCGCCACGACGATCAACATTCCCGACACCGTGGGTTACGCGATTCCGGAGCTGTACGGCGAATTCATCCGCGACCTGCGCCAGCGCATTCCCAACAGCGACAAGGCCATCTGGAGCGTGCATTGCCACAACGACCTGGGCATGGCCGTGGCCAATTCGCTGGCGGGCGTGATGATCGGCGGCGCACGGCAGGTGGAATGCACCATCAACGGCCTGGGTGAACGTGCCGGCAATTGTTCGCTGGAAGAAGTGGTGATGGCCGTGCGCACGCGGCGTGATTACTTCGGCCTGGACCTGGGCATTGACGCCACACAGATCGTGCCCGCTTCGCGCATGGTCAGCCAGACCACGGGCTTTGTGGTGCAGCCCAACAAGGCTGTGGTGGGGGCGAATGCCTTTGCGCACGCCAGCGGCATCCACCAGGACGGCGTGCTCAAGGCACGCGACACCTACGAAATCATGCGTGCCGAAGACGTGGGCTGGTCGGCCAACAAGATCGTGCTGGGCAAGCTGTCGGGCCGCAATGCTTTCAAGCAGCGCCTGCAGCAACTGGGTGCCGAAATGGAATCCGAAGCGGAAGTGAACGCCGCGTTTGCGCGTTTCAAGGACCTGGCCGACCGCAAGAGCGAAATCTACGACGAGGACATCCTGGCGCTGATCAGCGACGAAAGCGTGACACCTGAGCAGGAGCACTACCGCTTGCTGTCGCTGTCGCAGCAAAGCGAAACCGGCGAGCGCCCACACGCCCGGGTGGCCTTTGCCGCCGGTGGTCAGGAGCACCACACCGAAAGCGACGGCAATGGACCCGTGGATGCCAGCCTGAAAGCCATTGAAAGCCAGCTGGCCACTGGTGCCGAGCTGATGCTGTATTCCGTGAATGCCATCACATCGGGCAGTACCGAGTCGCAGGGCGAAGTTACCGTTCGCCTGCAGCTGGGTGGCCGCATCGTCAACGGTGTGGGCGCGGACCCTGACATCGTGGTGGCCTCGGCCAAGGCCTACTTGGCCGCACTGAACAAGCTGCACAGCAAGGCCGAACGGGTGGCCGCCCAGGGCTGATCCAAGTCCTGTTCAACCGTGTGATTATTTGACTTTAGGAAAAACTCGTAAGCGATTGATATTGCGTGAGTTTCTGCGCTGACCTACACTGCGATCCTCGTTGACACGGACAGCCATATGCCACCCTCACGCTTTGTGCATCACTCTAGGGCTACGGGCCATGAAGCGGTGCGGCGAAGCGGTGCCTTGCGGGGTGGCTTTCCCGGCTGGGCCTGTGGGCTGATGACAGCGCTGGTGGCACTGGTTCTGGTGATGGCGCCAGTGCACGGGGCCGAGGCAGCCAGCAAAAAACAGGTGGTTCAAAGCGCCAAGACCGCCAAGAAGTCGACGCGCTCGGCGGTCAGCAAATCCGATCGAGGCGGTTCGCGCGCCACTGGCTCCAAAAGCTCAAGTTCTCGCGTCGCCAAGCGCAGAGGTAAAAAGGTCGTGGTGCGTGCGGCGCCCCCGCCACCTTCTTATGGCCAGCTGTACGGCTTGCGCGCCACCGAAGACGAACTGGACCTGCGCAGCAGCGTGGCCCTGGTTGTGGACCAGGACACCGATGAAGTTCTTTTCAGCAAGAACCCACAAGCGGTTTTACCCATCGCGTCCATCACCAAGTTGATGACGGCGCTGGTGGTGACCGAAGCCAACCTGCCCATGGACGAAATGTTGACGGTGGTGCACGACGACGTGCAGGCCACCGCCGGCAGCCGGTCGCGCCTGCGGGAAGGCACACAACTGACCCGCGGTGACTTGCTGCACCTGGCGCTGATGGCGTCTGAGAACCGGGCGGCTCATGTGTTGGGCCGCACCTATCCGGGCGGGCTGGATCTTTTTATCACCAAGATGAACGATACCGCCAGCACCCTGGGCATGAGCAAGACCAAGTATGTTGAACCGACGGGCCTGTCGCCCAGCAACCAGTCCAGCGCACAAGATCTGGCCCGCCTGGTCAAGGCTGCATCTTTGCACCCGGTGATCCGTGAACTGTCCACCTCGCTGGAAATGGCGGTGCAAAGTGGCAACCGTACCGTCCAGTTCCGCAACACCAACGGACTGGTGCGGAACCCCGAGTGGGACATCGGCCTGCAGAAAACCGGCTATATCTCGGCTGCGGGCCGCTGCATGGTGATGCAGGCGCAGATGGCAGGCCGCAAGCTCATCATGGTGCTGCTGGATTCCACCGGCAAGTACTCCCGCATCGGCGACGCCGAGCGGCTGCGCAGTTTTTTGGTCGGCGCTGCGCCCGGGGGCGCATCGGCAACGCCTCAGTTGCGGTAGCCCAGCGCAGCCGAGATCTGCGCTGCGGTGGCCTTGACCCGTTCAAGCCACGATTCTTCCAGGCGGTCGGCGGGTGCCGACAATGACAAGCCCGCCACCAAAGTGGATTGGTCGTCGTAGATGGCTGCGGCCATGCAGCGCACGCCCAGTTCCAGCTCTTCGTTGTCGCGCGCCACGCCGCTGTTGCGCACCGCGGTGAGTTCTCGCTCCAGCGCGCCCAGTTCGGTGATGCTGTTGCGGGTGTGCCCGGTCAGGCCCGTGCGGGTGGCGTAGGCGCGTACCCGCTGCGGATCGTCATGCGCCAGGAACAATTTGCCGACGGAGGTCAGGTGCAGCGGGGCTCGACCACCCACCGACCGCACCACCTGCATGCCCGAACGTTCGCTGTAGCTGCGTTCGACATAGATGATCTCGTCGCCCTGGCGCATGCTCAGGTTCACCGGCTGGCTGGTCAGGCGGTGCAGTTCCCGCATGGGACCCAACGCGGCTTCACGCACGTCCAGCCTTGCCTTGACCAGGTTGCCCAATTCCAGCAGCCGCATGCCCAGACGGTAGCTGCCGGCATGCGGGCGGTCGACATAACGACCGATGGTCAGATCGTTCAGGATGCGGTGCGCCGTGGACGGATGCAGCCCCGTGCGGGCGCTGATTTCCTTCAGCGACACCGGTTCTTGCTGGGCGGCCAGGATGTCCAGCAAGGCAAAGCTGCGCTCCAGTACCTGGATGGCGGGCGATGCATCAGCTTTGTCGGGGTTTGCCATGAGCCGCTGCAGCATACGTCATTTTGCATGGCGGTAGCGCAAACTGTATGCTGATATCGACGCTGCGCAGCGTCGCTGGTCAGCTGCTGGCAGCACGGGGGCGGTAACGACGCTGGATCAGCTGCTGGACACCGGCCTGCGCTGCAGTTGCACGACAGCGTTTTCGCCCGCGCGCACCGCGCCCTCCAAGGTGGCGGGGTAGGGCCCAGCCACATAGTCGCCGGCGGCGAACACACGGTCTGACACTTTCAGGCCGGGCCTTGCAAGGCCCGGCGTGCACCTGAAGGTGGCGCGCTTTTCGGCCAGTGCCCGCAGCAGCGTGAGGCTGGTGGGCCACGTGCCTGCCGGGAATGCCGCCATCGCCTGACGCAGCGTGGCGTCGGCCGTGGCCTGTAATCCGCGCTCGAGCCAGGCCGCGGCGCCGCTGATGACAAAGGCAAAGCGATGCGGCACCCAGCCCAACGCGCCATGGTCAAGAACGAACTGGGCTGGCGCGTCCGTCGACTCCTGCAGCGCCATCATCGGCGCTGGCAGGCGCGCGCCGGAACAGCTGAGCAACACAGTGACGATGGGCTCGTAACGGATGGCAGCGGCCTCGGCGGCCCAGGTCGCGTTCAAGGGCTGCGCCAAACGAGCAGCTTCAATGGCACTGCAGGCCAGCACAGCCGCGTCGAAGGCCTCGCCGTTGACCGTGCACCCCTCGGCACTGTCCTGCAGGCTTTGCACCCGTGTACCCAGCCGCAGATCGCAGCGCCCTGATGCGGCCAGCCACTGCCTGGCGGCGGCTGGCAGCAATTGCTGCAGCCCCTGTTTGGGCAGCAGCAAGTCAGCCGACCCAGGCCCGCCCAGCAGTGCGTCTTTCAGCACCCGCAGCAGCACCTGCGCGCTGGCGGCGGGCGCTGGGGTGTTCAAGGCGGCGACACACAACGGGTCGATCAACATCTGGCGCACGGGCGCCGGCAGGTTCTGGGCCAGTCTGTCGACCGTCCAGTCCGCGGGGCAATTGAACCCGCGCAGGGCCATGCCCGCGGCCCAGCGCAGCAGTGAAAGTCGCTGCCCGGGTGTCCATGCGGTGCAGGCCCAGGTGGCCCTTGCAAAGGCCAGCGCCTGCGGGCCTGGGGGCAGTGCAAAACAGCGGCCGTCGGCGTACTGCAGCCGCAGACGCTGGCGCAGCAGCACCTGTTTTTCAATCACCCCCACCGTGTGCATCAAGTGCAGCGTTCGGGCGTAGGCGCCGATGAGGATGTGCTGGCCGTTGTCCGGCGCGTCCTTGCCATCGCCCAGGCTACGCGCGCGGCCGCCGAGCTGGGCTGCCATCTCGAACAGGCTGACTTGCCAGCCCTTTTCAACGGCGCGCACCGCAGCCGCCAGACCGGCCCAGCCGCCGCCGATCACGGCCAGTCGCGGCGCTGCACCGGGTGCTGTGGTCACGCGCTGGATGGGGCGCTCAGCGGCCACGCAGGTGTGTTCGTGTGGCAATCCACAGCTTGCGCAGTGGCGTGACCGACGTGCGCTGGTGCAGCACCTGAAAGCCTTGGGCTTCGATGTCGCGCAGCAGGGTGCGGTAGATATTGGCCATCATCAAACCCGGCTTCTGGCTGATCCGGTCGGCGTCGGGCAGCAAGGCTATCGCGGCGTCATAGGCCGCGTGCGCCCGGTCGGCCTGGAATCGCATCAGCGCCTGGAAGCGGTCGCTGTAACCCCAGGGGGCCTCTCGACGCAGCAGTTCGTGGGCCTTGACGTCAAAACGCTGCAGCTCAGACATCGGCAGGTAGACGCGGCCGCGCCGCGCGTCATCACCCACGTCACGAATGATGTTGGTCAGCTGCAGCGCCAGGCCCAGCTGGTGGGCGTAGGCCAAGGTGTTGTCATGGGTGCGGCCAAAGATGTTGGCCGCCACCTCGCCCACGACGCCGGCGACCAGGTGGCAATAGCGCTGCAGCGACGGGTAGTCCAGAAAGCGGGTCTGGTCCAGATCCATCTGGCAGCCGTCCACCACGGCCAGCAGGTGATCGGCGCGGATGTCGAAGTCCTTGGCCAGCGGCATCAGCGCGTTCATCACCGGGTGGCTGGGCTTGCCGCCGTACGCCGCAGCCACTTCCTGCCGCCACCAGTGCAGCTTGGTGGCGGCGATGCCGCTGTCGGTGGTCTCGTCCACCACGTCGTCCACTTCGCGGCAGAAGGCGTAAAAGGCGGTGATGGCGGCACGCCGGGGCGGCGGCAGAAACAGGAAGGCGTAATAAAACGACGAGCCGCTGCTGGCCGCCTTGTCCTGCACATACTGCTGTGGCGTCATGGCGCCGTGGCCTTCATGCGGGCGGCCCGCCACAGCAAGACCGGCAGGTCTGCCGCTTGGAGCTTGGGGCGTTGCAGCAAGGCAGCGTGGTTCATGCGGCCGATTTTCTCAAGAATCCGCAGGCCGCCTTGCACCACCAGCCGAAGTTCCCAGCCGGCACGCCCCGGCAGCTGCAATGGCAGGTCCGCGCCGTGTTGCATCAGCGTTCCGGCCCAACTGCACAAGTCCCGTATCAGCATCCGCGCCTGCGGGCTGTCGATGCAACGGCGGATGTCGGTGGCGTCCAAGCCGTGGGCCTGAAGGTCGGTGTTCGGCGTGTACAAGCGGCCCCGTGGGCCGTCCACGCTCAGGTCCTGCCAGAAATTGATCAACTGCAGGGCGCTGCAGATGTTGTCGGCGCGCCGCAAAGACCCGGCGTCGTTCACACCGTACAGGTGCAGCAGCAGCCGCCCCACCGGGTTGGCCGAACGGGCGCAATAGGCCAGCAGGGATTCCCGATCGGGGTAGGGTGGGTTGTGCACGTCTTGCTCAAATGCATCCAGCAACGCGTGCAACGGGGCCTCGGGTAGCTTGAACGCCTTGGCCTGCTTGCCCAGCACGGCGAACAACTCCGCCCAGCGATCGGAAGGTGGGCGACCCTGAAAAACCGCACGCAGATCGGCGCGGTAGGCAGCCAGATCGGCCAGGCGCGCTTCGGGGCTGGCATGGCCTTCGTCGGCCAGGTCGTCAGCCGTGCGCGCAAAGTGGTAAATCGCCGCCACGGCGGGGCGAATGCGCGGCGGGCACAGCACCGAGGCGACGGGAAAGTTTTCGTAGTGGTCAACGCTCACGATGGCCCGATTCTGACGAGTTCAAGGCGCCCTTCCGCCGTGGCAGGGGCGAGTTGCCGCTCTCGACCCGTTGTGTGCACACACCACAGTCGCGCGTTGACAGGGCGTGGGCAGCAACTCTATATTACTGACCAATCAGTCATTAAGTAGATCAACCCCATGGACGACCATCCTCTTGCCCGCAGCGGCGCCGCTGTGCCGTCAGCTTGGATCAGCCCGCTGGTGCGGCCTGCATGGCGGCCTGCAACGCGGTGGTCATGGTCATTGACGCTGGGCCTGGCGCTGGCCATGACCGCCTGCAGCAGGCCGGCACCCGCGCCGGAGCCGGTGCGGGCGGTGCGCACCATGACGGTGTCGGCCAGCAGCGTGGCAGCCAGCCAGGAATTTGCGGGTGAAGTGCGCGCACGTACCGAGTCACGGCTGGCCTTTCGGGTGCCCGGCCGCATGACGCAGCGCCCTGCAGAAGTGGGTCAGCGTGTGCGAGCAGGCCAGTTGCTGGCCCAACTGGACCCGACCGATCTGCGCCTGGCCCAGGCCAACGCCCAGGCCGCCGTGCAGGCGGCAAAGGCCAATGTGGACTTGGGCGCCGCCGAGCTGAAGCGCTACCGCGACCTGCGGGGCCAAGGCTTCATCAGCGCGATGGAACTGGAGCGGCGAGAAACTTCGTTGCAGGCGCAGCAGTCGCAGCTGAGTCAAGCGCAGTCGCAGCTGGCCCTGCAGGGCAACCAGGCGACCTACACCACGCTGGTGGCGCCAGCCTCGGGTGTGCTGACCGCGGTGGAGGCGGAGGTGGGTGCGGTGCTGAGCGCCGGCATGCCCGTGGTCCGGCTGGCACAGGACGGCCCGCGCGATGCTGTGTTTTCGGTGCCCGAAGACCGCGTTGCCGATGTTGCCCAGCTGCGGGGGATAGCGGGTGCGGTGAAGGTGAAAACCTGGTCAGGGCAGGATTGGATGGACGCCACGGTGCGCGAAGTGGCCGCCGCGGCTGACGCCACCACACGCACCTTTCTGGTCAAGGCGTCGCTGGGCACGCAGAACGTGCAGTTGGGGCAGACCTTGACCGTGCGTTTGCAAGGTCAGGCCGCTGACGGTGTGGTGCGCCTGCCGCTGCCAGCCGTGATGCAGCAGCAAGGTCGCGCTGCCGTCTGGCTACTGGACAAGGCCAGCATGACGGTGCAGGTGCAGCCGGTGGTGATTGGTGGCGCTGACGGCAACGATGTGTTGATCGCACAGGGCCTGAGCCCGGGGCAGACGGTGGTCACCGCCGGTGTGCACACGCTGTCCGCCGGGCAGAAAGTGACGCAGTTCCAGCCTGGTGCCGTGCCCATGGTTGCACCGGCCACTGCAAAACCTGCCGTGTCTGCAACCTCTGCGGCCAGCCGCTGAAGCGCCGGGCCATTCCATGAGCACTACACCCACGACGCAGCCGGCGTCACGCTTCAACATTTCGGCCTGGGCGCTGGACCACCCGGCGCTGACGCGCTACCTGATGGTGGTGCTGCTGCTGCTGGGCGTTGCCGCGTACTTTCAACTGGGGCAGGACGAAGACCCGCCCTTCACCTTTCGCGCCATGGTGGTGCAGGCGTTCTGGCCTGGTGCCAGCGCGCAGCAGATGGCCGAGCAGGTGACCGACAAGATCGAAAAGGCGCTGCAGCAGGTGCCGCATGCTGACAAGATCCGCTCGTACACCAAGCCCGGTGAATCGCTGACCATCCTGCAACTGGCCGATTCAGCGCCGCCCAAGGAGGTCAGCAACAGCTGGTACCAGGCGCGCAAGGTGGTGCAGGACGCACGCAGCGCCTTGCCATCGGGTGTCATCGGGCCCGTGTTCAACGACGACTTCGGTGACGTCTACGGGTCGATCTTCGCCCTGTCGGCCGATGGCTTTTCACCCGAGGAGCTGCGGGTTTTTGCCGAGCGTGTGCGGCAACAACTGCTGAGCGTGCCCGACGTGGCCAAGGTGGCCACCTTTGGCGTACAGGCAGAAAAGCTGTTTGTCGAGATCTCGCAAAAGCGCCTGGCACAACTGGGACTGGACATGAACCAGGTGCTGGCGCAGATATCGGCGCAAAACGCTGTTGAAAGCGCCGGCGTGATGAATGCGGGCACCGAAAACCTGCAGGTGCGTGTGGCCGGCGCCTTTAATTCGGTTGATGACCTGGGGCGCGTAGCCATTCGCGGCGTCAACCCCACAACCGGAGCTGCCAGCCAGATCAGGCTGAGCGACATCGCGCAAATCAAGCGGGCCTATGCCGACCCACCTTCTGTGATGGTGCGCCACCAGGGCCAGAGCGTGATTGCGCTGGGCGTGTCCATGGCCAAGGGTGGCGACATCATTGCGCTGGGCGAGCGCTTGCAGGTCACGGTGCGGCGCATTCGGGCTGAGCTGCCCGCGGGCATCACCCTGGCGCAGGTGCAGGACCAGCCCACGGCGGTCAGCCGCTCAGTGGGTGAGTTTGTGAAGGTGCTGATCGAGGCGGTGCTGATCGTGCTGGCCGTCAGCTTCATCAGCCTGGGCCTGCACACCAAACCCCTGCGGGTGGACATCTGGCCGGGTCTGGTGGTGGGCATCACGATTCCCCTGGTGCTGGCCATCACCTTTGTGGTCATGTTCTATTGGGGCGTAGGCCTGCACAAGATTTCACTGGGCAGCCTGATCATCGCGCTGGGCCTGCTGGTGGACGACGCCATCATCGCGGTGGAGATGATGGTGCGCAAATTGGAAGAGGGCTACGACAAGAAGCGCGCCGCCACCTTCGCCTATGAAGTGACGGCCATGCCCATGCTCACGGGCACGCTGATCACGGCGGCGGGTTTTTTGCCCATCGGCCTGGCCAAGTCGGTGACCGGCGAATACACCTTCGCCATCTTTGCGGTCACGGCGGCGGCGCTGATCATTTCCTGGTTGGTGTCGGTCTACTTTGTGCCGTACCTGGGCGCGTGGCTGCTGCGCACCAAGCCGCATGCGGTGTCATCGGCTGGGGACGAGCCTCACGAACTTTTTGACAGCCCGTTTTACGTTCGCTTCCGCGCCGCGGTGAACTGGTGTGTGCAACATCGCTGGATCACCATCGGTCTGACGCTGTTGACCTTTGCGCTGGGCATCGTGGGCATGGGCCGGGTGCAGCAACAGTTTTTCCCCGACTCCAGCCGCCCTGAACTGCTGGTGGACCTGTGGCTGCCTGAAGGCTCGACCATCGAGCAGAACGAGACCATCGCCAAACGCTTCGAGGCCCGCATGATGCAAGAGCCCGGCTTGCAAAGTGTGACCACCTGGATCGGCAGTGGTGTGCCGCGCTTTTACCTGCCGCTGGATCAGGTGTTTCCGCAGGGCAACGTCAGCCAGGCCATCGTATTGCCCAAGGGCCTGAATGAACGCGAAGAGTTGCGATTGCGGCTGCCGCAGCTGCTGGCATCTGAATTCCCCGAGGTGCGCAGCCGCGTCAAGCTGCTGCCCAACGGGCCGCCGGTGCCTTACCCGGTGCAGTTTCGGGTGCATGGGCAGGACGCCACGGTGGTGCGCCAATGGGCCGATCAGGCCAAGGATCTGCTGCGCGCTGACGCCCGCATGCGCGGCGTCAACGACAACTGGAACGAGTCGGTCAAGGTGTTGAAGCTGGAGGTTGACCAGGACAAGGCACGTGCCTTGGGGGTGACCAGCCAGGTCATTGCGCAGGCCTCACGCACCATCCTGTCGGGCACCAACATCGGGCAGTACCGGGAAGGCGACAAGCTGATCGACATCGTGCTGCGCCAGCCGCTTGAAGAGCGCCAGGCCATCACCGACCTGGGCAATGCCTACCTGCCCACGGCCAGCGGCCGATCCGTGCCGTTGGCGCAGGTGGCACAGCACAGCCTGGGTTGGGAGCCGGGTGTGATGTGGCGCGAGGGCCGCAATTACGCCATCACCGTGCAGGGCGACGTGGTGGAAGGTGTTCAAGGTGCCACGGTGTCGGCCGCCGTCTGGCCGCAGATGCAGGCGATGGCCGCGCGCATGCCGGTGGGCTACGGCATCGACATCGCGGGCGCGGTGGAAGAAAGCAGCAAGGGCCAGGGTTCGATCGCTGCCGGCGTGCCGGTGATGCTGTTCATCATTTTCACGCTGCTGATGTTGCAGCTGCAGAGTTTCAGCCGGGCGATGTTGGTTTTCCTGACCGGGCCACTGGGCATTGCCGGCGTGGCGGCGGCACTGCTGCTGCTGAACCGGCCCTTTGGCTTTGTGGCGCTGCTGGGCGTGATCGCGCTGATGGGCATGATCATGCGCAACTCGGTGATCCTGATCGACCAGATCGAGCAGGACCGCCGCCGGGGCGTGGCCACCTGGGACGCCATCGTCGAAGCGGCCGTGCGGCGGTTCCGCCCCATCGTTCTGACGGCCGCAGCGGCTGTGCTGGCCATGATTCCGTTGTCGCGCAGTGTGTTCTGGGGCCCGATGGCGGTGGCCATCATGGGCGGTCTGGTGGTGGCCACGGTGCTGACACTGCTGGCACTGCCAGCCATGTACGCGGCCTGGTTTCGCGTCAAACGAGAGGGCGACGTCGGCGCAGACGCGCGTCCTTGACGGGTTGCCGACCCTGGTTTCCGATCGCGCGGCGCCACCGCGTCCCGCGCCGGGCTAAAATGCCCGGTTTGCCGCTTTGTCGGCGCACCCTACCTGCGCGGGTGGCGAAATTGGTAGACGCACCAGGTTTAGGTCCTGACGCCTTCACGGGCGTGCCGGTTCGAGTCCGGCTCCGCGCACCACATACCGGCGTCTGGCCCGTCCAGATGTCATTTTCCTGATCCACACCTTCAACTGACCAGCACAACACCATGGCCGTCCAAGTCGAAATTCTTGAAAAACTCGAGCGTCGCATCACCCTGATGGTGCCCGCGGCCACCATCAACGGCGAAGTCGAGACCCGTTTGAAGCGCCTGTCGCGCACGGTCAAGGCCGACGGCTTCCGGCCCGGCAAAGTACCGATGTCGGTGGTGGCGCAGCGCTACGGCTACTCTGTGCAGTACGAAGTCGTGAACGACCGTGTCGGCCAGGCCTTTTCAGAGGCCACCAATGAAGCGCAGCTGCGTGTGGCCGGTGCACCCCGCATCACGCAGAAAGAAGAAGCGCCCGAAGGCCAGATGGCCTTTGACGCCACCTTCGAGATCTACCCCGAAGTGAAGTTGGGTGACCTGTCGGCTGCCGAGATCGAACGGGTCAGCACCGAAGTGACCGAAGCCGCCATCGACCGCACGGTGGACATCCTGCGCAAGCAGCGCCGTACCTTTGGTCTGCGCCCTGCCAGCGAAGGCGCCCAGGTGGACGACCGCGTCACCATCGACTTCGAAGGCAAGATCGACGGTGAAGCCTTTTCGGGCGGCGCCGCCAAGGACTTCCAGTTCATCATCGGCGAAGGTCAGATGCTGGAGCAGTTTGACCAGGCCGTGCGCGGCATGAAGGTGGGCGAAAGCAAGACCTTCCCGCTGCAGTTCCCGGCTGACTACCAGGGCCAGGATGTGGCCGGCAAAGAAGCCGACTTCATGGTCACGCTGAAAAAGATCGAAGCGCAGAACCTGCCGGTGGTTGACGATGCCTTCGCCAAGCAACTGGGCATCGCAGATGGCACGGTCGAGGGCCTGCGCGCCGACGTGAAGAAAAACCTGGAACGCGAGGTGAAGTTCCGCGTGCTGGCGCGCAACAAGGGTGCCGTCATGGACGCCTTGTCCAGCGCGGCTGAACTGGAGCTGCCCAACGCCTTGATCGCCAACGAGTCTGACCGCCTGATTGAAAACGCCCGTGCTGATCTGAAGCAGCGTGGGGTCAAGGACGCTGAGACGGCGCCGATCCCGGCCGAGATCTTCAAGGCGCAGGCCGAGCGCCGCGTGCGCCTGGGCCTGGTCGTGGCCGAACTGGTGCGCACGCAGAACCTGCAGGCCAAGCCCGAGCAACTGCAGGCCCACATCACCGAACTGAGTCAGAGCTACGAAAAGCCCGCCGAGGTGATGCGCTGGTATCTGGGCGACCGCCAACGCATGGCTGAAGTCGAGGCTGTGGTGATTGAAAACAACGTCACGGACTATGTTCTTTCGAACGCCAAGGTCATCGACAAGGTGCTACCGTTCGACGAATTGATGACCGCCAGCTGAGCGGATGAGGGGCCAATTGATGAGCGTGCAGGAGACCGTAGGCCTGGGCATGGTGCCCATCGTGATTGAGCAGTCGGGTCGGGGCGAACGCGCCTACGACATTTACAGCCGGCTGCTGCGCGAGCGCATCATTTTCCTGGTGGGCCCCGTCAACGACGGCACCGCCAACCTGGTGGTGGCTCAGATGTTGTTCCTGGAAAGCGAAAACCCAGACAAGGACATCTTTCTGTACATCAACTCGCCCGGCGGCAGTGTCAGCGCCGGCCTGTCGATCTTCGACACCATGCAGTTCATCAAGCCCGACGTGGCCACGCTGTGCATGGGCATGGCGGCCAGCATGGGTTCCTTCCTGCTGAT
The DNA here is from genome assembly GCA_024641925.1 of Betaproteobacteria bacterium. Lineage (GTDB taxonomy): Bacteria > Pseudomonadota > Gammaproteobacteria > Burkholderiales > Burkholderiaceae_C > Rubrivivax. Next base: position 13,244 of record JAHECB010000097.1, read on the forward strand.
GGCGGGTGCCAAGGGCAAGCGGTCGGCCTTGCCGAATTCCCGCGTCATGATCCACCAGCCCAGCGGCGGTGCCCAGGGCCAGGCCACGGACATCGAAATTCAAGCCCGCGAGATCATCAAGACGCGTGAACAGCTCAACCGCCTGTACGCCGAGCGCACCGGCCAGACGATCGAGCGCATCACCGCCGACATGGAGCGTGACCGCTGGATGTCGCCTGTTGAAGCCCAGGAATACGGCTTGATCGACCAGGTGCTGGACAAGCGAGCCTGAGCACGGCCATCGTCGAGGCCACCGTGGGTTTCCAGGCCGACCTTGGCAAGCCTCAGAAGGCGGCAAAAGTTGCTTTCATGCCACGGGCGGGTCCCTGAAAGGGCTTGGCCAGTTGGTCTATCATGGCCTGAATCCCTTGTACCCAACCCGCAGTAAAACTGCGCAAAGAACCACCCATGGCTGAGAAGAAGGGCGCCTCCGGCGAAAAAGTCCTGTACTGCTCCTTCTGCGGCAAAAGCCAGCATGAGGTGAAGAAGCTCATCGCTGGGCCGTCGGTGTTCATCTGCGATGAATGCATCGAGTTGTGCAACGACATCATCCGTGATGAAGTGCCGTCTGAAACGCCAGATGCCAAGCCGGGCAAGTCCGACTTGCCGGTGCCAGCTGAAATCAAGGGCAGCCTCGACCAGTACGTGATCGGCCAGGAAGCCGCCAAGCGCACGCTGTCGGTGGCGGTTTACAACCACTACAAACGCCTGAAGCACATGAGTGCGACGGGTACAGGCAAAGACGCCAAGGACGAGGTCGAGCTCACCAAAAGCAACATCTTGCTGATCGGCCCCACGGGGTCGGGCAAGACCTTGCTGGCCCAGACCCTGGCCCGTTTGCTCAACGTGCCCTTTGTGATTGCCGACGCCACCACGCTGACAGAAGCCGGCTACGTGGGCGAAGACGTCGAAAACATCATCCAGAAGCTGCTGCAGAACTGCAACTACGACGTCGAGCGCGCGCAGCGCGGCATCGTCTACATCGACGAAATCGACAAGATCAGCCGCAAGGCCGACAACCCCAGCATCACACGTGACGTGTCGGGCGAAGGGGTGCAGCAGGCGTTGCTGAAGCTGGTTGAGGGCACCATGGCCAGCGTGCCGCCGCAAGGCGGGCGCAAGCATCCGAATCAAGACTTCTTGCAGATCGACACCACCAACATCCTGTTCATCTGCGGCGGTGCTTTTGACGGTCTGGAAAAAGTCATCCAGAACCGCACCGAAAAATCCGGCATCGGTTTTGCAGCCAATGTGCACAGCAAGACTGAAAAGCGCGCAGCGGACCTGTTCCGCGACGCCGAGCCGGAAGACCTGATCAAGTTCGGCCTGATTCCTGAGCTGGTGGGCCGTTTGCCGGTGGTGGCCACCCTGGGCGAACTGACCATCGACGCCATGGTACAGATCCTGACGGAGCCGAAAAACGCGCTGATCAAGCAGTACCAGAAACTGTTTGCCATGGACGGCATCGAACTCGAAGTTCGGCCTTCGGCCTTGACCGCCATTGGTAAAAAAGCGCTGGCACGCAAGACCGGTGCCCGCGGCCTGCGTTCCATTCTGGAACATTCCTTGATCGACACCATGTTCGACCTGCCCACGATGGATGGCGTGGCCAAGGTGGTGATCGACGAGCACATCGTCGAAGAAGGCGCCAAGCCGCTGCTTGTTTACCGCGAGAAAAAGGCCAGCGCCTGAGCTGTTTTAGGCGCGTATGGCGCGCCGAATCGGTGCACCCTTGCATTCCCGCGCTTGGACCCCACCTGGGTCTGAGATAGAAAGGTATTCCAATGTCCGGACATCCCATCCTCCCGCCCGAGCCCATCACCCTGCCGCTGCTGCCGCTGCGTGATGTGGTTGTTTTCCCCCACATGGTGATTCCATTGTTTGTCGGACGCCCCAAGTCCATCAAGGCGCTGGAAGCCGCGATGGAGCAGGGCCGGCAAATCATGCTGGTGGCGCAAAGAGCCGCCGGCAAGGACGAGCCCAAAGCCGACGACATGTTCGAAATCGGCTGTGTCAGCAGCATCCTG
>JAHECB010000365.1 GCA_024641925.1 Betaproteobacteria bacterium
CCCTGCGCGGTGCCTAGCACCCGGCGAGGATTTGCAACGCCGTATGCGGCCCTTCTGGTTATCAACGCGATCCCCTCCTGTCGTGTGAACAGGCCCTAGCCCACCGCGCGCGACCGACTGCGCGCTTCGTGCAACGTCGCCAGAGTGATCTTGCGCACCTCGGCCTTGCTCTGCTCGATGTGGCTGCGCAGCAGCAGCAGGGCCTGGTCCAGCTTGCGCTGCATCACCGTGCGCAGGATCTTGCCGTGTTCGGCGTAGGTGGCATCGATGCGGTCGGTGCGGGTGAAGTCCAGCCGCCGGATGATGCGGATGCGTTCGGTCACGTCCCAATGCACCCGCGCGATTTCTTCGTTGCCGGCGGCGCTGACCAGCGTGGCGTGAAAAGCCTCGTCCAGGTTGCCCACCATGGCGCCGTCGCTCAGGCGTTCAGCGGTGGGCACCAGCCAGACTGATTTCAGGGCATCCAGCGCCGGCGCAGGCTGCGGCAAGGAGCACAGCCGCACCACACTGGCAGATTCCAGAATCACACGCAGGTCGTAAAGCTGGTCCAGCTTGGCAAAATCGATGGGGCGCACAAACCAGCCACTTTTGCTCTCCACATCGAGCAGGCCTTCCATGCGCAGCCGAAACAGCGCCTCGCGCACCGGCGTGCGGCTGACGCCCAGGCGCGCGCCGATGTCGGCTTCAGAAAAGCGGTCGCCGGGTACCAGCTGAAAGTCATGCATCTGGCGCTTGAGCTCGGCGTACACCTGCTCGGCCAGATTGCCCCGGGGTGGCGCTTCGCCCGGGCGTTGCAGCATCATGGCCTTCATGAATGCTGTAGGCCTGACTTTTCGATCGGTGCGAAGCTGGCATGCGGAAAGTGGCAGGCCACCACCTGCCCGGTGGCAGCATCCACCACCCGTTCGGGCGGGGCCTGGCGCGAACACCGGTCCTGCACCGACGGGCAGCGGCTGGCAAAGCGACACACCTGCAGCGGCGGGTCTATGGGGCTGCTGATTTCGCCTTGCAGCCGCACGCGCGGGCCGCAGCCGGGAATGGACGACACCAGCGCCCGTGTGTAAGGGTGCGCCGGATGTTCAAAAACCTGCGAAGAAACGCCCATTTCCACAATCTTACCCAGGTACATGACGGCGACACGGTCGGTCAGCAGGCGCACCACATTCAGGTCGTGCGAAACAAACAGCGTGGCCAGGTTCATCTCGCGGCGCAGCCGGTCCAGCAGTTGCAGCACCACGGCCTGCACCGACACATCCAGTGCCGCGGTCGGCTCGTCCAGGATCAACAGACGCGGCCGAACGGCCAGCGCACGCGCAATGCCCACCCGCGCCTTCTGGCCGCCCGACAACTGGTGCGGGTAACGCTGCAGCAGTTCGGTGGGCAGGCCCACCTGTTCGGCCACCTCATGCACGCGCTGACGGGCCGCTTCGGCATCCAGACCGGCCAACAAGCGGCAGGGCTCGGCAATGGTGTCCAGGGCCGTGTAACGCGGGTTCAGGCTGTCGGTAGGATCCTGGAACACCATCTGGATGCCACTGCGCTGGGGCATGCGCGCAAACTGCCGTGCCGGCAGCATGGCCAGGTCCACACCGTCGAAGCTGATGCCACCGGACGTGGGGTCCAGCAGACGCGCCAACAAACGCACCAGGGTGCTTTTGCCACAACCCGATTCACCCACCAGGCCCAGGCTTTCGCCGGCGTGGATGTGCAGGCTGACATCGTCCACAGCGTGCAGCCGCGCACCAAGCCGGCCGGCCACGGGAAACAGCTTGTACAGGCGGTCAACCTGCAGCAAAGGGGTTTTGCGGACCGGTGTCACGCCGCGGGCTCCGCGCTGGTATGCAAGGGCTCGGTGGTCGCTGCACCCTGCAGCGGGTGCCAACAGGCAGCAGCGTGCAGCGCCGCCACATCCAGCGGCGGCAGGCTGGCGCTGCAGCGCGCCGTGGCGCGTTCACAGCGTTGCACAAAGCGGCAGGCCGGCAGGTCGTTGCGGCGCAAGTCGGGCAACTGGCCAGGCACCGATTGAAGGTCGGCCAGCCGGCTGTCAGGCGTGGGTGTGGATTTCATCAATCGCGCCGTGTAGGGATGCCGCGCTTGTGCAAACAAGGCCGCCGTGGGTGCACTTTCCACCGCGTGGCCGGCGTGCATGACCACGATGCGGTCGCAGTATTCCGCTGCCAGTGCCAGATCGTGTGTGATGAACAGCGTGGCCATCTCACGTTCGCGGGCCAGCGCGGTGATCAGGTCCATCATGGTGGCCTGCGTGGTCACGTCCAGACCCGTGGTGGGTTCGTCGGCGATCAGCAGGCGCGGCCTGCAGGCCAGGGCGATGGCGATCATCACCCGCTGGCACATGCCGCCTGACAGCTCGAAAGGGTAGGCGCTGTAACAGCGCACCGGGTCGGCCACGGCCACCTCGCGCAGCGCCTGCACCGCGCGTTCGCGAAAACCAAGCGCCTGGTCGGGTCCGGTGCGGCCGCGGATGGCCATGGCGTGGCGGCGCAGCACGTCTTCAATCTGCTGGCCCACCGGGCGTATCGGATTCAGCGCGGTTCGTGGGCTTTGAAAGATCATCGAGATCTCGCGCCCCCGCAAATCTGCCAGCGTGCGTTCGTCGGTTTGCAGCAGGTCCACGCCGCCGAAGTGGGCGCTGCCGGCAGTGACCCGCGCAGCGTTGTCCGAAATGCCCAGCAAGGCATACGACAGCACCGATTTGCCCGAGCCGCTTTCGCCCACCAGGCCCACGATCTCGCCTTTTTGCAGGCGAAGGTTCACGTGCTGAAGCGCATGCACGGTGCCGCTGCGGGTGCGGAATTCCAGGCCCAGGCCCTGCACGTCCAGCAGGGGTACCGGCGACGAGGCGACTGCTGCATTCATGTTCTTTTGCGCGGGTCGAAGATGTCGCGCAGCGCATCACCCAGCAGATTGAAAGTGAACACAGCCAGCATCAGCATCGCACCGGGGAAAAAGCTGACCCACCATTCGCCGCTGACGATGAACTGCGCACCTTCGGCCACCAGGATGCCCCATTCGGGCGTGGGCGGGCGCACGCCCAGGCCGATGAAACTCAGGCCCGCGGCGTTCAGGATGGCCCAGCCCATGTTCAGACTGACCTGCACCATGGCCGGCGGCAGGATGTTCGGAAACAGGTGCCGAGCCAGGATGCGCCAATCGCTGTTGCCCGACAAGCGCGCCGCTTCGACAAAACCGGCGTTGCGGCGGATGTTGGTTTCGGCGCGGGCCACACGCACGTAAAACGGGATGTTGATGATGGCCGTGGCCAGCACGATGTTGCCCACCGTGTTGCCCAGCGCCGCCACGATGCCCATGGCCAGCACAAACAGCGGGAAGGCCATGATGGTGTCCGACAGGCGTGTGACACCCAGGTCCCACCAGCCGCCAAAATAACCTGCGGCCAGACCCAGGGTGATGCCGATGACAAAAGACAGCGCCACGGCCGACACCGCAATGCCCAGGTCCAGCCGCGTGGCCACGATGGTGCGCGAAAAGATGTCGCGGCCCAGGGCGTCAGTGCCGAACCAGTGCTCGCCCGACGGCGGCTGCAAGGCACTGCTGGAATGGCTGGCCAGCGGGTCAAAAGGCACGATCCATGGGCCCACCATTGCCAGCAGCACCAGCAGGGCAAACATCACTGCGGCCACCATGGTGACTGGGTTTTCGGCCAGCACATGGCGCACGTGTTGCAGCATGCTGTCGTTGTTGTGGCCACTGGCATGGCCCGCGCTGACGCCAGTGCCGGCCGAGGCTGTTGCTGCGGTCGACGCAGCGGTCGTTGCAGCGGTCGTTGCTGCGGTCGTTGCTGCGGTAGGCACAGCGGTCGTCGCCGCCGTATTCACGGCGCTGTCACCGTTCATGGGTTCTCCAGGCTGACACGCGGGTCGATCAGCGTGTACAGCAGGTCCACCACCAGATTCAGCAGCACAAACAGCACACCCATGGCCAGCACAAAACCTTGCACCGGTGCGTAGTCGCTTGCGGTCAAGGCGTCGATGGCGTAGCTGCCCACGCC
>JAHECB010000098.1 GCA_024641925.1 Betaproteobacteria bacterium
GTTCTGTCTTGCTCTGGGCGCGCTTCGCGGCCCGCTGCACCAACACGCTGGCCACCGGGCCGACGTGCAGGGCCAGCCGTTGCTCGATGTGCGTCAGGGTTTCGTGTTTCCACGCTATCGGCGCGGGCGCCTTCACCGCGACTGCCTTCGCCGCGACCGGGCGCAGCGAACGCAGTGCCCGCGCAACCGCGGGCAGGTGGTCGTCTGGCGTGCCCTGGACAGCGTCGACCCAATGCTGAGCACTCAGAAAGTACTCGAGGCTCTTCGACAAGGTCACGTCGTGAATCCGCAGCGGCAGTATGGCCACCTGCTTATGCACGGCGCGCCCCACTTCTCTGCGTACCTGAGGGGACTGGTTGGCGGCTTCGCTGAGGATCAACAGGACGGCCCAGGCCGCATCGATGCCATCGATGATCTGCTCGGCCCAATCCGCACTGGGCAGGATGTCGCGCGGCGCTATCCAGCACGCGAGGTCCTGCGCCTCGAGCGCCTGCCGCCAACCATCCGCAACGGGTTGGTCATGGCTTGAATAGCTGATGAACACGTGGCGCTGCATGGTGTGGCCTCAACCGCCGCGTTGCAGCAGCGCCAATGACTTTTCGATGCTGGTCTTCATCCTGTCGAATGCCCGACACAGCGCCGCGATCTCGTCCGACCCCTTCACGGCCAAGTCCATGGCCAGCGGGCGGCCGGTGCTGATGGCCTCAGCGGCTGCAGCAAGGTGGGCGATGGGGCGCAGCACAACCACCCGCACCACCACATTGACCACGGCAAACATCAACAAAAACACGGCCGTGAGCACACTGCCGACGAGGACGACGAGGTTGCTGGCGCCCGCACGTGCCGTTTCAAGCGGCACCGCAACAATCTGCGCACCCACCGTTTCGTCCATCTTCCAGCCGAAACCGTTGACGCGCCCGTATTGACGCACCACTTCGGGCGGTGCAGTCGCATACGTGTCATGACACTGAAGGCATTGCTCATCCTTGATCCGGATCGGTTTGGCCAAGTACAGCGACTGACCCATTTCGCTCGTTCTGTCACTGACAAATTCCTGCGCCGATGGATTGGCCCGAAAGTACTGGATGACGTCGGCCTCCCAGGCCACGGCCCGGTTGCTGGGGTTGGTCGGATTGAGCATCGCTTCCCGGTAGGTGTAGGCGGGCCGCTCTCCATGCAAGGCTTCGAAGATCTTGGTGGCAGCGTAGGCCGGGATGGTCTGCGGCGCAAACCGCTGTTACGGGCTGGCTGCCGGCTTGGTGTCCTGGCTGCGGCCAGGCGCGTCCGGCGTCATTCGCGAGGCGAATGCCGGCACGATCTCGTTCGACGTGTAGTTGCGTGCCGCCTGGGCACTGTCCATCAGCAGACTGGCCGTGCCCACGGCGTTGACGCGCGCTTGTTCGCGCATCACTTCCCGCGCGAAAAAAATAGCGATGGCCAGGAAGCACAGGAAGGCAGCGCACAACCACAGGTTTATCTGCGCCAGCAAACTCATCGCGCCTCCTCTGGACATCTTCGGGACGGCCAGACCGCTATCGACCTGCTCCTGCCGCTGCGTGTGCAGCGAAGGCGTGCCGCTGCCGTCCCTCGGCGGTCCGGTCCACGCCGCAAAGCGCAGTCTTGGTCAGCATTCCGTATGCCCGTAACTGGTTGCACCAGAGAAGTCGCGCGATGCCGACCTTTCGGGCGCGCGGAGGCACCGCTCGGGCATCGCTACGGGCCGGGGCATGCCACCTGGCTGCCGCACCTCGGAGCTGCGCAGGCCAGTCCGGCCACGTCACGCCGGCCCAAAAAAGGCCGCAGCGGATGCTGCGGCCTGCGGTGTCAGCACGGCGGCAAGCCGCCGGCGCGCCATCAATGCTTGTGATCAGCCGTGTCCCGCAGCTGTCCACGCACGGCGCCAGCCGGGTACACGGTGTTGTGCACGTTGATGTAGAACTTGGAGGGGTTCTTCAGGATGCGCTGCACGATGCCGGCTTCGCCCGTGGGGAACTTGCCAGCCTCGCCTTCGGTCAGGCAGTCACCGGCCTGACCGTCCTGCGGCCAGGCCATGTTGGCCACCACCGGGCCGTTGGTGCCCCGTGCGCCTTCGTGGATGTGCGCGGCGCGGCCGTTGCCGGGGGCCATGTCCAGTTCAGCCACTTTCTTGACGCCGACGATGATGTAGCACAGCGTGGTCGCATCGCCGTCGATGCCGAACACATAGGCTTCGGCACGGCCGTCGGGCGAACCCACGATGGCCGAGCTGGTGGCGGTGTCGCTGACCTGTTCGCGGCCGTCCAGTTCGGCCTTCAACACGGTGTTCAAATGGCCGGCAGACGCCGTGGTGGCCCAGCTGGCGAGTGTGATCAGGCCGGCGGCGGCAATGCAATGGCGGGTGTTCAGTGTGCGCATGGTGTGGTGTCCTCGTTTGGTTGAAGCATGAAACCTGCACCGCACCCTCTGGGCGGCGGCGCTGGCCGATACAAGCCGGCGACAAATTGCCGGTTGCATCAAGGGCTAGTCGCGGGCCGGCCGTTTGGATGCAGGGCCAAGAAAAATAATTCGACCCGGGCAAGTCGGATGCCGGTGACCTTGGGGCTGCGGCGCCACGGCTACCTGACGGGCCAGCCTTCGCGGTGGTGGAAAATCCCGGGTTTGCGCGCACATTCACCGCGCACCTCCTTTGCCGACACTGCCTCCGATGACCGACCTGTTCACGCCGCCCCCACCCGACGAAGCCGAGACCCTGCCGCTGGCCGACTACGCCCAGCGCGCCTACCTGGAATACGCGCTGTCGGTGGTCAAGGGCCGCGCCCTGCCCGATGTCTGCGACGGCAACAAGCCGGTGCAGCGCCGCATCCTGTATTCAATGTTCCGCATGGGGCTGGCCTACACCGGTGCCAACGGCGCCAGACCGGTGAAAAGCGCGCGCGTGGTGGGCGACGTGCTGGGCCGTTATCACCCGCATGGCGACACCGCCGCCTATGACGCGCTGGTGCGCATGGCGCAGGACTTTTCGCAGCGCTACCCGCTCATCGACGGCCAGGGCAACTTCGGCAGCCGCGACGGCGACGGTGCCGCTGCCATGCGCTACACCGAGGCGCGCCTGGCGCCCATCGCGCGGCTGCTCCTGGACGAGATTGACGAAGGCACGGTCGACTTCCAGCCCAACTACGACGGCAGCACCGAAGAGCCGCACCGCCTGCCCGCACGGCTGCCGTTCGTTCTCTTGAACGGCGCCAGCGGCATTGCCGTGGGCCTGGCCACCGAGATCCCCAGCCACAACCTGCGCGAAGTGGCCGCGGCCACCATCGCCCTGCTGAAAAACGACAAGCTCGCCGACGAAGACCTGTTCGCGCTGTTGCCCGCGCCCGACTTTCCCGGCGGCGGCCAGATCATCAGCCCGGCGGCCGACATCCGCGAGGCCTACCGCAGCGGCCGCGGCAGCCTGAAGGTGCGCGCGCGCTGGATCATCGAAGAACTGGCACGCGGCCAGTGGCAACTGGTGGTCACGGAACTGCCCACCGGCACCAGCGCACAGAAGGTGCTGGAAGAGATCGAAGAAATCACCAACCCCAAGGTGAAGGCCGGCAAAAAGGCGCTGCTGCAAGACCAGGTGCAGCTGAAGGCCGCGATGCTGAGTGTGCTGGACGCCGTGCGCGACGAATCCAGCAAGGACGCTGCCGTGCGCCTGGTCTTCGAGCCCAAGAGCCGCACCGTGGAACAGGCCGAACTCATCACCGCACTGCTGGCTCACACCAGCCTGGAAACCAGCGTGCCGATGAACCTGACGGTGGTGGGCAGCGACGGCCGGCCGACCGTGAAAAGCCTGCGCAAGATCCTGGCAGAGTGGATCGAGTTCCGCCTGTCCACCGTGTCGCGCCGCACGCAGCACCGGCTGCAGAAGGTGCTGGACCGCATCCATGTGCTGGAGGGCCGGCTGCTGGTGCTGCTGAACATCGACGAGGTGATCCGCATCATCCGCAACGCCGACGAGCCCAAGCCCGAGCTGATGGCGCACTTCAAGCTCAGCGAGCGCCAGGCCGACGACATCCTGGACATCCGCCTGCGCCAGCTGGCACGGCTGGAACACATCCGCATCGAACAGGAACTGAAGGAACTGCGCGGTGAGCAGGGCAAGCTCGAGGACATCCTGAACAACCCCGGCGCGCTGAAACGCACCGTGGTCAAGGAAATCGAAGCTGACGTCAAGTCCCATGGCGACAACCGCCGCACGCTGGTACAGGAAGAGAAAAAGGCCGTAGCCGAAGTCAAGGTGCTGGACGAACCGGTGACCGTGGTCGTCAGCACCAAGGGCTGGGTGCGGGCGCTGAAAGGCCACGAGATCGACGCCAGCACGCTGGTTTTCAAAGCCGGCGACAGTTTGTACGGCACCTTCACCTGCCGCACCGTGGACACGCTGCTGGTGTGGGGCAGCGAAAACAAGGGCAGCGGCCGCGTCTACAGCGTGCCCGCGGCGGTGCTGCCGGGCGGGCGCGGCGACGGCGTGCCCATCACCACGCTGATCGACCTGGAAGCGGGCACGCAGATTGCCCACTTCTGGGCCGGCGCGGCCGACACCACGCTGCTGCTGGCCAACACCGCCGGTTTCGGCCTGCTGGCCAAGGCGGTCGACATGGCGGGCCGCAACAAGGGCGGCAAAAGCTTCTTGACGCTGGCCACGGGCGCCAAGGTGCTGCCGCCCGTGGCCGTGGCCGCCAGCCACACCCAGGTGGCCTGCCTGGCGATGGATTCACGCCTGCTGGTGTTTGGCCTGGACGAGCTGAAACTGCAGAGCGCCGGGGGCAAGGGCCTGACGCTGATGGACGTGGACAGCAAGGCGCCGCTGGTGTCGGTGGCGGTGTTCACCGACGTGCTGCGTGTACTGGGCAGCGGCCGCGGCGGCAAGGCCAAGGACGAATTGCTGAAAGGCGTGGGGCTGGCCGAACATGTGGGCAGGCGCGCACGCAAGGGGCGCGCGCTGCACGCCATCAAGGCCACGAGGGTGCTGGCGGTCTAAGGTTTTAGAACCCGCTTTAGAACAGCGGACGGCCCTTCAACAGGCGAAGGGCCGCGACGGCGATCGCCGCAAACAAGGCCAGGCTCCAGAACTCATAAGGAATGCCTGCGATGTGCGCCTTGGCTTCGGCACACGATGCAAACACGCCAAACACCTCGGGCCACAGCGCGTCCAGGCCCACACCACTGATGAAGCGGTCGGCCAGCGTCATCGAACACGACGCGCTGGCTGCCGCCACAAAATGCTGCCACAGCGCGGCGGCAACACCACCCAGGGCCAACAGACCCAGCAGCACCGCCACCACCCGCCGGAGCACGTCGCCCGGTGTCACCAGGCCCAGCACGGCCACCAGGGCAATCAGCAAAAACAGCACGCGCTGGAAGATGCACCAGGGGCAGGGTTGCATGTCCCATTGGTACTGGGTGAACAAAGCCGCCGCCACGGCACCCACACTGACCAGCGCCGTGGCCGCCAGCAGGGGCTTGCCAACGGTGTCGGCTGAAAACCGCAGACTCATGCCACTTCGGCGATCAGCTCAATCTCAACGCAGGCGCCCATGGGCAGTTGCGCCACACCAAAGGCACTGCGCGCGTGGGCGCCCACCTCGGGGCCGAAGACTTCGGCCAGCAGTTCGCTGCAGCCGTTGGTCACCAGGTGTTGTTCGGTATAGGTGGGTGCGCTGTTCACCAGGCTCAGCACCTTGACGATGCGGCGCACGTTCTGCAGATCGCCCACGGCGGCCTGCAAGGTACCCATCAGGTCGATGGCGATGGCGCGAGCGGCCGGTTTGGCCTGCTCGGTGGTCATGTTCAGACCCAGCTGGCCCACCCAGGCCTTGCCGTTCTGGCGTGCAATGTGGCCGGAGATGAACACCAGCTTGCCGGTCTGCACAAAAGGCACGTAGGCGGCGGCCGGAGTGGCCACAGGCGGCAGGACGATGCCCAGGGATTGAAGGCGTGCAGCGACGGTCATGAGCTTCCTTTGGCAGTGAGTTCGGGGAGTTGCTGTCATCCTACACTGGCCCCTCATGGACACCCGCCCGGCTCCGCTGCCACCTGCACGGGTGTGGGCTGCGACTGCACTGGCGGTTCTGGCGGGCACGGCCTTGCAGCTTCAGCAACCGCAGTTGTGGCCGGGCCTGCGGGTTCTGGCGCTGGCAACCGCTGCGGTCCTGGCACTGCTGGTGGCGCGCTGGATGCGGCATCGGCACGGGTCGCTGCTCTTGCTGTGCGCGGCCGCAGCAGCGCTGGCGTTTTCGCTGACCGCAACACGTGCGCAGTGGCGGCTGGACCAGTCGCTGCCAGCGGCCCTGGAAGGTCAGGACCTGGTGCTGACCGGCCGTGTGGTGTCGCTGCCGCGCCAGGGCCCGGACGGCACACGCTTTGTGATGGATGTTGAACGCGCCGACATCGCTGGCCAGGCAGTACAAGTGCCGAAGCGGGTGTCGCTGGCCTGGTATGCCGACCGCGGTGACGACGCACTGTCCGCCGGGTCACCACCGGCCGTTCTTGCCGGCCAGCAGTGGCAGTTCACGGCCCGGCTGCAACAGCCCCACGGCAACCTGAACCCCCATGGGTTTGACCTGGAACTGTGGTTGTTCGAACAAGGCATCCGCGCCCAGGGTTATGTGCGCAGCCAGGGAGAAACAGCCCCCCAGTTGCTGGCGGACGGCCATGGCGCACCGGTGCAGCGCCTGCGCCAGACCGTGCGCGACGCCCTCGGCCTGCGCATGGCCGACCCCGCCGTGGCCGGCGTGCTGGCCGCATTGGTCGTGGGGGACCAGGCGGCCATCAAGCCTGCCGATTGGGATGTTTTTCGCCTGACCGGCGTCGCACACCTGATGAGCATCTCCGGTCTGCATGTCACCATGCTGGCCTGGCTGGCCGCTGCTGTCATCGGCCGTCTGTGGCGGCTCTGCGCTCGCGGCCTGCTGTGGCTGCCGGCACAGCAGGCCGCTCGCTGGGGCGGCTTGCTGGTAGCAGCAGCCTATGCCCTGCTGGCAGGCTGGGGCGTACCGGCACAGCGCACGGTGTGCATGCTGGCGGTGGTGGTGGTGTTGCGCAGTGCCGGGTTGCGCTGGCCTTTGACGGCCGTGCTGCTGGCGGCTGCGCTGGCGGTCAGTCTCTTGGACCCCTGGGCACTGCTGCAACCGGGGTTCTGGTTGTCGTTTGTGGCCGTGGCCTTGCTGGCGGCGTCTGAGCCCGCGGCGAAGGCTGACAGGACCAGGATCGCGGACCCTGTGCCGGGACTGCGCGGCTGGTGGCCGCATCGCATCGGGCCTGTGCTGTTGTCCGGGCTGCGCACGCAGACCGTGGCCACGGTCGGTCTGGCGCCGTTGTCGATGCTGTTTTTCCAGCAGCTGTCGGTGGTGGGTTTTGTGGCCAACCTGGTGGCCATTCCGCTGGTGACCCTGGTCATCACACCCTTGGCCTTGCTGGGGGTGCTGGTGCCCCCGCTGTGGTGGGTGGCTGCCCCCGTGGTAGAGGTCTTGATGGACTTTCTGCGCACCTTGGCCGGCTGGCCCTGGGCGCTTTGGACTGCGGCGGCCGCACCGCCCTGGGCAGTGGCCTGCGGTTTGCTGGCGGCAGCGCTGGCCGTGTTGCCCTTGCCTTGGCGGCTGCGCGGCCTGGCCGTGCCGCTGATGTTGCCGCTGCTGGCGCCACCCCTGCAGCGCCCACCGCCTGGCAGTTTTGAGATGGTGGTGGTGGACGTGGGCCAGGGCACGTCGGTGCTGGTGCGAACCCACAGCAAGCTGCTGGTCTACGACGCCGGCCCGCAGTATTCGGCCGACAGCGACGCCGGCCAGCGGCTGCTGTTACCGCTGTTGCGCGCCCGTGGTGAACGAGAAGTACACCTGCTGATGCTGAGCCACCGCGACACCGACCACACCGGCGGCGCCGCAGCCGTCCTGGCAGCACTGCCGGTGCACGCGATGTCGAGTTCGCTGGAACCGGGCCACCCGCTGCTGACCGGCACCGTGCCACACACGGGCTGCCAGGCCGGCCAGTCCTGGGTATGGGACGGTGTGCAGTTCGACGTGCTGCACCCGCTGGCCGCCGACCTGCCCGCGGTGGGCGGCCGACCGGTCAAGCCCAACGCGCTCAGCTGCGTGCTGCGGGTGCACACGGCGCAGCGCAGCCTGCTGCTGACCGGCGACCTGGAAGCGGCGCAGGAAGCCGCCTTGCTGGCGCGATCAGCGTCCGGCGCCTTGCACAGTCAGGTGATGCTGGTGCCGCACCACGGCAGCCGCACGTCATCGTCGACGGCGTTCATCGAGGCCGTTCAACCCCAACTGGCCGTTGTGCAGGCCGGTTACCGCAGCCGATTTGGCCACCCCGTGCCCGCCGTCCTGGAGCGTTATGAATCGGCACAGGTACCCGTCAAGCGCAGCGACCGCTGTGGTGCCGTCCTGTGGCCGGCCCTGACGCCAGCCCCGGCCGCCCAGTGCCAGCGCGACCTGGCCCGCCGTTACTGGCATCATGGGCCGATCGTTCCTCGCAGTCAGGGGGAGCAGCCGTGATCGGCGCAGCGCGCGCACCGGAATGTTTCCCAGCGCACATCGTTGGCCCGCAGCTTGCATGCGGGCTGCTCGGCCAGCGATCAGAAACCAAACAGGAGTTATCCCCGTGTCCATCCAAGTTGCGCTGAACCACGTCACGCATTACCGCTACGACCGCCCGGTGACACTGGGCCCGCAGGTGGTGCGTCTGCGGCCTGCGCCGCACAGCCGCACCCGCATCCTGAGCTATTCGCTGAAGGTGGAACCGGCCGAGCATTTCATCAACTGGCAGCAGGACGCCTTTGCCAACCACCTGGCGCGCCTGGTGTTTCCGGAAAAGACGCGCGAATTCAAGGTCACCGTGGACCTGGTCGCCGAAATGGTGGTGTTCAACCCCTTCGACTTTTTTCTGGAGCCCCACGCCGAGCAGATTCCCTTTGCCTACGGCGCCGACCTGTCGCACGATCTGGCGCCCTACCTGGTCAAGATGCCGGCGACACCGGAACTCACCGCGTTTCTGGCCAAGGTACCGCGTGAAGCCACCCCCACCATCGACTTCCTGGTGGCCTTGAACCAGCAGGTGCAGCACAAGGTGAACTACCTGGTGCGCATGGAGCCGGGCGTGCAGACACCCGAGTTCACGCTCAGCAGCGGCAGCGGTTCATGCCGCGACAGCGGCTGGCTGCTGGTGCAGTTGCTGCGCCATCTGGGGCTGGCGGCACGTTTTGTGTCGGGTTACCTGATTCAGCTGAAGCCCGACGTGAAGTCGCTGGACGGCCCCAGTGGCAGCGAAACCGATTTCACCGACCTGCACGCCTGGTGCGAGGTTTACCTGCCCGGCGCCGGCTGGGTGGGGCTGGATCCGACCTCGGGCCTGCTGGCCGGTGAGGGCCACATCCCCGTGGCCTGCACACCCGAGCCCAGCAGCGCAGCGCCCATCAGTGGCGCCGTGGACGACAGCAAGGTGGAGTTTTCGCACCACATGCAGGTCTCAAGGGTGTTTGAAGCGCCCCGTGTCACCAAACCCTACACCGACGCCCAGTGGCAGTCCATCCTGGCCCTGGGTGCCCAGGTCGACCAGCAACTGGAAAAGCAGGATGTGCGCCTGACCATGGGCGGCGAACCCACCTTTGTGGCCATCGACGACCGCGACGCCGGCGAATGGAACACCGAGGCCCTGGGCCCCACCAAGCGCGGCATGGCCACCGCCCTGACGCTGCGCCTGCGTGACCAGTACGGCAAGGGCGGCTTTTTGCACTTTGGCCAGGGCAAGTGGTACCCCGGCGAACAACTGCCGCGCTGGGCGCTGAACATCTGCTGGCGCACCGACGGCCAACCCTGCTGGCAGGACGACAGCCTGTTTGCCGATGAGC
Organism: Betaproteobacteria bacterium; assembly: GCA_024641925.1. Classification (GTDB taxonomy): domain Bacteria; phylum Pseudomonadota; class Gammaproteobacteria; order Burkholderiales; family Burkholderiaceae_C; genus Rubrivivax. Next base: position 9,875 of record JAHECB010000098.1, read on the forward strand.
GCGACGGACATGCCTACACCGCGCAGGATGCCGACCGGTTCACCCACGCCCTGGCCCGCAACCTGGGCCTGAACCCCGACTACGTGCAGCCGGCGTACGAAGACACCTGGACCCAACTGCTGCGTGAACACCGCTTGCCGGTGAATGTGGACCCCTTCAAGTCCAGGCTCGAAGACGAACTCGAACGCGAACGCCTGCGCCGTGTGTTCACGCAGGGCCTGCAAAGCGCCGTGGGTTACCTGCTGCCCATCGCCCGCGACAGCGAAACCCTGGGCGCCGACGCGCCCTGGCAGTCCGGCCCCTGGTACTTCCGCGACGGGCGCCTGCAACTGCTGTCCGGCGACTCGCCCATGGGCTTTCGGCTGCCTCTGGGTTCTCTGCCCTGGGTGGCGCCAGCGGATCGGCCCCTGGTCACAGAGCCCGACCCCTACGCGCCCCGTGAACCCCTGCCCGGCACGGCCGAGATCAAGACCCAGCCGCCCGGTGCGTTCATCCGTTCGCCGCATTTGCGTGCAGACGAAGGTGCAGGCACTGCGCCCAAGAAGGGCGAATCGGCCAAGGACACGGTGCGAACGGCCTTGTGCGTGGAGGTGCGCGAACCCCAGCGTGTGGGCGTCACGCCCAAGTCGGGCGCCAAGGGCACACCCGGTGTCGGCTTGCTGTACATCTTCATGCCGCCGCTGACCCGCCTGGAAGACTATCTGGCACTGCTGACGGCGGTTGAAACCACGGCCGCAGAGCTGAAAGTGAAGATCGTGCTGGAGGGCTACCCGCCACCGCGCGACCCGCGTCTGAAGATCCTGGCCGTGACGCCCGACCCCGGCGTCATCGAAGTCAACATCCACCCCGTCAGCAGTTGGCAGGAACTGGTGGACAACACCGAGAACCTGTATGCACTGGCGCACCAGTCGCGCCTGTCGGCCGAAAAGTTCATGACCGATGGCCGCCACACCGGCACCGGCGGTGGCAACCACTTTGTGCTGGGCGGCGCCACGCCGGCCGACAGCCCGTTCCTGCGCCGGCCTGACGTGCTGGCCAGCCTGCTGACCTACTGGCACAACCACCCCTCGCTGAGCTACCTGTTCAGCGGCCTGTTCATCGGCCCCACCAGCCAGGCACCGCGTTTTGACGAAGCCCGCAATGACCAGGTCTACGAAGTCGAGATTGCGCTGCACGAAATCGAACGCCAGACCGCGCTGTACGCCGAAAAAGGCCAGTCCGTGCCGCCGTGGATGATCGACCGCGCGTTGCGCAACCTGCTCATCGACGTCACCGGCAACACGCACCGCAGCGAGTTCTGCATCGACAAGCTGTATTCACCCGACGGCCCCGCCGGCCGCCTGGGCCTGCTGGAGTTGCGGGCCTTCGAGATGCCGCCGCACCCCCACATGAGCCTGGCGCAGCAGTTGCTGCTGCGCGCCTTGATGGCCTGGTTCTGGCAGACGCCGTATCGCGGCCACGGCCTGCACCGGCTGACACGCTGGGGCACGACGCTGCATGACCGCTTCATGCTGCCCACCTTCATCGAAAGCGACTTTGCCGACGTGATGAGCGACCTGCGCGGTGCCGGTTTTGCCTTTGACGACGCCTGGTTTGTGCCGCATCTGGCGTTCCGCTTCCCGGCCGCCGGCGAAACGCAGGTGGCCGGCGTGCACCTGCTGCTGCGCCACGCGCTGGAGCCCTGGCATGTGATGGGCGAAGAAGGTGGCGGCGGCGGTACCGTGCGCTTTGTGGACGCGTCTCTGGAACGGCTGGAGGTCAAGGCCACGGGGCTGGACGCCAACCGCCACCAGGTCACCGTCAACGGCCGTTTGCTGCCGCTGCAGGGCACGGGCCGCGAGGGCGAGGCTGTGTGCGGTGTGCGATTCAAGGCCTGGGCGCCGCCGTCGGCCTTGCACCCCACCATCGGCGTGCATGCACCGCTGACCTTTGACGTCATCGACACCTGGCAAGGCCGTAGTCTGGGCGGCTGCGTGTACCACGTGGCCCACCCCGGTGGCCGCAACCACGAGACCCTGCCGGTCAACAGCTTCGAGGCCGAAAGCCGCAGGCTTGCACGGTTTTCGCGGATCGGTCACACACCCGGGCAAGTGGCGGTGCAAATCCCAGTGGCGAGTGCGGAATTTCCGTTCACCATAGACCTGCGGCGCCCTTGAACCGTACGTCCCATCGGTTCGTACAGCCCGCATTGCGATTCCAGGCCACTGCCCGACAGAGATGACCACCCCCCCCAGCGGCGAAACACGTCCATCCAGCGCGCCGATGCCGGGGCCGGTTGCGCAAAGCGCCGAACAGCTGCTGTTGCAGAGCCTGGTACCGCAGGCGTCTTCTGCGCAGCCCGCCTTTGACGAGTTGTGCGCCGGTGACCAGTTGCGCCCGGCCTGGCGGGCGTTTGCCCAGCACATGCCGCAGGTGGCCGCAGGGGACCTGGCCAGCGACCTGGACCAACGCCGCGCGCAAGTGCACCAGCGCATCACGACCGACAGCGTTACGCACAACGTGTTTGGTGCCGACGCCACCGCGGACGCCACCCGGCCCTGGTCGCTGGAACTGCTGCCACTGATCATCGAGGCCGCCGACTGGTCCACCATCTGCGCCGGTGTGCAGCAGCGCTGCCAATTGCTGGAGCACATGCTGGTCGACCTGTACGGCGAACAACAGTTGTTGAAGCGCGGGTTGCTGCCACCCGCGTTGGTGCTGCGGCACCCCGGCTGGTTAAGCGCACTGATGGGTCACACGCCGGCCGGTGGCATGCACCTGTTCGTGGTGGCCTTTGACCTGGCACGCGCACCCGACGGTGGCTGGTGGGTGGCCGCGCAACATACCCAGAGTCCGTCCGGGCTGGGCTACGTGCTGCACAACCGCATGGTGGTCTCGGCACAGTTTCCACAGGCCTTCCAGGCCATGCGCGTACAGCGCATTGCCAGCACCTACCGGGCGCAGCTGGACACGCTGGAAACGCAGGCGGCCAAGGTAGCCGGTGATGGCCCGCCCCGCGTTGTGTTGCTCACCCCCGGGCCCTACAGCGAAACCTATTTTGAACATGCCTACCTGGCACGCTACCTGGGGCTGCCATTGGTGGAAGGTGGCGACCTGACCGTACGGGAGGGTCGTCTGTTCATGAAGTCCGTGGCGGGCCTGGAGCCCGTGCACGGCGTTTTTCGACGCCTGGACGAAGAGTGGTGCGACCCGCTGGAACTGCGCGAGGATTCCACGCTGGGCATTCCCGGTCTGCTGCAGGCCGCGCGTGGCGGCACGGTGGTCATCGCCAACGCGCTGGGCAGCGGTTTTCTGGAGTCCCCCGCCCTGCAGGCTTATCTGGGGCCGGTGGCCCGGCATCTGATGGGCCAGGACCTGCTTTTGCCATCGCCACCCACGTGGTGGGGCGGCGATGCGGCCGCGTGGCACACCGGCACGGAACAGCACCCCTGGCTGCACACCTACCCGGGCGACGACCGACCCATACCCGAAGGCCAGGCTCGGGCCGCGGCATTGCAGGATGACCCCGACGCCTGGACCATGCAGGCCGCACCCAAGCTGCCTAACGCACCACTGTGGGGCGATGGCACACTCTGGCGACGCCCTGCCATGGTGCGTGTTTACGGTATCGCCGACGGTCGCGGCGGCTGGCAAATGTTGCCTGGCGGCATGACCCGCGTTGCCCAGCGAGACCACAGCAGCATCAGCATGCAGCGTGGTGGCACCAGCCTGGACACCTGGGTGTTGTCGAACCAACCGCTGCTGGACAATTACTCCATGATGCCCAAGCGGCTGCAGGCATCCGACCTGACGCATCACCAACGCCCGGTGAGCAGCCGAACGGGCGAAAACCTGTTTTGGCTGGGGCGCTACACCGAACGGGCCGAACAATTGGTGCGGCTGGCGCGCCCCCTGCTGCTGGAGCGCGACCTCGACATGCCCGCCGCTGTGCAGCAAGCCTTGTCGATGCTCGCGCTTCGCTCGGGCCTGGCGCCACATGGCACGCCCACGCTGGAGCAGTCCGCAACCCTGTTTGAACGCGCAGTGCTGGCCAGTCTGGCCGACCCCAAGGCTGCCCAGGGCGCAGCCAGCATTGGCTTCAATCTGGCAGCGCTGTCGCGGTCTGCACAGGTGTTGCGCGACCGCCTGTCACGCGAACAATGGAAACTGGCGCGCAGCGTCGGCGAAGGCTTTTCGGCCCAGTTGGTGCCCCAGATCGGCAGCGTGCCCAGCATGGCCCAAGCTGAATCGGCGCTGGATCTGCTGAGCCTGCAACTGGCGGCCCTGACCGGCATGCAGACCGACCGCATGCTGCGCGATCAAGGCTGGCGGCTGCTGGCCGTGGGGCGGTTGCTCGAGCGACTGCAGGGGGTGACGCTTCGCCTGGAGGTCTTCCTGAAAACCGGCGCCCTGGGCACGCTGTCCGGGGTTGAACTGCTGGCCGAGTTGTCGGGCAGCCTGATCACGATGCGGTCGCGCTACCAGCGCCACGAAGACTTGCTGGCCTTGGCCGATCTGCTGGTTCTGGACACTGCCAATCCGCGTGCAGTGGCCGGCGTGTTGAGACGGCTGCGCACGGAACTGGGCAAGCTGCCCACACCGTCCGGAAAAGGCCAGGATCTGGCCGATCTGTTGCCATCGCAGGGTGCAGGCCTGGAACTGGAAGCATTGCTGCCCCTGGACGACGAGGCCATGGCCCAGCGCATTCAAGCGCTGGCCACGAACTTGCTGGAGCGCAGTTTCACGCTGGCCGAGCGGCTGGGCGCACGCTATTTCACGCTGGCTCACGAGGTGGATCAAACCATATGACAACCCATCTGCCCGCACAGCCTGCTGCCCGCGACCCAGACGCTGCCACCACGCTGCAAGTGGTGCACAAGACCCGTTACCGCTATTCGGCACCGGTCTCGCTGGCCCACCACCTGGCGCACCTGCGCCCGCTGAACGACGCGCACCAGCAGCGTCTGGCCTTCCACGTTGATGTGGACCCGACACCCAGCTACACGCAGTGGCCCGAGCAGGACGACGGCGCGTGGTTGTTCAGTCTGGCGCAGCCGCACCGCACCCTGAAACTGAACACCGAGAGCACCGTTCGTGTGTGGCCGCGGTTTGCCGGCCTCAGGCCCGAGTTGTCACCAGCCTGGGACGAACTGGCACAGTCACTGCGGTTCACGGCAGGACGCGCAACGCCGTTGGCCGCGGCCTATGCCTACCCCTCGCCCTACGTGCCTCGCCTGGCCGCGCTACGAGACTTTGCCCGACCCAGCTTCCGCGCCGGGCGCCCGGTGGCTGAAGCGGCGATGGAACTGATGCAGCGCGTGTACAGCGGCTTTCGATACGAAAGTGAAAGTACCGACATCGACACCCCGGTGGCCGACGTGCTGAAACATCGCCGCGGTGTCTGCCAGGACTTTGCCCACCTGATGTGCGGT
>JAHECB010000099.1 GCA_024641925.1 Betaproteobacteria bacterium
CCCGATCTCGAAGTCGTGGATGCCGATGTGGGCGTGCACGGTGTAGTTGCGCAGAAACAGGCGCCGGCAGCTGAGCAGCAGGGTGTCCATGTGGCGTGAATCGGCGGGTGCGGCAACAGGCATCGTCATCAGGAACTTTTCAATGGGGGTGTTTCGCGGGCCAGGAACATCACGTCCCGGTTCTGCGCCTGCAGGTGCTGGCCGCCGTCCACCAGCACCGTGGTACCGGTGATGGCTTCGGACTCCAGCAGGAACAACACCGCGCGTGCCACGTCCAGGGGCGTGGAACTGCGCTGCAGCGGTGTCATGCGGTGCGAGGCTTCAAATTCCTGGTCGTTCATGTCGCCCGACAGCAGGGTGACACCGGGTGCCACCGCACACACACGCACATGGGGCGCCAGCGCCTGGGCCAGCAGGGTGGTGGCGCTGTGCAGCGCCGCTTTGCTGAGTGTGTACGACAGGTGGTCAGGGTTGGGGTTGAACAGCTTCTGGTCCAGCACGTTGACCACCACGCCGCGGTCGGCGCTGGGTGGCAGGGCAGCCCGCAGGGTGTGCAGGCCGCGGGCCAGCACGATGGCTGGCGCGGTGTTGGCGCGCCAGTGGCGGTCCATCTGCTCGTAGCTGAAGCTGTCGACGTTGTCGTATTCAAACAGCGACGCGTTGTTCACCACCGCATCCAGTCCGCCCATGGCGTGGTGCACGGCGGCCGGTAATCTGTTGCAGGCCGCTTCGTCGGCCAGATCGGCCTGGAAGGCCATCGCTGCCTGTTCACTGGCGGCCAGCTTGCGCAACGCGGCCACCGTTTGTTCCGCGGCCGCTGCTGAACTGCGGTAGTGCACGGCCACGCGCCAGCCCTGGCTGACCAGATGCAGCGCGATGGCGCGTCCGATGCGCTGCGCCGCACCGGTGACCAGGGCCACCTTGGGGTGACCCGGCGACGCTGGGTTGCGCGGGGCGGGGTGAAGAGAGTCCATGGGCCTTTTTACAATGCACCCGTTGACAGCAACCGGGCTCAGACGATTATCGGCGCGCCCCCCAACCTCCGTGGCCAGCACCAAAACCGACCCTGCAGCGCCAGCGCCCAAAGCGGCGGTGGCCGCGTTACCAGCGCTTGACGACTTGATCGGTCAGGCGGTGGATGCTGCCGAAGGCTGGCTGCCGTTTGACCGCTTCATGGCCCTGGCCCTGTACGCGCCGGGCCTGGGTTACTACACGCGGGGCGGCACGGTGTTTGGCCCCATGCCCGCTGACGGCAGTGACTTCATCACCGCGCCCGAGCTGTCGCCCCTGTTTGGTCAGGCACTGGCCCGACAGGTGGCGCAAGCCCTGAGCGCCGCCGACACCGCGCTGGTGCTGGAGTTTGGCGCCGGCAGCGGCGCTCTGGCGGCGCAGCTGCTGCAGACCTTGGGCGATCAGGTGCAGCGCTACGCCATCGTGGAACTGTCGGCGACCCTGCGCCAGCGTCAGGAGCAGACGCTGGCGCCCTGGGCACACAAGGTCGAATGGCTGGACGCCTGGCCCGACCGCATCCACGGCGTGGTGGTGGGCAACGAGGTGCTGGACGCCATGCCGGTGCAGTTGCTGCACTGGAACGGCCAGGCCTGGTTCGAGCGGGGTGTGCAGCGCGCCCCCACCGGCGGCTGGGCTTTTGCTGACCGCCCCACTCAACTGCGGCCGCCCGTGGGCGAGGTCGATTTTGTGCCCGGCACCGTGGTCGAGATCCACCTCCAGGCCGAAGCCTTCATCACCGGCCTGGTGCAGCGCTTGAGCCGTGGCGCCGCGTTTTTCATCGACTACGGCTTTCCGGACAGCGAGTACTACCACCCGCAGCGCTTGGGTGGCACGCTGATGTGCCACCAGGCCCACCGCGCCGACACCGACCCCCTGGTGGACGTGGGCCAAAAAGACATCACCGCCCACGTCAACTTCAGCGGCCTGGCGCTGGCGGCCCAGGCCGCGGGCGCCCAGGTGCTGGGTTACACCAGCCAGGCGCGTTTTCTGGTGAACTGTGGTTTGCCCGCGCTGCTGCAAGACGCCGACTTTCGCAGCCTGTCGCGAGCGCAAAAGCTGCTGGCCGAGCACGAGATGGGCGAACTGTTCAAGGTGCTGGCGCTGGCTCGCGGCGTTGAATTCGACGCCTTGGGTTTTTTTTCGGGCGACCGCAGCCACCGCTTGTGACCACGATTCGTGAAACACTGCGCGCATGCGCTGGTTGCTGGTTTTTCTGTTGGCTTGCCTGTTGTTCAACGGGCTGCAGGGCGTGATGCGCAGGATCGGCCTGGGCAAGTTGCCGGGTGACTTCAGCTTCAGGCTGCGCGGCCGAGAAGTCTTCATTCCGCTGACCAGTTCCCTGGTGCTGACGATCTTGGGCGGATTGATCGGCCTGCTGATCTGATCGGGGCGCCGCGGGCGTGAAAACGGCGCACAGTGGCGCTACTGTGCTGCCCAAGCGCGGTAACAAAGTGTCACACTTGCTGCTTGGCGTGTTATCGGCCGTAGGCCTGCAGCACAAGGGCAAGCTTTGACGATGATTCCGATGAACGAGCAGTTGATGCCGAAGTCCTGCGGGCCCGGTCTGCGGCGCGCAGGGGTGCTGATATTGGCCTTGTGCGGGCTGTCTGGGCCGGTGCTGGCACAGATGTCGGTGCTGGTGGTGGTTGAGCCCACCGAGCGCAAGGACGGCCTGCTGGTGTCCCGCACCGGTCTGGAAACCGGTCTGGGCAAGGCCTTGGGCACGGCGGTGAAGGTGGTGTCTTCGGACGACCTGACTGACGCCATGCGCAGCACCCGCAGCACCGGTTACGACGTTTTTGTGGCGCCACCCCAGGTGGTGGCGTCGGCGCTGGGGCACGGCTACGAACTCCTGGGCAGCACCGACGCTGAAGAGCAGTTTGTCCTGGTGGCCAAGGCGGGCATGGCTCGCACGGCCGACATGAGGGCCAAGGGCCGCATCTACCTGCCGCAGCAGGACTCCATCTACACCTACCTGGCCCGCGGCATGTTGAATGCGGACGGCCTGTCCTTTCGCGACCTGCGGGACGTGAAATACGCGCGTTATCCGCAGGCCGGCCTGACGGCGATCACCATGAACCTGGCTGAAGCGACCGTCATTCGCAAGGCGGAATGGGACGTCTGGGCGCAGGCCCATCCGGGCGTCGCACAACCGCTGGCGACTTCGGCGCCCGTGCCCGGCGGCTTTTCGGTCGCTGTCAAGGCAGACCTGGCGTCCGATGTCAAAAACAAGCTGGCGCGGTTTTTTGAAAGTGCCGCGCCGGGTGTCGGTCTCAAGCCCGTCAGTGCCCGCAGCGATGGTGCTGCCTACCGCCGCGTGGCCGAACTGGGCACCTACACGCCCACCAGCTTGCCGGGTGCCACGGTAGTGAATGCCGCCGCCGTGCAACGCTTGCTGGAGGACGGCGCCGTTTTGGTGGACACCCGTACCGAACGCGAGTTCAAGCAGCACAGCATCGACGGCGCGCGCTGGGTGCCCTATGTTGAAAAGAGCCTGAAGGACGTGGTCTACGACCAGAAGGTCGATGACTTCGCCGGACTGGCTGCACTGGACCGCAGCCGGCCCACGGTGTTCCTGTGCAACGGGCCCGAATGCTGGAAGAGCTACAAGGCCAGCCGTGCAGCCCTGGCCGCGGGCTTCAAGCAGGTGTACTGGTTTCGCGGCGGCATGCCGGAATGGCTGGCGCCGCGCTGAGCGCAGCGGGCCGCGTCAGCCGGCCTGTGCCAAGGCGCTTTCGACGGCGCTGATGCGCGCCTGGTGGATCGCCTCGCCAATGGCCGGCCCTTGTGCGCCGCGCGCTGCAGCCGCAGCAGCCACCGCTGCCGTGTCCACCGACAGCGCGGCCTGCAGCAGCGGCGGCAGGCGGCTTGCCGGCGCATACGGCCGGTCGCGCAGGCCCGTGCGGCCCTGTGCATCACATTGGCAGGCCAGCAGCAGGGCGTCAAAACGCTGCGGCCTGCGCACGGCGTCGCAGCGTTCAAACAGCCGCACCAGGGCGCGCGCGCCCAGCTCGCCACTGCGGTGCACGTTGCCGTGTTCACGGGCCACCACGTCGGCCAGGTCCTGGCAGTCGGCGGGCACGCGCAGGCGCTGGCCCACGGCCTTGGCCATGCGGGCGCTGCGCTGTTCGTGGCCATGGTGGCGGGGCAGCATGTCGGCGGGTGTGGTGCCCTTGCCCAGGTCGTGCACCAGGCAGGCCCAGCGCACGGGCAGTGGCGCGTTCAGGGTCGCTGCGCGGTCCATCACCAGCATCATGTGCACGCCGGTGTCGACCTCGGGGTGGTGTTCTGGCCGCTGCGGCACGCCCCACAGGCGGTCGAGTTCGGGCAGCAGGCGCTGCAGGGCACCGCAGCCTCGCAGCACGTCAAACATGCGGCTGGGTTGCGCCGTCATCAGCCCGCGCGACAGTTCCTGCCACACGCGCTCGGCCACCAGGGTGTCCACCTCGCCGTCGTGCACCATCTGCCGCAACAGCGCGGCGGTTTCGGGCGCGACGCTGAAGTCGGCAAAACGGGCTGCCAGGCGCGCCAGCCGCAGCAGCCGCACCGGGTCTTCCACAAACGCCGGTGACACGTGGCGCAGCACACGATCCTGCAGGTCTTTCTGGCCGCCAAAGGGGTCGGTGAGTGTGCCGTCTTCGGCCTGCGCGATGGCGTTGATGGTGAGGTCGCGGCGCTGCAGGTCTTCTTCCAGCGTGACGCCGGGGGCCGCTTGCACTTCAAAACCGCGGTAGCCGGGGCCTGATTTGCGCTCGGTGCGTGCCAAGGCCACTTCTTCACCGGTGTCGGGGTGGATGAACACCGGAAAGTCCTTGCCTACCGCGCGGTAGCCCTGGTCCAGCAAGGCTTGCGGCGTGGTGCCTACGGCGACCCAGTCCCGATCACTGGCCGGCAGGCCCAGCAGGGCGTCGCGCACCGCACCGCCCACCACGTACAGGCGTGGCGCGGCGGCGGCGCCCGCTTCAGCGGCTTTCTCGGTAGGGCTCTTCAAAGTCCAGAAAGTCCTGTTCCGCCAGCGCGCCTTCTATAAAGGCGGCCACGCCGGGTGCAGCCGTGACCCGTTGCACATAGGCCTGTGCGATGTCGCTCATGGGCAGAGCGTAGGTGGTGAACCGCGTGCACACCGGTGCAAACATGGCGTCGGCTGCGCAGAAGCGGCCAAACAGGAACGGCCCGCCGCTGTTTTTCAACGCGTCGGCCCACAGACCCTGCACACGGGCCACATTGCTGCGCAGCCCTTCGTGTTCAGACCACAGCCGCGCACCCACTTCGGGCAGGCTGGCTTCGATGTTCATGGGGCAGTGGCTGCGCAGCGCGCCGAAGCCGCTGTGCATCTCGGCACTGACGCTGCGGGCCCGGGCCCGCAGCAGGCGGTCGGCCGGCCAGATGCTGGCGGCTGGAAACCTGTCATGCAGGTACTCGGCGATGGCCAGGGTGTCCCACACGGCAAAACCTTCGTCCAGCAGCACGGGCACCTGGCCCGCTGGCGACACCTGCGCCACAGCGCGGCGAAAACCTGACCCTGCCGTGAAGTCGAAGCGCAACTTGTGTTCTTCGAAGCCAATGCCCATCTGGTTCATCAGAACCCAGGGTCGCATCGACCAGGAGGAATAGTTCTTGTTGCCGATGACCAGCTGCATGGCGATGGCCTTTCGTGTCGTGCGGTTGATCGGGGTTTGGCTTGTGATCCTAAGCGCGACGCAGCGTCCTGGCGGCCCAACCTGGGCTCAGGCGCATTGAGCGTCAGCTGCGCCCGGTCATGCCGCGCCAACGGTTCAGCCGGCCGCGACCGGCCTGGCCGCCCAGGTACAGCGGCGCCACCGCGTTCAGCGACGCAGCCTGGATGCCCAGCGACGCCAGGTTGTCACCATGGCCGCTGGCGACATTGGGTACTTGCATCGACCGCAGGTTGTCACGCGACATCAGCGGTTGACCGGGCAAGACCTCCATGGCCACGGCCTGCAGCCAGCCGGCCCAGCCGGGCAAGGGGATCTGCAGTCTTTCATGTCCGCTGAAGCGCCCGGCCAGTCGCACCAGGTCGGACAGCGTCAGCACGTCGGGCCCGGTGCATTCATAGGTCTTGCCAGCCGTGGCCGGGTCTTGCAGGCAGCGCAGCAGCGCACTGGCCACGTCTTCAACCCAGACCGGTTGAAAGCGTGCGTCGCTGCCGGCCAGGGGCATCACGGGGGCAGCAGCCTGCAGTTGTGCAAACAGGTTCAGGAAGCGGTCGTCGGCACCAAAGATGACCGAAGGGCGCAACACGGTGGTCAGCAACTCAGGGGCCGCTGCCAGCGCCAGTTCACCTTGCGCTTTGCTGCGCAAGTACATCGACGGCGCGCCGATGTCGGCGCCCAGGGCGCTGACATGCACCAGGCGGCGCACACCGGCGGCGCGGCAGGCAGTGGTGATCTTGCGTGGCAGGGTCACATGCACGTGTTCAAAGGACGCGGCATTACCGTGCAGCGCGGCCACCAGGTTGACAACGGCGTCGCAGCCGCTGACCAGGCGCAGCAGTGCGGTGGCGTCGTGCACATCGGCCTGCACCAGTTCCACCGTGGGCAAGGTCTGCACATGGGCGCCATGGGCGCGGCGCCGCGTGGGCACCCGCACCACACAGGCACGGTCTTCGCGGGCCAGCGCTTCACACAGCGACCGGCCCACAAAGCCGGTGCCACCCAGAACCAGGATGCGCTTCATGGCAGCTCTTCGTCGGGTTCCCGGGCGCCGGGTGCGCGTGGGCCTATGGTCGGGCCCAGTCGAGCCGGCAGCGTCTTCAGCGGCTCGCCCAGCAGGGCGTTGTAGGTCACGGTGTTGGACAGCACTTTTTTCACGTAGTCGCGGGTTTCGTTGAAGGGAATGGTTTCCACCCAGGCCGCGGACTCCAGCACCGGGCCTTCGCGCCAGCGGCGCGACCGGCCGGGACCGGCGTTGTAGGCCGCGGCGGCCAGGGCCAGCGAGCCGTCAAAGTCGTCCAGCAGCCGCCTCAGGTAGGCGGAGCCCAGGCGCAGGTTGACTTCGGGGTCGTTGATCATGTCGCGCTTGTAGTCCAGCCCGATCTTCTTGGCCGTCCAGCGTGCGGTGGCGGGCATCAGCTGCATCAGGCCCGAGGCGCCCACATGCGAGCGCGCGTCCATGATGAAACGCGACTCCTGGCGGATCAGGCCAAACAGCACGGCGGGTTCCAGGTTTTCACTGGTTGCGGCATCCACCAGATGGCCCCGCAGCGGCAGCGGAAATCGCTGCACGATGTCGATGTCGCCGTCGGTGCGTTCACTGGTGTTGATGCAGCGATCCCACACGGCGTTGTCGCAAGCCAACTGGGCTGCAGCCAGCAGCTGCCTTGTGTTCATGCCGATCAACGTGTAGTTCCATTCGCGCACGGCCTCGCTGCGCAGGCCCAGCTTGAACAGCAGCAGCGCGCGGTTCAAGCCCGGCAAGGCGCTGACCGGGCTGCGTTCGGCCTCGGTCAGCGGCGCCAGCGCGGCAGGCAGGCTGAAAGGCAGTTTCAGGTCTGCGCCGGCCAGCTGGCCATAAAACCCCGGGTGGGCGGACAGCGCCGTCAACCAGGCCTGCGCGGCGTTGCGCTGTTCGTCACCCCTGAGCCCCGAAGGCGCCAGCGCCAGTGTGCCGCGTGCCTTCCAGTACACCCAGGTGCCGTCGCGGTCGTCGGGCCGCAGGGCGGCACTCCAGCCTTGCGGGCGTGAACTGGCAGCCTGCAGTGCGCTGTCGGGCATGGCGTCGATGGCCCGCAGCACCAGACGCCAGCGCTGATTGTTGTTGCCGCTTTCACGCAGCCCGGCCCGCACATGCCAGGACAGCACGTCTTCGCTCCACGGCGGCTGCACACCGGCCTTGTGCGCGCGGTCCCAGACTTGCCAGGCGCGCCGTGCGTACTCGGCGGCGTCAGGGTCGTGTTTGATCGCGGCGTTCTTGGCCACATGAGCCCAGGCCGTGGCCAGTTGTTCGGCGCTGAAGCGTGTGCCGACCCGTTTTTCGATCAGGTCCGCCGTGGCCTCGGGGTCGCTGGCGGCACCTCGAATGACGGCCAGCAGATCCAGGTCGTGCGCACGCAGCGTGCCGGTCGACAGGCGTCGGGCCAGGAAGCGCGTGGGGTTGGCCCACAGCGACGCGACCATTTTTTCCAACGCGGGACTGATGACTTCTGCTGCTGCCAGCGCCGCGCTCTTGCGGTTGCTTTCGGCGGAAAAGCGCATTTCCTGCCAGGCGTCGGCTTGGCTCAGCACCTTGGCGCGTACCAGGGTCTGGCCCATCAGGGTGCAGCCGTCACTGGCCGAGCGCTGGCTGTGCCAGGCGCTGCGTGCAGCGTCGCGCACGTCCAGCCCGTCCCGGTGCTGCAGCAGCAGGGTGTAGCACTGCACGTCCCGGTCGTCATTCATGCGGAACAGCGCCCGTTCGGTGCGGAAGTTGTCCCAATCCTGGCGACGCCCCAGTTCCAGCAGCCAGTCGTTGCGCAGGCGGTCTTCCACGTAGGTGCTGGGCCAGCGCTTGGAAAAGGCAGTCAGCTCGGGCTGCTGGGCTTCGCCCAGCCGGCTTCTCAAGGCCCAGTAGTCGACCCAGGCGGCCAGGGGGTGGCCCGCCACGGCTTGCTGCAGCTGCGCCAGGCGGGCTGCCTGGTTCTTGTCCCTGCTACCAAAAACGTCACGCGCCTGCACCACCGCGCTGTCAGCGTCGGACAGCGGGCTTGCGGCCGTGCTCGTCTGCGCATGGCTTGTGGGCATGCCGGCCAGTGCCAGGGCGGCCAGGACCAGGCTGCCCAGGATTCGGGCTCGGCGTGTCAGGCGAAGTGTCACGCGTGGGGTCGGCGAGTACAGCTGCAGGTTCGGGTTTGCCATATCACGAATCTAGCGCAGGTGGGCGTTGTGGCAACGCGTCAAAAGCGCATCTGTTACCTCATGGCCTGGGTCTGCCGCGCGCGGCTGTGGACAGGGCCTGGGTTGTTTGCCTTGCCGATCGTGCCGCCAACGCCGCTTGCACAGCCAGGGCTGCCCAGGGCTGCATCAGCGCGGGGGACTCCATGGCCTCGGCAGGGGGGGCGTAGTAGCCCATCGCAGCCGTTTTGCCGTTGGCGCTGTAGACGAAAGCCTGGCCGCCCGCCGATTCGAACCGGGGCTGCGTGACCGCATTGACCTTCAGGTACAGCTGGTCTTTGGCGATCAGTGCGATGAAAAGTTCGCCGGCATACAAGCCCCAGCCGCCGAACATGCGTCGCGCGCGCATGGCGCCCGCACTGCCCAGCAGTTCCAGGCAGTGGCGGACATGTTCCGGTTGTGGGCGTGGGGATGGCGGCCTGGGCATGCAAGGTTGGCGGTCGGTCGTCCGGGTGGACCCCGGTTGGGCCTTGGCCCGACAATACCGCCATGAGCAGCTCGTTGTCCAACGGCCCATGACGTCATCTTCCACGCCCCCGAACGATCCTTCACTGGCCGAGTCTCTGGCGCCTGCCCAGGACAAGGCGACGTTGCGACGCCAATTGCAAGCCGAGCGCCAGACCCTGGTCGACCGCCCCTTGCGTGCCATGCACCTGCAGGAAGTGCTGCGGGTGTGGCTGATGGAGCGCAGCGAAACCATCATCGGCGCCTACTGGCCCATCAAGGGCGAATTCGACACCTTGCCGGCCTTGTTCCGCTGGACCGAGGCGCACAGCGGCAGGCGCATTGCGCTGCCGGTGATGGACAAGCAGACCAAGCAGCTCAGCTACCACCAGTGGTACCCCGGCTGCGACATGGAAGAAGACGCCTATGGCATCCCCAAGCCCAAGGGCACGGCGCGCCTGCAACCGCAGTTGCTGCTGGTGCCCTGTGTGGGCTACGGGCCCAAAGGGGTGCGGTTGGGTTATGGCGGCGGGTTTTTCGACCGCACGTTGGGGGCCATGACCGACCAGCCACACACCGTGGGCCTGGCTTACGCCAACGGCTATGTGCCCTGGCTGAAGGCTGAGCCCCATGACGTGCCCTTGATGACCGTACTGACCGACGAGGGGCTGGCCTGGCAGGCCCCTTGACGCACCCGCTGCACGCCGCCTGTGAGCGGTGTGATGGATCGCCGACGAGTCAGCCCTGAACCCTGCCCAAACGCTTGCACACCTCGAGCGACAGCGCACTCTGGTTGAGCGTGTAGAAGTGAATGCCCGGCGCGCCGCCAGCAATCAGCCGTTCACACAGCCGTGCCACCACGTCGATGCCAAAGGCCCGGATCGACGCGGCGTCGTCCATGAAACCTTCCATCTTCAGCGACACCCAGCGTGGGATCTCGATGCCGTCGCGGGCCGCAAACTGCGCGATCTTGGAATAGCTGTGGATGGGCATGATGCCCGGCACGATGGGCACGTCCACACCCAGCGCCCGCACTTCATCCACAAAGTGGAAGTACGCGTCAGGGTTGAAAAAGAACTGGGTGATGGCCGAATTGGCGCCAGCCTTGACCTTGGCCGCAAAGTGTTCCAGGTCCTTGCGTGCATAACGCTGCTGCGGGTGGTATTCGGGGTAGGCGGCGACTTCGATGTGCCAGTCGTTGCCCTGGGTCTTGCGGATGAATTCGATCAGGTCTGACGCATAGCGGAACTCGCCCGCGGTGGCGGTGCCGCTGGGCAGGTCGCCACGCAGCGCCACCAGTCGGTCAATACCCTGTGTACGGTAGGTTTCCAGGATCTCTGAAATGCCCTCGGCCGTACTGCCTACACACGACAGGTGCGGCGCGGCGCTGTGTCCCAGGGCGGCAATGGCCTTGACGGTGGCCAGCGTCTTGTCGCGGGTGCTGCCGCCGGCGCCGTAGGTGACGCTGAAAAACTCCGGCTCAACCGCCGACAGGTCGGCCACCACGGTTTTCAGCTTCTCGCTGCCTACCGGTGTGTTGGGTGGGAAAAACTCGAAACTGATGGGTACGGCTTGGCTCATGACAGGGTCCTGGCGTCGTGCGGTGCCCGAACCGCGCCGGGCACTGTCAGGCCGCCCGGTCCCGCAGTGGGACAGGGCGGCCGGCAACAAGCTGCGGTGCAGCCTGCGATCAGTAGCGGTAGCTGTCGGCCTTGTACGGGCCTTGCTTGGAAACGCCGATGTAGGCGGCCTGCTCGTCGCTCAGTTCGGTCAGCATGGCGCCCACCTTCTTCAGGTGCAGACGCGCCACTTTTTCGTCCAGGTGCTTGGGCAACACGTAGACCTGGCCCGGGTTGTAGGCGCCGCTGCGCGAGAACAGCTCGATCTGCGCAATCGTCTGGTTGGCAAAGCTGCTGCTCATCACGAAGCTCGGGTGGCCCGTGCCGCAGCCCAGATTCACCAGGCGGCCCTTGGCCAGCAGGATGATGCGCTTGCCGTCCGGGAAAATCACATGGTCCACTTGCGGCTTGATCTCTTCCCAGGTGCAGTCTTCCAGCTTGGCAACGTCGATCTCGTTGTCGAAGTGGCCGATGTTGCAGACGATGGCCTGGTCCTTCATGGCCGCCATGTGTTTGCGCGTGATGACGCTCTTGTTGCCGGTGGCCGAGACAAAAATGTCGGCCTTGTCGGCGGCGTATTCCATGGTCACGACCTTGTAGCCTTCCATCGCGGCCTGCAGCGCGTTGATGGGGTCGATCTCGGTCACCCACACCTGGGCGCTCAGGGCACGCAGGGCCTGGGCGCTGCCCTTGCCCACGTCGCCGTAGCCGGCCACACAGGCCACCTTGCCGGCGATCATCACGTCGGTCGCGCGTTTGATGGCGTCCACCAGGCTTTCGCGGCAACCGTACAGGTTGTCGAACTTGCTCTTGGTGACGCTGTCGTTGACGTTGATGGCGCGGAACATCAGCGTGCCCTTGGCCGACATCTCGTTCAGGCGCAGCACGCCCGTGGTGGTTTCTTCGGTCACGCCGATGATCTGCGCGCCCTTGCGGCTGTACCAGGTGCTGTCTTCGGCCAGCTTGGCCTTGATGGCGGCAAACAGGAAGGTCTCTTCTTCGCTGCCGGGCTTGGACAGCAGCGCCGGGTTGGTTTCGGCTTCCTTGCCCAGGTGCATCAGCAGCGTGGCGTCGCCGCCGTCGTCCAGGATCATGTTCGGGCCTTCACCCGTGGTGCCCTTGGCGTCGAATTCAAAGATGCGGTGGGTGTAGTCCCAGTAGTCGGCCAGGGTTTCGCCCTTGTAGGCAAACACCGGCGTGCCCTTGGCAGCCAGCGCCGCGGCGGCGTGGTCCTGGGTGCTGAAGATGTTGCACGAGGCCCAGCGTACGTCGGCGCCCAGGGCTTGCAGCGTTTCCACCAGCACGGCGGTCTGGATGGTCATGTGCAGGCTGCCAGCGATGCGGGCGCCCTTCAGCGGTTGCGCCTTGGCAAATTCTTCGCGGATGGCCATCAGACCCGGCATCTCGGTCTCGGCGATCTTGATTTCCTTACGGCCCCAGTCGGCCAGCGACAGGTCGGCGACGATGTGTTGCTGCGCAGGCAGCGACTTCAGAACGGCATTCATTGACAAGCTCCAGTGAAACAGGGATTGAACCTGTACGTGGTGCCTGGGGAGAAGCCGATTGGCCGGGTCTTGAAAGACCACTCACCCACGAAGCCCATTCGTACAGGTGAGCGCGGTTGCAATGAAGGGTTTCGAGCCTGGGACACGGGAGGTGTGCCTTGCAACGCTCCTCGAAACTGGACTGAATTCTAGCCATGTCGCTGGAACGGGTGTGGGCGCGTTGGCCCAAAACAGCAGTGTTTTGTCGGGTCTTTGTGGGCACATCAAGGCAAAGCGGCAAAAGTGCCCTCCCTTTGGTGTCATCGCAACGCCGTTGATTCGGTCTTTACATCAACGCCTGCCGCGCTACCCGCCAACCGCCCATGCCAGACTCGCGGCATGGCAACAACATCTCCTGTCCGGGCTGATGCAGAACAGTCCTGCCGGCCCTTGGCCGAAGCACCCGCGGCCGCCTGGCGCGGTCTGTTGGGCGTGATGACCGACATCGACGACACGCTGACCCGCGAAGGTGCCATCGAAACCGCCGCCTTGCAGGCCCTGCACAAGCTGGCGGCGGCAGGCTTGCCCGTGATTGCGATCACCGGTCGGCCCCTGGGCTGGAGCCTGCCTTTTGCCCAGGCCTGGCCGGTGCATGCCATCGTCGCTGAAAACGGCGCCGTGGCAGTTTTGCGAAACGGCGATGGCCTGCTGACTGAATATGTGCAGGATCAGACGCTGCGTGCGCACAACGCCACCTTGCTTCGACAAGTGGCGCAGCGCATCCTTGAGGAGGTGCCCGGTGCCACCTTGGCGGCCGACAGCGCCGGGCGCGTGACCGACATCGCCATCGACCACAGCGAATTCACCCACTTGCCGGCGCCGGCCATAGCGCAGGTGGTGGCGCTGATGCAGCAAGCGGGCATGAATGCCACCGTCAGCAGCATCCACATCAACGGCTGGTTTGGCAGCCACACCAAATTCAGTGCCGCCGAGTGGATGGTAAGGCGCCTGTTTGCGCGGACGCTGGACGATGAAATCCAGCGCTGGGTCTACGTCGGCGACTCCACCAACGACCAGCTGATGTTCCAGCACTTTCCAAACAGCGTGGGGGTTGCCAACCTGATGCATTTTTCGCACGCCTTGAAGATCTGGCCGGCTTACATCACGCGTGCCGACCGCGGCGAAGGATTTGCCGAACTGGCAAGTGCCGTGCTGCTGGCGCGGCAAGCCGAGGCAGCCGCTTCCTGATGGATGCCGACACGCCAGGCGCACCCGCCTTGCTGGGTACCGCGCTGGCACTGGCCCTGGCCAGCGCCGTGTCGCTGGGCCTGGCCCGATTTGCCTACGCCTTGCTGCTGCCCGCGATGCGCGCCGACCTGGCCTGGACCTACTTTCTGGCTGGCGCCATGAACACCGTCAATGCGGCGGGTTATCTGCTGGGTGCCTTGGTGTTGCCGATGATGCTGCGTCAGCTGGACGCGCGACGGGTGATGCTGGGTGGTGGATTGGCGGCTTGTGTGCTGCTGACGTTGCATGGCTTTGCGCGCAGCAACCCTGCGCTGCTGGGCTTGCGGCTGCTGCTGGGTGTGGCCAGCGCCGCCAGTTTTGTGGCCGGCGGCGTACTGGCCGCTCGCTTGGCCGCCCATGCACCGCGGCGCAGCGGCCTGGTGCTGGGCATTTACTACGGCGGTACCGGGTTGGGCATTGCCGTTTCGGCCTGGCTGGTGCCACCCCTGGTGGCCTTGGGCGACAGCGGCTGGACACGGGCCTGGATGGCACTGGGCGCGCTGGCCTTGGGCGCCACCTGGGCTACAGCCTGGTGGACCCGCACGCTGGCCGCGCCGCCGCTGCGCGGTGCGCCCCGCGCGCCTTTTGCCGTCGGCCCTTATGCCTTCGGGCTGGCGGCGTACACGATGTTCGGTTTGGGTTACATCGGCTACATGACCTTCATCGTCACGCTGCTGCGTGAACAGGGCATGTCGTCGACCTTGGTGACGGCGTTTTTCACGGTGCTGGGGCTGGGCGTGGTGGCCTCCTCGTGGCTGTGGGCCGGCCTGCTGCAGCGCCACCGGGGGGGCGTGCCGCTGGCGCTGCTGAATGCCTTGCTGGCCGTGGCCACATTGATGCCCGTGCTCAGCACGCAGCCGGTGGTGGTGTTTGTTTCCGGCGCGTTGTTTGGCAGTGTCTTTCTGTCGGTGGTGGCGTCGACCACGGCCCTGGTGCGGCACAACGCGCCACCGGCGTCGTGGCCAGCAGGCATTGCGGCGTTCACCATCGTGTTTGCCCTGGGGCAGATCGTGGGCCCCAGCGCCGTGGGCTGGATCGCCGACGGGGTGCAAGGCGGCGACGGTGCCGCAGGCCTGGTGCGCGGTCTGGGCTGGAGCACCGCTGCGCTGATGCTGGGTGCGCTGCTGGCACTGCGGCAACGGCCCGTGGTTCAGCCTGCTGCGCCTTGAGGGCGGTGTGTGCGGGTCAGGCTCAGGCCTGCAGGTTCAGGAAGGCCTGCAGACGAGCGGTTTCGGCATCTTGTGCGTTGCGAAACGCAGCGTCCCTGGGCTTGCGGCCCGACTGGAAGCCCCAATCGATGCGCAGGCGTCCGGCCTGCACCGCCGCGTTACCCCAGCCGATGACCTGGCCTTGCCACAGCATCGGCAGGGCGTAGTAGCCCCGCATCCGCTTTGGCGCCGGTGTGTAGGCTTCGAAACGATAGGCCCAGCCCCAGAAGGCCTCAAATCGGCGACGGTCCCAGACCACAGGGTCGAA
>JAHECB010000366.1 GCA_024641925.1 Betaproteobacteria bacterium
AGTGCGCCAGCTGCTGCTTGAGACACCGCAAGCCTTTGAACCAAAGGCCGGCAGGGTTGGAAAACGGGGCTCAGGGCCCCGTTTTTTTGTGGCGAACCGGGCGGTGTGTCCTGCCGGCTCCATGGCCGGACGCGTTGCGAACGCGAAATGCGGGCGTGTGCTGGCGTTCTTTCTGGCCATGTTTCCTGGCGTCTACTGTCAAGATGCACTGCGCTTTCAACATCGCAACGCCGAAATCTTGTCGCTGAAACATTCGCTATTGAAATGGCTGGCTGCAGCAGCGCCAAGGTTGGGCGTCGTGCCGAGGGCCAGCGTCGACAATGTGGCTACGACCCCGAAAAGATCACAAGCGAGGCAGCATGTCTAGAAAGTACTTTGGCACCGACGGCATTCGAGGCACGGTGGGCAAGCCGCCCATCACGCCGGACTTCATGCTCGGTCTGGGCCACGCCGTGGGCCAGGTGCTGCGTCGCAGTGTCGAGCGCCCCACGGTCGTCATTGGCAAGGACACCCGGATCTCGGGCTACATGCTGGAATCTGCGCTGGAAGCCGGATTTGCGTCGGCCGGGGTCGACGTGCTGCTGTGCGGCCCCCTGCCTACGCCGGGAGTGGCCTACCTTACACGGGCGCTCCGGCTGGATCTGGGCGTGGTGATCAGCGCTTCGCACAACGGCTTTCAGGACAACGGCGTGAAGTTCTTTTCCGCGCGCGGCGAAAAGCTGCCGGACGAGTGGGAGCGCGACGTCGAAGGCATGCTGGACAAGATACCCCAGTGGGTGGACTCGGCCGCCTTGGGCAAGGCGCGACGGCTGGACGACGCGCGGGGCCGCTACATCGAATTCTGCAAGAGCACCGTGCCACACACCTTGTCGCTGCGCGGCATGAAGATCGTGGTGGACGCTGCGCACGGCGCTGCGTACCACGTTGCCCCCGAAGTTTTTCATGAGCTGGGCGCGACCGTGATCTCTATCGGCTGTGCGCCGGACGGGCTCAATATCAATCAGGGTTTTGGCGCCACGTCGCCCCAGGCGCTGGTGCGCACCGTGATGGAGCAGGGTGCCGACTACGGCGTTGCACTGGATGGCGACGCCGACCGGCTGCAACTGGTGGACAGCGCCGGCCGTTTGTACAACGGCGATGAGTTGCTGTATGCGATTGCGGCAGACCGCCTGTCGCAAGGCCGCGAGGTGCCCGGGGTGGTCGGTACCCTGATGACCAACATGGCCGTGGAGCAGGCGCTGGCCGTCCTGGGCGTGCAACTCGTGCGTGCCAAGGTGGGTGACCGGTATGTGCTGGAAGAACTGGCCGCTCACGACTGGACGCTGGGCGGTGAAAGCTCAGGCCACCTGCTGGCCCTGGACCGCCACACCACGGGTGACGGCATCGTCAGCGCCTTGCAGATTTTGCAGGCCGTACGGCGCCACGGACAGAGCCTGGCCACGCTGCTGAAGGACGTGACCCTGTTTCCTCAGACCATGATCAACGTGCGTTTGCGGCCTGAAGGCGACTGGCAGAACAGCGCCACCATGGCAGAGCTGCGCGCTGCAGCCGAACGCGACCTGGGCGACAACGGCCGGGTGCTGATCCGCGCATCGGGGACCGAGCCGGTACTCCGGGTCATGGTCGAGGCGCGGGACGGTGATGCCAGCCGCCGCTGGGCCGAGGCGCTGGCTGCTGCTGCGGCGGCGGCCTGAGCCCGCAGCCCGGCTGTGCCGCGCTGTGCGGCGAGCGCCCGGTCATCACAATGTCACAGTCACTGGCTAGACTCTGACCATGAGCCATACAGCCCCGCCGGCCGCGACGCCGCCCGGCGACAGCAAGATCACGCATCGGCCTCCCCTGCTGGATCGCGAGCGGGCCATTCTGGATTTCAACCGTCGCGTGCTGGCACAGGCGGAGCGTGCCGACGTGCCGCTGCTGGAGCGGCTGCGCTACGTCACCATCGTGTCGTCCAATCTGGACGAGTTTTTCGAGATCCGCATGCCCGACCGCCTGGAGGCGGCGCTGCGCCGTCCGGAGGGGCCGGGTGCGGCGGCCTTTGAGGCGGTTTCGGCCGCTGCGCACCGCATCATTGCGCAGCAGTATGCGGTGTTCAACGACCATGTCATGCCGGCCCTGGAGCGGCAACGCATCGTGGTGCGCAACCACGAAGATCGCAACGCCGCGCAGCGGCGCTGGGTGGCCGGCTTCTTCAACGAACAGGTGCGGCCTTTGCTGGTGCCGGTGAGTCTGGACCCCAGCCACCCGTTTCCGCAGGTGGCCAACAAGTCGCTCAACTTCATCGCCCGACTCGGGGGCAAGGACGCCTTTGGTCGCGCCAACGACGTCGCCATCGTCAAAGTGCCCCGTGTCTTGCCACGTGTCATCAAGTTGCCGGCGGCCATCAGTGGCGGGAAACAGGTGTTTGTGCTGCTGACCAGCGTCATACGGGCTCATCTGGCTACCTTGTTTGCTGGCCGCCAGGTGCAGTCGTTTTCACAGTTCCGGGTCACGCGGGACGCTGACTTTGATCTGGATTCCGACGAAGCCGGCAACCTGCGCAAGGCCTTACGCAGCCACCTGACGCGCCGGCCCTTTGGCCGTGCCATCCGCCTCGAGGTGGTGTCCAGCTGCCCGGAAGATCTGTACCGGTTCCTGCTGCAGCAGTTCGAGCTGCCCCTTTCGGCCTTGTACCGGGTCGACGGGCCGGTCAACCTGGTGCGCCTGAACCAGCTTATAGACGGCGCCGATGCCGATGAGCTGCGGTTTCCGTTGTTTGAACCCGCCTGGCCGCGGACCTTGACGGCGGGCCCTTCGATGTTTGAGCAGATCCGGCGCAAGGATGTGCTGCTGCACCATCCGTTCGAAAGCTTTGAGCCCGTGTTGCGCTTCCTGCGCGAAGCCGTCAACGACCCCTCGGTGCTGGCCATCAAGCAGACCATCTACCGCACCGGTGCCGAGAGCGTCATCATGGAACTGCTGATCGACGCCGCGCGCCGGGGCAAGGAAGTGCTGGCGGTGGTGGAATTGCAGGCCCGATTTGATGAAGAAGCCAACATCAACTGGGCCGAGCGCCTGGAGGCCGTGGGCGCGCAGGTGGTTTACGGCATCGTCGGGCTGAAGACCCATGCCAAGCTGTTGCTGGTGACGCGCCGAGAAGGTGCTGCGCTGCGCCGCTACCTGCACCTGTCCACCGGTAACTACAACCCGCGCACCGCGCGCCTGTATACCGACATCGGCCAGTTGACTGCTGACCCGATGCTCACCGATGACGCCGAGGCCGTGTTCCAGCAGCTGGCCAACCAGGTGCGGCTGCATCGGCCCAAGGCCTTGCTGCCGGCGCCTTTCATCCTGCACCGGCGCATGTTGCAGCACCTGCGTCAGGTGGGTATGGCGGCCCAGGCGGGGTTGCCGGCCCGTGTGGTGGTGAAAATCAATGCGTTGACCGACCCGGCGCTGATCCAGGGCCTGATCGATGCCTCCGAGGCTGGCGCCAGCATCGACCTCATTGTTCGCGGCGCCTGCCTGTTGCCGCCCGGGCTGCCCGGCGTGACCGACAACATCCGCGTTCGCTCCGTCGTGGGCCGCTTCCTGGAACACACCCGGATCATGTATTTTTGCTGGGGGGCGGCGCCGGATGACGAGGTGCTGTATCTGTCCAGCGCCGACTGGATGAGCCGCAACATGTTCGGCCGCATCGAGATCGCCTGGCCTGTGAAAGACGCCGTTCTGCGCCAGCGCGTGATTGACGAGGGCCTGGTGCCCTACCTGTATGACAGCCGTGACGCCTGGCTGTTGCAGCCCGACGGCAGCTATGTCCGGACGGGCCTGGACGGCGTCAGCGCCCAGGGCGCGTTGGTTGCACGCTACAGCCACGGCCGGATCGGTCAGACCTGAAATTTGGGTTTGGCCCCCATCGGGGCGTTGGCTGGCGCTTGGGCGCCATCTGCGTTGCGTGTTTGTGACAGTCGAATTCACTGTCACAAAATCCGGCGCCAAACTGTCATCG
>JAHECB010000100.1 GCA_024641925.1 Betaproteobacteria bacterium
CCGCGGCCATGGTTGGGGTGGCCTCCATCGCCATGGTGGCGCCAGGGCCACCTTCTGCCTGTGCGGCGTGCCCCATGCCCTGGTAGCGCCCCAGCCACCAGGCGCCACCGGCCACGGCAGAAAGTGCCACCACGCCGGCCAGGGTCCATGCAAGCTTGTGTGACGAGGTGGGGTTCATGGTGTGGCCTCCGGCGGCGGAATCAGGGTGTTCAGGCGTGTCCAGTCGGTGGCGACGTCCAGTTCGATCTGCACACGTTCCAGGCGCAGTGCCAGTTCGGCCTGGCGGGCCTGCAGCACAGCGGCCAAGGCGCCGTTGCCGGCGCTGTAGCTGGCCAACGCGGCCTGTGTTCGTGACGCGGCCAGCGGCAGCAACTGCTGGTCGTAGCCAGCCAGCCGATCCAGGCCCAGGCGCCAGCGTTGCTGCCAGCTGTCGACTTCGGCCGCGCGGCTGCGGCGCAGTTCTTCCGTCAGCGCCACCGCCTGCTGTACCTCGGCGGCGCGGGCCGCTGTTTCCCGGTCCTGGCGGTTTGCAGCATCCCAGCGCAAGGGCAGGGAAAAGCCGATCGTCACCATGTTGTCGTAGCGAAGCGCACGCTGCTGGAAGCGCAGGTCCACGCTCCAGTCGGGTGTGCCTTCTTCGCGGGCCAGGTCCACCAGGGCCCGGGCACGGTCTTCAGCGGCTGCGGCGCCCAGCAGCGTGGGGTCCTTGTCCAGCGCGGACTGGGGATCATCGCCCAGCGCATGTGCCGTCAATACCGGTGCGCCGGCCAGCGGGGCGTCTGCGGCGTCGCCCACCCAGCGGCGCAGTGCGCTGCGTGCGGTGGCCAGCTGCGATTGCACCTGCAGGCGCTGATCGCCCAGCCGGGCCGGCAGCGAGCGGGCCGCAAAGACGTCGGCCGGGCTGCCGGTGCCGGCGCGAAATGCTGCTTCGGCGGCCTGCTGGGTGAGCAGGGCCTCGGTGTTCAGCGCGTCCAGCAGAAGCAGTTGTTGAAGTTGGGTGTGCACACGCCACCAGGCCAGTGCGGCCTCGCGGCGTACTTCGGCGCGCTGCGCGGTGCGGCGGCTCAGCGCCACCCTGGCGTCCTGCTCGAACCGCAGGCTGCGAGCCTGGCGTTTAGCGCGGTTGGGCAGCGCCTGCACGATGCCGATGCTGCGTGCCGTGGTGGGCTCGCGGGTCAAGGCGCGGTCGGGTGAGCCTTCCACTGGCAGGTTGTCGACGCCGAACCGCATCACCGGGTCGGGCCGCTGGCCTGCGGCCACGGCGCGTTCACGCGCTGCCCGGGCTGCCAACTGCGCCGCCGGCAGTGCACGCGAGCGGGTCTCGGCCAGTGTCATGGCAGCGTCCAGATCCAGCGGCGATTGGTGCGCCACCGAATCTGGCGCTGCCGCTGCAGGGCCATTGAGCAGCATCAGCAGGGTGAGCAGCGCAGCGTGCAGTGCGGCAACACCAAGGGGTGGGCGCAAGCCAGCCGGGTGCCGGCATGCGGGCAAGTTTGTGGACATTCAGGCAACTCCATCCGAAGAGTCCGGGCCGCCAGGGCCCGGCTTGCAATCCCCTGCCGACCGGTGCCGGCAGTTGGGCCGATCAACGGCTCAGTGCAAGTTCGGGGGTCGCCAAACCGTCGCGGGCCACCCGGCGGGTGCCAGGGCTCCGGTCTGGACACGGTAGGCATCCGTGCTGGCTATATCGGCCCGATCGGCCGTCGCCCTGGGCAGGTCCAGGCTTGCGGGCTGAACCTGGCATTCCTGCTCCGCCTTGCAGACCTTGCCGGTCTTGGCAAAGGTTTCCAGGTCGTTGCAGCAGTCGCAAGCGGGTTCTTCGGCCTCCGCCGATGCGGCATCGACCGGCGCTGAGACCATCGGGCCGTCTGCAGGTCGGGCCATCCGATCGATCAGTTGCTGGCTCATCTGCCGCGACATCGCGTCGGCCATCGGGCAGGGCGCTGCAGGCATGGCAACAGCGGCCCAACTCTGAAGTGGGATGCACAGGCAAATGAGCAGTGTGATCAAGCGTCGGTACACGTCTGGA
The DNA here is from genome assembly GCA_024641925.1 of Betaproteobacteria bacterium. Classification (GTDB taxonomy): domain Bacteria; phylum Pseudomonadota; class Gammaproteobacteria; order Burkholderiales; family Burkholderiaceae_C; genus Rubrivivax. The sequence goes on from JAHECB010000100.1 coordinate 2,030, forward strand.
TGATAGGCGGAAGACGTCGACCCTGTTGCGGGCTGCTTGCCGGATCTGCCAGCAGCGCTTGACCGACGGGCGCGCAAATGAACAGGGAACTGCCCTGAACTCGGGCGACCGTGCCGGCTTCCGGCGCGCCAGACTTCCTGGGCGGGTTTGATGCCCGCCCGCGTGGGCTTGCCGCGCGATGGAGACATTGCCTTGCCGTTCAGTGGACTTGCCAAACGCCGACTGCCGCACGCCGCCGTGCCGGGTGCTGTTGCGCGCGAGCGGCGCGCGCGCCGGTCTGCTTTGTCGCGCGGGTCGACCCTGGTGCTGACGCTGCTATTCCAATGGCTGGCGCTGTTGCCCTTGTCGGCAGCGGCCCGCGGCGCCTGTGTTGACGAAGGCGACACCACCACCCGTGGTCTGGGGCAGGGGACTCAACTGGGTACGGACACCCATGCCGACCCTCGCGCGGCCCTGCAGGCGCTGGTTCAAAAGGCCTTGGCACGCAGCCACAGCGTGCAGGCAGCACAGTTTTCGGCCGAGGCGGCACTGTCCGACATCGCCGAGATGCGTGCCGGCAAGCGTGTGCAGGCCAGCGTGGGCGCCGGCGTCGGGCCGGGGGGATCCCAAAGCCTGGCTGGCACCGAAAACACCCCGTTTCAGTTTCGCGCCACCTTCAATGCCGGGCAGTTGCTGTACGACGGCGGTCGTGTCGACCGCCTGACGGACTGGCGCACCCAGTTGGCCGAGTCAGCGCGATTCGGCCATTTGTCGGTTCGCGAACAGTTGGCATTGAACGCCGTGGCACTGGCGCTGGAGCGCAGCCGGTTCAACCAGCATGTGCAGGTCTACGGGCAGCAGATGCGCAAGATGTCCTGCCTGGTGCAGGCCCTGGAAACCATCGTGCGCGCCGACAGGGGCCGCGCGAGCGAACTGGTGCAGGCCCGCAAGAGCCTGCAGCAGGCGGAGCTGGCCAGCACGCAGGCGCAGTCGCAATTACGCCAGGTCGAACTGCGCCTGCGGCGCATGGTGGGCGACGAACTGCCGGATGCGGAGGGGCTGTCGACCGTGCTGCTGACCGTGCCCGACCTGAACGAGTTGTTGAGCGAGGTTGAAAGCAGCACCGAAGTTGCCGCACTGACGGCGCAGGCGCGCGCCGCGCAGCGCTACGTGCAGGCTGTTTCTGCGGCCACCAAGCCCCAGGTCAGCTGGAGTTTCAGCGGCGCGCAGGCCGCCGGCGGTGGCGGCAGCCGCGGCAGCACACGCAGCAGCAACTATGCGCTGGGGCTGGCGGTGACCTTGCCGCTGATCAGCCCTGGCATTGAACCTGCCACCGATGCCGCGCGCAAGCGGGCGCGCGCTGTGGAACTGCAGCGTGCCGAAGCGCTGGAGGCCCGGCGCTACCGTGCCGCCGAGGTGCATGAACAGGCGGTGTCTACCTTTGACCGCGCGCGCCGTGTGGGGGCGGTGCTGCGCAACAGCGACCAGGTGCGCAACTTCACCTTGCAGCAGTGGCAGCAGCTGGGCCGGCGCAGCCTGTTTGACGTCATGGGTGCCGAGTCCGAGCACTTCAACCTGCGCATCGGCTACGTCAACGCATTGCACGACGGCCAACAACTCAACGCCAACCTGCTGAGCCTGGGCCGCGGCGTCAACGAGTGGCTGCGATAGACCCCTATAGAGAACAAGTCATGAGCATCGAAACCAACGCCTCGACCATGAAACAGACCCCTGCGCACGAGGTTGTCAACCAGGACCTGCTGGCCCTGATGCCTGCCGGTGCGCGGCGCGTGGTCGAAGTCGGTTGCATGCACGGCGCACTGGCCCGTGCCTACCGCGCGCAGAACCCCGCCGTGCACTACACCGGCATCGACATCGACAGTGACTACGCCCGCGTGGCGCGCCACGCCTGCGACCTGGCGCTGGACGGTGACATCGAACGATTCACGCCGGCGGCCTTTGCGGCGCTGTTCCCAGCCGACTGCTGGGTCTTTGGCGACTGCCTGGAACACCTGCGTGACCCCTGGCGGCTGCTGGCGCAGATTCGCGAACGCATCGACGCGCAGGGCAGCCTGGTCACCTGCATTCCCAATGCACAGCACTGGAGTGTGCAGATGCGCCTGGCCACCGGGCTGTTCCGCTACGAAAACTCGGGTCTGCTGGACCGCACCCACATCCGCTGGTTCACGCGGGTGACGATGATCGAGATGTTCACCCAGGCCGGCTGGCGCATCGACCGCGGCCTGGCGCGCCGGCTGCCGCAAAAACCGCCTGGCGCCCTGATGGAAGGGATCCGTGCGGTGGCCCAGGCCGGCGGCGCCGACCCTGAACAGGCCGAGCAGGACGCCCAGGTGTTCCAGTACCTGTTCAGACTGGTGCCCGTTTGAACCAACGTTGGGCGGCTGCTTTCAGCGTAGGGCGCCTTGTGCAGACAGCTGATGCCGCGGTAACGCTGCACCGAGGCCCGAACAAACGCTGGAATGACCCAGTTCTCGGCGAATCAAGTCGGGGTCTTCGCTCACAGACTCGAGCCCTCCAACCTGCACGTTTGATGCAGGTGGTCACAGACATTTCCCACCCTGCGCATGAGCCCAGAAATCGCCGCCAAGAGCCCTGAAGCCGACAACGTGCAGACGTTGGCGGCCGCGGCTGTCGCGCGGGCGAGCCCCCATCGGGGCACACCACTGGTTGACGGCTTGCTGGTGCTGCAGAAGAGCGATCTGGCCCGGCTGGCCGAAGTGCCTGGCCTGGCCGAGTCGCACAAGTTGCTGTTTGTCGATCCGGGTCTGCTGGACGAGGCCGCGGTTCGCGGCTTCCAGCGCTGCGAGTTCCGTCGCCTGCCAATGGACCCCGACTTCCAGGCCAAGGCGGCTACCGAAGCGATGGCCCTGGCGACGCTGGTGGACCTGCGGCTGACCGCCGAACGCCAGCGCTTGTGGTTGGGGTCTGGCCCCGCACCCAGCCTGCACGGCTGGGACGTGGGTTTGTTTTTCCTGGCGCTGCAACGAGCGGCTGTGGCGCGGCAACTGGGCGCGGCGGTGGCCGCCACCTTCCCCGAGCGCCGACTGGGTGTACTGCGGCCCACGGTGCCGCAGCAGATGTACTTTGACTCCTTTGTTGCCCCCGACCTGGTGGCGCAGGACCCGACACGCTTTGCAGTCATCGACAGCTACGAGCAGGCGCGCTGGCACCGGCCCGACGCCTACGACACCGTGGTGGACGGCGCTGCCGTGGCCGCGGTCATGGCCGGGGGGCGCGTCAGCGCCGTCACCCACGTGCCCACCTGTTTCTACGACCGCGCCTGGCTGGCCGCCGAGGTCTCGCGGGCGCACAACTTCACGCTGGACCTGCCCAGCCCGTTCTGGGACGTGCCGCTGCACCGCGGCCAACCCCTGCTGATGCCCCTGTCGGCCGCGCCCGCTGCGGATCTTGATCGTGCGCAGCAATACCAATCCAGTGCCCGCCAGGTGCTGCAGGACAGCCTGGCCCCGATGCTGCCGCAAGCTCACGGGCGGCGGCTGCAACTGCAGGCCTGGGCCCAGCGATGCCACTGGCAGGCGCTGGCCTTTCAGCAACTGCACCGTGGCCTGGCCGGTACCCAGCCCCAGTTTTTGCTCAGCGACCAGGATGCCGGGCTGAACGGGCCCTTGTTCAGTGTGGCCGACGCTTTGGGTGCGCCCCTCACGGTGGTACCGCATTCTGGCCACGCCAGCATGTTGTTGCCACATGCCAGGAACGTCACAGCGGTGGAGCGTGCCGGTTACGGCTGCCGGCCACGCACCGTGCTGGGCCAGAACGTGGCTGTACGCGCTGTGCGATTTGCGCCGCCTGTGGCCTTGCGCAACCACCAGGCGGTGGACACCGTGTGTCTGCTGCTCAACAGCATGCAGACCGAAGGCCTGAGCCACGTCGACGCACACGCGCTGGCTGCCTTCTACAAGCCTCTGGCGGCCCTGTGCGAAGCGGCCGGTGTGGAGTTGATGCTGCGCCCCAAACCCGGCGCACCCGCGCTGAGTGTCTTGTGCAGCGCGCTGGGTGTGCAGCCCGCACGCCTGATTCAGCACGTGACACAGCCCCTGGACCAACTGGCCGAACGCACCCAGTTGTGCATCGCCTATGGCGAACCCACCACCGGCGTGGCGCCCTTTCTCGACCGGGGCAGCCTGGTGCTGCAGGTTCATCAACAGCGCTGGCCCGTGGACTACACCGTGTGCATGCCCCTGGTGCAAGAAGGCGTGATACCGCTGCTGGATCACGCCGCCGCCTTGCCCCTGGTGCAACAACTGCTCACGGACAGCGCCTTTTTCCTTGCGAGGCTGCGCCGCCAGACCGACGAGTTCGGTTTGCGTTGCCGTGACGCGCAAGACCACCTCTTTTAGCCAACACGCCTACCGCATCAGGAGTCATCACCATGCTCAACCAGAAGTCTGTCTTGATCACCGGGGGCACCGGCTCGTTTGGCAAGGCCTTTGTGCGCACGGTCTTGCAGCGCTACCCGCAGATCAGGCGCCTGGTGATCCTGTCGCGCGACGAACTCAAGCAGTTCGAGATGGCGCAGGAGTTTTCGCCACGCGAATTTCCGAATCTGCGATTTTTCCTGGGCGACGTGCGCGATGCCGACCGCCTGAAGCGTGCCGTCGAAGGTGTGGATGTGGTGGTGCATGCCGCTGCGCTCAAGCAGGTGCCAGCCGCCGAATACAACCCCTTTGAGGCCATCAAGACCAACGTGCTGGGCGCGCAGAACGTGATCGAAGCCTGCCTGGACAGCGGTGTGCAGCGTGTGGTGGCCTTGTCGACCGACAAGGCGGCCGCGCCCATCAACCTGTACGGCGCCACCAAGCTGTGCAGCGACAAGCTGTTTGTGGCGGCCAACAACATCCGGGGCTCGCGTGATTTGCGGCTTTCGGTGGTGCGTTACGGCAACGTGATGGGCAGCCGCGGCAGCGTGATCCCGTTTTTTGTCGAGCGTCGTGCCAGTGGCGAACTGCCCATCACCGACCCGAAGATGACCCGCTTCAACATCAGCCTGCAAGAAGGCGTGGAGATGGTGCTTTGGAGCATCGAACATGCCTGGGGCGGCGAAATCCTGGTGCCCAAGATCCCCAGCTACCGCATCACCGACGTGGCCGATGCCATTGCACCCGCCGCGGCCAAGCGGGTGGTGGGCATCCGACCGGGCGAAAAACTGCATGAAGAAATGATCACCGCCAGCGACAGCCCCAACACGGTGGACCTGGGCCGCTACTTTGCCATTCTGCCCAGCGGCGGCGACTACACCGTGGACGACTATTGCGAACGCATGGGCGGCCAGCGCGTGCAGCCGGGATTCTGTTACGACAGCGGCACCAACAGCGACTTCCTGAGCGTGCCGCAGTTGCGGGCGCTGATTGACAAACACGTCGACCAGCCACACGTCGCACACCACTGAAGCGTGCGCAACATGGTCTCCACCGTAGTGGTACTCGGCGGACGCGGCCTGTTGGGCCAGGCGTTGATGCACGAACTGGTGCGCCGGGGCTTACCCGCCGTGGCCGTCTCGCGGGCGACCGGCGTTGACCTGTCGCGACTGGGCTCACCGCAGGCCTTGGCTGCGGAACTGAACCCGCTGGCGCCGGGCCTGGTCATCAACGCGGCGGCCATCACGGAACTGGCCGCCTGCGAGCGCGACCCCGATCAGGCCTGTGCCTTGCACGCGCGCTTGCCGGGTCTGCTGTCAGCTTGGGCTCGCGACACCGGCGTGCCCTGGGTCCAGGTGTCCACCGACCATTACTTCTGCGGAACGGAAAACAGGCTGCACGACGAACAGGCGCCCGTGATGTTGATGAACCAGTACGCACGCAGCAAATACGCGGGTGAGCGACTGGCCATCCTGAGCCGGCACGCCCTGGTGTTGCGCACCAACGTGGTCGGGCGGCGGGGATGGGCGGGTCAGCCCAGCTTTGCCGAATGGGTGGTGCAGTCGCTGCGCAGTGGCCAGCCCTTTGCCGGCTATGTGGACAGCTGGGCCTCCAGCCTGGAAGCCGGGCAGTGCGCAAGCGCATTGCTGGATCTGGTCGATACCGGTGCCCGCGGTCTGGTGAACCTGGCCAGTGCCGAATCCATCAGCAAGGCCGACTTCATGGCCGAACTGGCGACCGCCATGGGCTTGGACACACGTTTGATAGAGCGCCAGCCACGGCCGCAGGGTGGTCTGACCCGCGCCAACACCTTGGGCCTGAACGTGCGCTGCGCCCAGGCACAACTGGGGCGTGCATTGCCCGACGCACAACAGGTGGCGTTGGCGCTGGCCGCCGCTTTCAAGGAGACCGAACTTGTTGCAGCCTGAGCCCCTTCGCATCGGCCAGCATCTGCTGGGCCTGGACCAGCCCAGCTATTTCATTGCCGATATCGCGGCCAACCACGACGGCGACCTGTCGCGGGCCAAGGACCTGATCTGGCTGGCGAAAACGGCTGGCGCCGACTGCGCCAAGTTCCAGCACTTCAAGGCCAGCAAAATTGTCAGCGACCGCGGCTTTCGCAGCCTGGGGGGCCAGCAGAGCCACCAGGCGGCGTGGAAAAAGCCGGTCTTCGAGGTGTACCAGCAGTACGAACTGAACCGCGCCTGGAACGACGAACTGGCGGCGACCGCGCAGCAAGCCGGCATCGACTTCATGACCACGCCCTACGACGACGACGCCGTCGACAGCGTGGACCACCTGGTGCCGGCCTGGAAGATCGGTTCGGGCGACATCAACTTCGTCAGCTTCATCGAACGTGTGGCCCGTACCGGCAAGCCCATCCTGGTGGCCACCGGTGCCAGCACACAAGGCGACGTTGACCGCATGGTCAAGGCCGTGCTGGCGGTGAACCGGCAGCTGGTGCTGATGCAGTGCAATACCAACTACACCGGGTCGCTGGAAAATTTCGGCTTCATCAATTTGAATGTGTTGAAGACCTACGCGCTGCGCTACCCGGGTGTTTTGCTGGGCTTGAGCGACCATTCGCCAGGCCACAGCACGGTGCTGGGTGCCATCGCCCTGGGTGCACGCGCCATCGAAAAGCATTTCACCGACGACAACACGCGTGAGGGCCCTGATCACGGTTTTGCCATGAACCCCCGTACCTGGCGCGAGATGGTCCAGCGCAGCCGTGAACTGCAGGCCGCCCTGGGTGACGGTGTCAAGCGTGTTGAAGGCAACGAAACCCAGACGGCCGTGTTGCAGCAGCGCTGCTTGCGCGCCACGCGCGATCTGCCCGCGGGCCATGTGCTGAAGCTCGGTGACCTGGAAGCCCTGCGGCCCGCGCCGGACGGTGCGGCCCGGCCCTATGAGCTGCCGCAGATGCTGGGCCGACACTTGACCACGGCGCTGCAGCTGGGCGATGCCTTGTACCCGGCCGCGCTGGCCGTGCGGGCACCGGTGGACGCCAGCGAGCCGGCATGATCTGCGGTGAACGGATTGGCCTGCGTGCCATCGAAAAAGCCGACCTGCCCACGCTGCTGGCGTGGCGCAACCGCCCCGCATTGCGTCGCTACTTTCGCGAGTACCGCGAACTGAACGCCACGCAGCAGCAGGCCTGGTTCGACAGCAAGGTCAATGGGGACCCTGGCACGCGCATGTTTGCCATCGTCGAGCGCGCCGGCGGTCGACTGCTGGGTGCCTGCGGGCTCTGTTACATCGACTGGGTCAACCGCACGGCGGACTTCTCGATCTACATCGGCGCTGAAGAACAGTACATCGACGACAGCCTGGCGCCTGATGCCGCACTGACACTGATCCGCTATGGCTTTGACGAGTTGGGCCTGAACCGGCTGTGGAGTGAAATCTACGCCTTTGACGAGCCCAAGACCGCGTTTTTCGAACGCCTGGGTTTTGCGCTGGATGGCCGCCATCGGCAGACCCATTGGGCTGAAGGTCGTTGGCACGACTCGCTGTTTTTCAGCCTGCTGGCCAACGATCCGCAGCCCACACTGGGCACCGTTCGTTGAACGGTGCCGCAGCGTTGTCTGAACCTCAAGAAAAAGGGCCCACGACCATGAACATTGCCGTCATCCCTGCCCGCGGGGGCAGCAAACGCATTCCACGCAAGAACATCCGCCCTTTTGGCGGCAAGCCGATGATGGCCTACGCCATCGAGGCGGCACGCGCGTCGGGCTTGTTTGAGCATGTGGTGGTCAGCACCGACGACGAGCAGATCGCCAGCGTGGCGCAGGCCTGCGGTGCCACGGTGCCGTTCATGCGGCCTGCCGAGCTGTCCGACGACCAGACCGTGACGGTGCCGGTCATCGCGCATGCCGCGCAGTGGTTTGTCGACCAGGGCCAGGCGCCCCAGGCGGTGTGCTGCATTTACCCTTGTGTACCCCTGCTGCGTGCAGAAGACCTGCGCGGCGCGTACGCGCTGTTTATGCAGCGGGATGCCGCCTATGTCTACCCGGTGGTCGCCTTTCACAGCTCGCCCTGGCGCGGCATGACCAAACCCGACGACGGACCGATGAAGTTTGTCTACCCGGAATACGAGCTCAGCCGCACCCAGGACCTGCCACGCTGCTTTTACGACGCCGGTCAGTTCTATTGGGGCAAGACCGGCAGCTGGACCTCCGGGCTGCGCATGCACAGCAACGGCCACGGTTACGAGATGCCGGCGCACCGGGTGGTTGACGTCGATACCCCTGATGACTGGCAGCGCGCTGAAATGATGGCCAAGGCCGCGTAGGCACAGGGCGCTGGCGCAGCCGCCCCAGCAGCGGGGCGTTGGTGCTCTTTGAGAGGTGGCGTGTAAGCTTGGGCGGTGCTTGGAGACCCAGCGGGTCTGCGCAGTACCCGGGCGGGCTGATGGGGTCGGTCTCCGGTGTGCAACAACCCCCAACCGGAAAGGCCGCCGCTTCAGATGAGTGCCCTGTCGCCCCTTGTTGCCACCGCTGGCGTCCTGCCTGCGGTGGACTGACCGGTGTTGGCGGGCGCTTCACCGGGTCGTCCCAGCCTCGGGGCGCCCGAACTGAGCATCATCATGCCCGTGCTGGATGAAGCGCAGGGCATTGTTCCGATGCTGCAGGCCCTGGCGCCGTTGCGCTCACGGGGTGTTGAACTGCTGGTGGTGGATGGTGGCAGCCAGGACAACACGGCGGACCTGGCGCGGCCGCTGTGCGACCGGGTCTTGACTGCGCCGCGGGGCCGCGCGCGCCAGATGAATGCCGGCGCAGCACAGGCCCGCGCCCAGCGTCTGCTGTTTTTGCATGCCGACACGCTGCTGCCGCTTGGGGCTGACGCCCTGGTGCATCAGGCGCTGGGCGATGGTGGACTTCATGGGGCGCATTGGGGTCGGTTTGATGTCCGCATCACAGGACGGCCACCCGCGTTGCGACTGGTGGCCGCGCTGATGAACCTGCGTTCACGATGGACCGGTATCGCGACGGGTGACCAGGCTGTATTTGTATGCCGCAAAGCCTTCGATGCGGTGGGCGGCTTCCCCGACCAGCCGCTGATGGAAGATGTGGAGCTCTCCAAACGGCTGCTGGCCTTGGGCCGCCCGGCGTGTCTGCGCCAGCGCGTGGCCACCTCCGGCCGACGGTGGGAAAAAAACGGCGTCTGCGCCACGGTGGTGTTGATGTGGCGCTTGCGGTGGCGCTACTGGCGCGGTGAGTCCCCGGCGGTCTTGGCGCAGGCCTACCGATGAAGCCCATGGCTGCTGGCCACAACGACCCGCACGGCAAGCTTGCCGCTGCCTGTGCGCACACCGCCCTGATCGTCTTTGCCAAGAACCCCGTGCCGGGGCAGGTCAAGACACGCTTGATACCGGCCTTGGGGGCGCTCGGCGCTGCCGCGCTGGCCGAGCGCCTGCTGGCCTGGGCGCTGGACGCGGCCTGTGTTGCGGCTTTTCAGCATGTGGAGATCTGCACCGCGCCCGACACCGAACACCCGGCCGTGCAGGCCCTGGCAAGACGTCATGGGCTCACGCTGACCCACCAGGGCGACGGTGACCTGGGTGTGCGCATGCACCGCGCGCTGTCGCGGCTGCTGGGGCTGCATCAACAGGTGTTGTTGATGGGTACCGACGCGCCCGCCCTGGACGCCACCGTCTTGCGTCAGGCTGCGCTGGCCTTGCAGGGACACGATGCCGTTTTTGTGCCCGCGCTGGACGGCGGCTACGCCTTGGTGGGTTTGTCGCGTCCGGCGCCGATGTTGTTTGAGGACATGCGTTGGAGCACTTCCCAGGTGATGCAAGACACCCGCGAGCGCGTTGAAAGTGCCGGGCTACGATGGGCTGAACGGCCGGCGGTGGCCGACATCGACGAACCGGCCGATCTGTCACACCTGCCGCCTGACTGGCCCTGGCACGCCAGGGCTGACCAGGCGCGCGGCGCTGCGCGCGAAGCCGCAACGGGCGCGTGACCACGCCGCCGTCGCTGCGCGCAAAGGGGCATCCGGCCCCATACACTGTGGCACGGTCGTTGCGGAACCAGGAGTCAGCCGTGCTGGCAGTTGTGGGTGGTACCGGTTTTTACGAGCTTCCGGGCTTTGAGGTGGTGCGGCGCCTGAGCGGCGTCACGCCGTTTGGTGAACCCTCGGGCGACATCCTTCAAGGCCATCTGCACGGTCAACCGCTGCTGTTCCTGGCTCGGCATGGCGCGGGCCATCGTTGGCTTCCGCACGAGGTGAATTACCGGGCCAATATCTTCGCCCTGAAGCGCGCTGGCGCCACCATGATGCTGGGGTTTTCGGCCGTGGGCAGTCTGGCGCTGGAGATCGTGCCGGGTGACCTGGCCGTGCCGGAGCAATATGTCGACTGGACGCGTGGCAACCGCAACTGCACGTTTTTTGGTGGCGGCGTGGCAGCGCATGTCTCCACGGCACGCCCTGTCAGTGCGGCGCTGGTCGACGCCTTGCAGGCAGCTGCCGAACGGGCCCATATCGGCCTGCATCGGGGCCTGACCTACGCCTGTGTCGAGGGTCCGCGTCTGGGCACCCAGGCCGAAAGCCATTTCATGCGCCAGGTGGGTTGCCATCTGGTCGGCATGACCAACGTGCCCGAGGTGTTTCTGGCCCGCGAGGCACAGATGGCCTACGCCACGGTGGGCATTGCAACCGACTACGACTGCTGGCTGGACGACCCGACCCAGCACGTCAGCGTCAGCGACATCATGCAACGCTACGGTCGCAGCCTGGTCAAGGCGCGTGCCTTGCTCGACGAATTGTTGACGGCCCCGTTGCCGCAGCCCGAGGTATCCATTCGAACGGCGCTGTCGACCTCGATGTTGACGGCCGATGAGGCCTTGAGCGAATCGCAGCGGTCCTGGCTGGACGTCTTGCGGCGTTGAGGCGGGGCTGGAAGACATAGACGCCGGTTCAGCGCCCGGCGGGGCTCCGGCGGGCGAGCACATGTAGCCGGGTGCGGCGCACCGCGCAAGGTCTTGATCAAGCACCGCTCAGACCCGCTTTTCTGCCCATGCCGGGGGCTCTGGATCGCTACGCTGTGGCCCAAACATCTGGAGTCCGCAGCCATGACCGCCCCCGTCCCGGCCCACCCGCAAGGCCGCACCCTGAGCCGCCCCGGCGCCTTCACCCATCTGCTGGAAACGCCACAAGCCGGCGCTGGACCGGCGGAGCAGCCCTTTTCACACCTGCAGTACTGTGTGCGCTGCTGCATTCCGCAGACCCAGGAAGGGGTGGTTTTCGACGAACTGGGCGTCTGCCAGGCCTGCCAGAGCGCCGAGCAGAAGATCCACATCGACTGGACCCAGCGCGAGACCGTGCTGCGCGGCATCCTGGACGAAGCCAAGTCCAAGGCCGGCCACAACTACGACTGCATCATCCCCATCAGCGGGGGCAAGGACAGTACGTTTCAGTTGCACGTGCTGACCAAGATCTACGGCATGAAGCCGCTGGCGGTGACCTTCAGCCACAACTGGTTCAGTGAGACGGGCTGGTACAACCTGCAGAACTCGCTGGAGCAGTTCAACGTGGACCATGTCATGTTCACGCCCAACCGCAGTCTGGTGAACCGGCTGGCCAAACATTCCCTGGCCGGCATTGGCGACAGCTGCTGGCATTGCCACGCGGGCGTGGGTGCCTTCCCGCTGCAGGCGGCGGTGCGCTTCAACATCCCGCTGCTGATCTGGGGCGAGTCCATCGCCGAGAGTTCCGGCCGTGCCAGTTACCTGAACCCCGTTCGCAAGTTCGACCGCGAATACTTCACCAAGGTCAGCGCCAAGCTGCGGCCCGACCAGATGGTGCGCGACGACGTCAGCGCACGCGACCTCTACCCCTTCAACGTGCCCAGCGCCGAAGACTGCGAACGTGTCGGCGTGTTTGGGCTGCACCTGGGCGATTACATCTTCTGGGACGACGAGCGTCAGACCGAGTTTGTGCGCGACAACTACGGCTGGCGCGAAACGCAGGTGGAAGGCAGCTTCAAGCGGTACAAGAGCGCCGAATGTGTCATGCCGGGCGTGCACGATCTGGCCTGTTATGTCAAACGCGGTTACGGCCGTTCGACTTTCCACGCCAGCGTGGACGTGCGGGCCGGGCTGCTGTCGCGCGACGAAGCCTGGGAACTGATCCGCGACAACGACGGCGTGCGGCCCGAAGGGCTGGACTATTACCTGAAGATCACCGGCATGAGCGAAGCCGAATTTTTTGCCACGCTGGAACAGCATCGCCGGCCGGAACTGAAAAAGACCGTCATCCCCATCTACCCCAAGATGCAGAAGAACGAAGAAGAGTTGCTGCCCTACCCGCAGCAGCTGCAGCGCAAGTTCGGCAGCTTGAAGGCCTGAGGGGGACCGCCGGATGAGTTTCAGTGTCGACTTCAAGAAACACAGCGTGGCCCGCCTGCACGACGCGCTGACCGCCTACCGCGCCACGCCGGAAGACCTGGCCCGCCATTGCATGGCCATGCATGAGGCCACCGACCACACGGCCAAGGCCTGGGTTTGTTTTGATGGTCCGCAGCTGCTGGCTGCAGCACGCCAATGTGCCCAGCGCCTGGCGCAGGGCGAGCCGATGCGCGGCCTGGAGGCCGTGCCTGTGGGCGTCAAGGACATCTTCAACACGGCAGACTTCCCGACCCAGATGGGCAGTCCCTTGTGGGCCGGCTTCACACCCGGCAATGACGCCCGTGCGGTGTTCAACGCCAAGCGCGCCGGCGGGCTGATCCCAGGCA
>JAHECB010000101.1 GCA_024641925.1 Betaproteobacteria bacterium
CGCGCGAAGTCAACAAGGCTGTGGCGGCGTTGAAGTTGAAGTTGGCGCGTTGATGTGAATGCCAAGGGTTGTTGCCGCGACCCTGCACACAAAATTTGTAACGGTCGCTGCGACGGCCAGGCGTCTCAGGACTCATCGGCTTCGATGTCCAGTGTTTTTCGCCGCACGCCGTGCCCCGCGACACTCACCGTGATTCGAAGCGCCTGACCCACCGGCACGCTGCGCCGAAATCGGTAGTCCAAGCCGTCCCAGGCGCCGCCGTTCTGGGCCGGGATTCGGCGCCGCCACTGTTGAGCACCGTTGGCCTGCACAGTGACCTGCAGCCAGGGCGACACAGCGTCTGCTGGCACGCCTGCCGTGACGGCGCAGGCGATTTCGAAGCGTCGCTCGCGCCGGGCATCGGCAGGGATCACCAGGGTGGCGGTGGCCGCGTCGGCGGCGCGCAAGGTCCACCGCTCGGGCGCTGAAGGTGTCGGTTGAGGTGCGGGTTCTGTGCGTTTCACGATGTCATTGTGGTTCATGCTGGGCGTGTGCTGAAGGCCTGCGCCGGGCTTTGGCGTCGCCTGTGCCAGCCCATGGAGGACACCCCGGTTCAACCTGCATTGACGCCGTGCTCAGGCCATGGGAAAGGGGCGGGTGCACCGGGCATCGTAAAGTCACCCCATGCCGCGCTTTTTGCGGCGCCAAGGATGTTCATGAACGCGCCAGCCGACCTGCGGGCCCGGGCCGATCCGCCGCTCGAGTCGCCAACCCCCGAAGTCCAGGCCCCCGTGGCCGACGACACCCACCGCGCAGCCCGTCAACTGGCCGTGGTGGCGGCGTTGTCGCCGCTGCTGCCCGCCCACGCCTTGCTGTGGCAGCGCGAAGACACGGTGCCCTATGAGTGCGACGGCCTCACCGCCTACCGGCAGTTGCCTTTGGCGGTGGCCTTGCCCGAAACCGAGGACCAGGTGGCGGCGGTGCTGAAAGCCTGCCACGCTCTGCAGGTGCCCGTGGTGGCCCGCGGGGCGGGTACTGGGCTGTCAGGCGGCGCGATGCCCCATGCCCTGGGCGTGACGCTGAGCCTGGCCAAGTTCAACAAGATCCTGAACGTGGACAAGTTCTCACGCACCGCCACCGTGCAGTGCGGCGTGCGCAACCTGGCCATCAGCGAGGCCGCGGCACCTTACGGGCTGTATTACGCACCCGACCCCAGCAGCCAGATAGCCTGCACCATTGGCGGCAACGTGGCCGAAAATTCGGGCGGTGTTCATTGCTTGAAGTATGGGCTTACATTGCACAATGTGCTGCGTGTGCGCGGCTTCACGGTGGATGGCGAGCTGGTTGAATTTGGCGGGGAAGCGCTGGACGCGCCGGGTCTGGACCTGCTGCCGCTGGTGGTGGGCAGCGAAGGTATGCTGGCCGTGACCACCGATGTCACGGTGAAACTGGTGCCCAAGCCCCAACTGGCGCGCTGCATCATGGCCAGCTTCGATGATGTTCGCAAAGCCGGCGACGCCGTGGCTGCCATCATCGCCGCCGGCATCATCCCGGCCGGTCTGGAGATGATGGACAAACCCATGACGGCAGCCGTGGAAGACTTTGTGCATGCTGGCTACGACCTGGAAGCCGCCGCCATCCTGCTGTGCGAGAGCGACGGCACGCCTGAAGAGGTGGCCGAAGAAATCAGCCGCATGCTGGAGGTGCTGTCGGGCGCCGGCGCCAGCCGCATGGAAGTCAGCAAGGACGAAAAGCAGCGGTTGACCTTCTGGAGTGGCCGCAAGAACGCCTTCCCGGCCAGCGGCCGCATCAGCCCTGACTACATGTGCATGGACAGCACCATCCCGCGCAAGCGGCTGGCTGACATCCTGCTGGCCATCGGCGAGATGGAGGTCAAATACGGCCTGAAGTGCTGCAACGTCTTCCACGCCGGCGACGGCAACCTGCACCCGTTGATCCTGTTTGACGCCAACGACCCCGACCAGTTGCACCGCTGCGAGCTCTTTGGCGCCGACATCCTGGAAACCAGCGTGGCCATGGGCGGCACCGTGACGGGCGAACATGGCGTCGGCGTGGAAAAGCTCAGCAGCATGTGTGTGCAGTTCAGCACTGAAGAACGCGAGCAGATGTTTTTGCTGAAAGCGGCCTTTGATCCGGCCGGCACCCTGAATCCGGGCAAGGTCATCCCCACGCTGCAGCGCTGCGCCGAATACGGCCGCATGCACGTCAAGCGGGGCTGGCTGGCCTTTCCTGAACTGGAGCGGTTTTGAGTCAAACCCCTTACCTCGGCGCGCTCCAGCAGCAGGTGCAGGCCGCGCGCCAGGCCGGCACCGCCCTGAACATCTGCGGTGGTGGCAGCAAGACCTTCTACGGCGGCGAGCCCACCGGCCAGGTGCTGGACACCCGTGGCCTGCAAGGCATCAGCAGCTACGAGCCCAGCGAACTGGTGGTGACGGTGCGTGCCGGCACGCCGCTGCTGGAGCTGGAAGCGGCGCTGGCTGAAAAGGGCCAATGTCTGCCTTTCGAGCCACCGCGCTTTGCCGATGCCGGCGCGGTCAGCACGGCCACCGTGGGGGGCATGGTGGCGGCTGGCCTGGCCGGGCCGGCGCGTGCGGCGGTGGGCGGTGTGCGCGACTACGTGCTGGGCGCCACGCTGCTCAACGGCCGCGCCGAACTGCTGAACTTCGGCGGCACCGTGATGAAAAACGTGGCCGGCTACGACGTGTCGCGGGCATTGGCGGGATCCTTGGGTGAACTGGGGGTCATCTGCGAGGTGTCGCTGAAAGTGCTGCCCGTGCTGCCGGCCACGGTGACGGTGCGGCTGGAAATGGCCCAGGCCGCTGCCATCCAGCAACTCAACCACTGGGGTGGCCAACCCTTGCCGCTGAACGCCAGCGCCTGGTGGGACGGCATGCTGGTGCTGCGCCTGAGCGGCGCCGCTGCAGCAGTGCAATCGGCCTTGGGTGTGGTGGGCGGTGAAGTCATTGCCGAGCCCATGGCTGGCAGCTTCTGGGCCGGCTTGCGTGACCACCGAGACGAGTTTTTTGTCGGTGCGCTGAAGGCCGTGGCGTCAGGTGCCAGCCTGTGGCGCTTGTCCGTACCCGCCGTGGCGCCGCCGCTGAACCTGTCGGGCGAACAACTGCTGGAGTGGGGCGGCGCGCAGCGCTGGCTGTGCACCACCGCGCCGGCCCACACCCTGCGCGAGGCAGCAGCCGCCGCAGGTGGCCACGCCGTGCTGTTCCGGAGCCTGGACAAGCGCGCCGGGGTGTTTGCGCCGCTGAAGCCGCCGATGGACCGCATCCAGCAACGACTGAAAGCAGCGTTTGACCCCGATGGTCTCTTCAACCCTGGCCGCTTGTTGCCGCGGCCTGCACACGCATGAGCCCGCCCGGCCGTCCCAAGGGCGACATCCGCTTGTGCAGCGCGAAGCGTTCGCCATGAACACGGACCAGACCGTGCAAGACATGCAGGGCTACTACGCCCAGCGTGCAGCCATCTACGAGCGGGTGTATTTCAAGCCCGAGCGCCAGGCCGACCTGCGCGCCATCGAGGCCTGGCTGCCGCCGGTCTTTGCCGGCCGCCGCGTGCTCGAGGTGGCCTGCGGTACGGGCTGGTGGACACCCCATGGTGCGCGCTACGCCCAGACCTGGCTGGCGACCGACCTGAACCCCGAAACCATGGCCTTTGCGCGCCAGAAGGTCCTGCCCGCTGGTGTGCAACTGGCCACCGTGGACGCCTACAGCTTTGCACAGCTGGACGGCCAGACCTTTGACGGCGCCTTTGCCGGCTGCTGGTGGAGCCACGTGCCGTTGAGCCGGTTGCACGGCTGGTTGCAGGCCCTGCACGCGCGGCTGGAACCTGGCGCACGGGTGGTGATGCTGGACAACCGCTTTGTGCAGACCAGCAGCACGCCGCTGTCGCGCCGCGATGCCGAAGGCAACAGCTACCAGAACCGGACCTTGGACGATGGCAGCGTGCACGAGGTACTGAAGAACTTCCCCACCCGCGAAGAGGCCTTTTCAGCCCTGGGCCCGCGTGCACGCGAGCCGCAGTGGATCACGCATCCGCACTACTGGCTCTTGTCGTATGCGCTGGCCTGAAGGCGCTGCATGGACGGACTGAAATGGAAGGACTGAAGGGCCTGACCGTGCTGCTGCTGTGCCAGTCCGCTGGCGAAGTGCTGGTGCGGCTGTTACACCTGCCGCTGCCGGGGCCGGTGATCGGCTTGCTGCTGCTGGTGGCGCTGCTGCAATGGCCGCCGGTGCGCACGCCAGTCGACGCGGCAGCCAGTGGTCTGCTGAGCCACCTGTCACTGCTGTTTGTGCCGGTGGGTGTGGGCGTTGTGGCGCATCTCGGGCTGGTCAGCCAATACGGCGTGCGCATGCTGCTGGCGCTGGTGCTGTCCACCTGGATCGGCCTGGCGGTGACCGCGCTGGTGTTGCGCTGGGGTTGGGCGCGCAACACGTCCGCCGAGGCACCGGACCCGCCATGACCGACTTCGTCAACCTGTGGGTCTACCTGTCGGCCACGCCGCTGTTTGGCCTGACCGTGACGCTGGCCACCTACGTGCTCGCTACGGCGGTTTACACCGCGCTGAAACAGGCGCCCTGGGCCAACCCGGTACTGTGGTCGGTGGTGGTGCTGGCCTTGCTGCTGCAAGCCACCGGCACGCCCTACCCCGTGTATTTTTCGGGTGCGCAGTTCATCCACTTTCTGCTGGGCCCCGCCGTGGTGGCCTTGGCCTGGCCCTTGTGGCAGCGCCGCGATGCGCTGCGTGCGCGGGCTGGCGTGCTGTTGCTGGCTGCGCTGGTGGGCGGCGCTGCGGCCAGCGCCAGCGCGGGGGCCATCGGCTGGGCCGTGGGTCTGCCGATAGAGGTCATCGCATCGTTGGCGCCCAAGTCAGTCACTGCGCCCGTGGCCATGGGCCTGGCGGCTGAACTGGGCGGCATCCCCGCGTTGGCAGCGGTGTTTGCCGTGCTCACCGGCCTGGTCGGGGCGGTGATGGCCAAATTGATGTTCGACACCCTGGGCGTGCGCCAACCCGAAGTGCGTGGTTTTGCCTTGGGCACGGCTTCGCACGGCATCGGCGCTGCGCGTGCGATGCAGGTGCACCCCGACGCAGGTGCCTATGCTGCACTGGCCCTGGGTCTGCAGGTGTTGCTGGCGGCGCTGCTGCTGCCCGCAGCGGCACGCTTTTTCTCCTGAATCCACGCCAATTTTTCGTACGCCCTGAAACTGTCCCCTGCCCATGCAAACCCATCTCGCACCCGAATTCAAGGACACCCGCCAGGGGCAGGCGGCCGAAGCCATCCTGCGCAAATGTGTGCATTGCGGTTTCTGCACCGCCACCTGCCCCACCTACCAGATCCTGGGTGACGAACTGGACGGGCCGCGGGGCCGCATCTACCTGATGAAGCAGGTGCTGGAGGGTGCGCCCGTTACCCGCAGCACCCAGCAACACCTGGACCGCTGCCTGACCTGTCGCAACTGCGAAAGCACCTGCCCCAGCGGCGTGCAATACGGTGAGCTGGTGGAGATCGGCCGCGAGATCGTCGACGCGCGCGTGGAGCGCCCGGGCGGCGAAAAGGCCGTGCGCTGGTTGTTGAAGGAGGGCTTGACCTCGCCCCTGTTTGGCCCCGCGATGAAGATCGGGCAGCTGGTGCGGCCGCTGCTGCCGGCTTCGCTGAAGAACAAGGTGCCCGCCAAACCCACCGGTGCGGCCGCCGCCCGGGCGCACCAGTGGCCCACCCGCGAACATGGCCGCAAGGTGCTGATGCTGATGGGCTGCGTGCAGCCCGCCATGATGCCGGGCATCAACAGCGCCACCGCGCGTGTGCTGGACGCCGCCGGCATCCAGACACTGGTGGCCGACGGCGCAGGCTGCTGCGGCGCCATCCGCACCCACCTGGGCGACAACGCCGGCGGCCTGGCCGACATGCGGCGCAACATCGACGCGTGGTGGCCGCTGGTGCAGGGCCTGACCTCGCAAGGCGCTGTCGAGGCCATCGTCATGAACGCCAGCGGCTGCGGCGCCAGCGTCAAGGCCTACGGCCACGCGCTGGCACACGACCCCGACTACGCTGACAAGGCCGCCCAGGTCAGCGCGCTGACGCGCGACCTGAGTGAACTGCTGCCCGACATCACGCCGCTGCTGAAGGCGCGCATGGGCAAGGACCTGCCCGCGCAGGTGCCGCGCCGGCTGGCCTTCCACCCGCCCTGCACGCTGCAGCACGGCCAGCAGTTGCGCGGCGGTGTGGAAACGCACCTGACGGCCCTGGGCTTCGAGGTCAGCCTGGCCACCCAGGACAGCCACCTGTGCTGCGGCTCGGCCGGCACCTACAGCGTGCTGCAGCCCGAACTGGCCTACGAACTGCGCGACCGCAAGCTGGCGAATCTGCAGCCGCTGCAACCGCAGGCCATCATCAGCGCCAACATCGGCTGCATCCAGCACCTGCAGACGGGCACCAGCACACCGGTGCGGCATTGGGTGGAGGTGCTGGACGAGGCCTTGCAGGCGTAGGGGTTGCAACACGCAAGCGGCGGATGGTCCTGCTGCACCATCGGCAACAACCGTCCCATTGCCGACAGCCGTGGCGCGCCAAGGTCGTCGCGCTGGCGCCATCGTCAAGTCTCAAAAACAGGTCGGCGCTACGACCACCGCCGTGTGCGTGGAACCCCGTGCTACTCCAACGGCCAGTGCCTGGCGAAACACGTCCGGGTTGGGCCATGAGCGCGAGCTGAGGGCAGGTTGATCTGAAGGAAATCAAGTCGTGGACGCACTGAGGGTGAGCCCAGCGACTGCATATGAGACTAGGATCACCGCCAGACCGCGGAGGCGGCACATCAGACCCCAACCGATGCAGTGTTTTGATGCCAACTCATTAAGAGTTAACCCGACCAATTCCAGCAGAGGAGAGTAAAGTGGCTAAGTGGCAGACCGGGGTACAAAATGCGGGCGGCGGAAACTTGACGGTGAAGTTTCGGGGCGATGCAGTCAAAGAACATGAAGCTGGCGCAGACGCAAATGCCAGAGGTGAAGCCGAAGTGGGCGCAAAGCGAGCCATCGCTGAAAAATTGAATACTGGTGTAACTGAGGCTATTAAAGTCCTTCGGCAGACAATCGCTTTTGTTAACGGCGACTATACCGTAGTCGCGGGGCTTCGCGGGGAATGGGATAAAGCCGCAGAAATGTGTTTCAACCTAAAGGGCCGCAATGCCAACACTCAATGGGGCCCCTTCACCACGTCTCAACGCACCCGGATTCAGGTCGTTCTGGAGCTGACCATGAATGGACTAAATTCCGAGAACGTGAACATCAAAGTCGGGTTTGATCCATTAAAGAAGGCATTGGCCTCTGTGAAGGTTAGCGATCTGTCTGGATATGTTAATGGTCATTATTTTGTCAGCATGCGGCGAGATGGGAAGCGTTACACTGGAAGCGGGGCTCTGAAAAAAGGCGACATTCACCTCAGTCTTGAGGTGATTAATGGAGATATTGATGACTTGGTGCACTGCATTATCCACGAGGCAACACACAAGTACGCGGATACGGATGACGGTGGTCTCTTCGCGAATGGTTACATCGCGCACAATTGTTGCAGTCTCGACGAACCATGCAGTCTCTCAACCAAAGCCTGCTTCAGTAATGCTGATAGTTACGCCATGTTCTGTGGAATATTGAACGATAAAAGAGGTTATTAGGCGGGAAATTCTGGTTTTGTGTTGATGGCGCCTGTTCGAGGCAAGTATCAGGCGAGTCGACTATTATCAAGTCGACATCTCAGTAATCCATTTCTTGGCTTCGCGGTCGCTCAAGAGCCACTCCGGGCTCGACCTCCAACCAGGCATCAAATCAATTTCGCAGCGAATGTCGGCTCGCAGGGCGGGAGAGTGACTGCAACGTGTCACGAGCGCGTGACCGCCACCTCGACTTGACCGCCCTGAAGCGGTCCTTGGCGGCAAGGCGGCGACGCTACAGGAGCACCAGGTGGGGTGCAGCTCCCGGCCTCACCACCCCACCCTGACCAGCGCGCCAGTCGCAAAAGACCAGTCGCAAAAGGCCATCCGCAACAACCAGCGTGCGCCAGCCGCAGAACCGTGGCGCTATTCGCAACCCCTTCGGCGCCCTACGACAGCGCGTGCCGCACCAGTGCCGCCGACAGCAGCAGCATGGTCACGCCGATCAGGCCGTCCAGCACCTGCCAGGCCCGGGGCCGTGCAAACCAGGGCGCCAGCCAGCGTGCGCCGTAACCCAGCGCTGCAAACCACAACAGGCTGGCGCTGCTGGCGCCGGCGATGAACCAGCCCCGTTGCGCGCCAGGCTGCTGTGCGCCGATGCTGCCCACCAGCAGCACCGTGTCCAGGTAGACATGCGGGTTGAGCAGGGTGAACGCCGCCGCCTGGGCCAGCGCGGCGCCGCGCCGCAGGCCCTCACCCCCTGGTGCCGCCTGTAGCCGGTTCGATTGCCGAGCACGCCGCAGCGCCTGCCAGCCGTAGAGCGCCAGAAAAACCGCGCCGGCCCAGGCCAGACCCTGCGCCAGCAGCGGACTTTGGTGCAGCGCCTGCGCCATGCCCAGCACACCCGCCATCATCAGCACCGCGTCGGCCGCTGCGCAGAACAGCACCACGCTGCCGACATGTTCGCGGCGCAGTCCCTGGCGAAGTACAAAGGCGTTCTGCGCGCCGATGGCCACGATCAGGCCCAGGCTCAGCACCAGGCCCTGCAAAAACACCGGCCAGGCGATCGAGGGCAAGGCGGCGGTGAACATCAAGGCAGGTGCTTGCCCACGGGCAGGCCGGTGACGACGGCCTGCGGCCTGCGCGCCATCGCCCAGGCCACGCCGGCCACCAGCAGCGCCACACCCAGCATCACCGAGGCCGGCGGCCAGTGTCCGCGCAACACCCAGGTGTAGGCCAGCGCCGAGAGGGTCTCGAACACGATCAGCGGCCCGGCCAGCGTGGTGGGCAGGCGTTGGCTGGCCTCGTTCCACAGCAGCGTGCCCAGCCAGCTGGCCAGCAGACCCATGCCGACCATGATGACCCCGAAACGCAGCGGCTCGGGCCCCAGCGGCATGCTGAAACCGCTGCCGCTGACCGCCGCCCAGGCCCACCAGCCGGCATAACCCAGCAAGGCCAGCGGCAAGGTCGCCAGGCCTTGTGCCGTGGCCCAGGTGGTGGGCGACCGGCCCGGGTGGTCGCGCAGCCAGTCGGCATTGCGCAAGGGGTACCAAGTCCAGCAGGCCACGGCGCCCAGCGCCAGCACCGCGCCCGTGACGTAGCTTTGCAGGCCGGTGGCCGTGAAGTGCCGGACGGCGCGCAGCTGCGCCAGTTCGGCCTGGTTGACCAGCAGCACACCGGCGCCGATCAGCGCCATGCCGGGCAGCATCTGCCGCCAGCGCACGCGGCCGTCACGCTGGTGGTTGCGCCGGTTGGCGAACAGCGCGATCACCACCGGCAGCGTGCCGATCAACATGGTGGGCAGGGGCGCGCCGCTGTGCTGGATGGCGCCCGACAGCAGCAGGTAATACGCCAGGTTGCCCACGGCCGCCAATTTCAGCGCCGCCACCCAGTCGGCGCGCTGGAAGCCCAACAGGCGTTTGCGGTCCAGCCAGGCCAGCGGCAGCGCCACCACGCCAAACGCGAGGTAGCGGCCAAAACTCAGCAAGGCTGGCGGGTACTGCGGCAGCAGCAGGGGCGCCACGAACACGCCACCCCAGATCAGGCCGGCGGCCAGGGCATACAGCGTGCCCGATAGCAGGTTGACTCGGTGGCTGGGCATGGCCGGGGTTCGCTGGCGGGGGGCTTGTTGAAGGTGGCGGGCTCGGGCATCAGGGCAAGACCTTGATGCCCGGGGCGAAGTCACGGTTCAGAATGCATTACAGCGGGCTTCGGATGACCGGCATGCACCGTGCATGCGCGTCAATGAACGCCTTTGTCGTTCCGGGCGCCTGCCCGGCATCACCAACGTCGGGGGCACCCAGCGATGAAATACCTCTTGGCCCTGGACCAGGGCACGTCCAGCTCGCGCAGCATTGTGTTCGATGAAGCCGGGCACATCGTGGCCATGGCGCAGCGCGAGTTCCGGCAGATCTACCCGCAGCCGGGCTGGGTCGAACACGACCCCGAAGAGATCTGGACCAGCCAGCTGGCCACCGCGCGCGAGGCGCTGGCCAAGGCCGGTCTGACGGCCCGCAGCATCAGCGCCATCGGCATCACCAACCAGCGCGAAACCACCGTGGTCTGGAACCGCCACACCGGCAAGGCCATTCACAACGCCATCGTCTGGCAGGACCGCCGCGGCGAGCCGCTGTGTGCGCAACTGCGTGAGCACGGCCACGCACAGAGCATCCAGCGCAGCACCGGGCTGCTGGTGGACGCCTATTTCTCCGCCACCAAACTGCGCTGGCTGCTCGACCATGTCAGCGGCGCGCACATTGCGGCGGCCCAAGGCGACCTGGCGTTTGGCACCATCGACAGCTGGCTGATGTACAAGCTGACCGGCGGCCATGTGCACGCCACCGACGTGAGCAATGCTTCGCGGACGATGCTGTTCGACATCCGCCACAACGTCTGGGACCGCGAACTGCTGAAACTGCTGCATGTGCCCGACAGCCTGCTGCCTGTGGTGCATCCCTCCAGCCATGTATACGGCGAAACCGATCCCGCGCTGTTTGGTGCGCCCATCCCCATCGCCGGCGTTGCGGGAGACCAGCAGGCGGCCCTGTTCGGTCAGGCCTGTTTCAAGGCCGGCATGGCCAAGAACACCTATGGCACCGGCTGTTTCATGCTGATGCACAGCGGGTCCCGGTTCGAGACTTCGGCGCATGGCCTGCTGACCACCGCCGCGGCCCAGCCCGATGCACAGCCGCAATATGCGTTGGAGGGCAGCGTGTTCATCGGCGGCGCGGTGGTGCAATGGCTGCGCGATGGCTTGCAGGCCATCAAGGCCAGCGGCGACATTCAAGCCCTGGCTGAAAGTGTGCTCGACAGCGGTGGTGTGCACTTTGTGCCCGCCTTCACCGGCCTGGGTGCACCCTACTGGGATGCCAATGCACGCGGCGCGATCCTGGGCCTGACGCGCGGCACCACTGTGGCGCACATCGCGCGCGCCGCAGTGGAAAGCATTGCGTTTCAAAGCACGGCACTGTTGCAGGCCATGTGCAAGGACTCGGGGCCTGTGGCCGAACTGCGTGTGGACGGCGGCGCCTGCGTCAACAACCTGTTGATGCAGTACCAGGCTGACCTGCTGGGTGTGCCCGTGCTGCGCCCCCAGGTGACCGAAACCACCGCCTTGGGTGCGGCCTACCTGGCAGGTCTGGCCACCGGTGTTTACAGCGGCCTGGACCAACTGTCTGCACAGTGGCAGGTGGACCGTCGCTTCGAACCACAGATGTCACGCGAACGCGCGACGGACCTGATGGGCGGCTGGGAGCGCGCCGTAGGCCAGGCGCGGGGCTGAGCCGGGCCCTGACTGGGTGGCGCCGCACCGGCGCGGTCTTTACTTGACCAGGAAGTCCGCCAGCGTCTTGCCGTCGGCCAGGGCGTCGCGCAGCCACTGCGGGCGTTTGCCGAGGCCTCCCCAGGTGCCGCCACTGTCGTTGCGGTACTTCACCACGGCCGGCGCTTTCGGGCCGCTGGGTTTGCGACCTTTTCGTTTGAACGGGCTGTTGGCGCCGGCGCTGGCGCTGCTCACGCGCGAAGGGGACAGCCCCAGGTCGGCGGCTGTGAGCTTGTAGAAGTTGATCGCGCCACGGATGCGCTCGATCACGCCGTCAATTTCGGCTTGACGCAGCTTTTCGGCTTCGGCTTGCAAACTTTCAATCTGTTTGACAACTTGGGCGTAGGACTTTTGTTTCATGGGTTCCAAAACGTTGATAGGTCGGCTGAAAAACAATGAGCACGTTCCAATGCCCAGGTTTTCAATTCCATTGAAAGTTCGGTTGATCGAACAAACCTGGAGCGGCGGGACGTTAACACAAGGCTGAATTGGCGTTTGCGCCCTGCTAATTGAAGCGTTGTTTGATTGCATGCTGACAGGGGCGAAACTCTGTTTCGCAGCGGAATGAACATTGCAATCAATTCGGGGGTAGTCCCGTTTTTTGCCTGCCGTGCCCGTTCATGCCTGCTGGGCCGTTTGCGGTTCGCAGCGCACGTCGGTCTTGACCGAATGCGCGATGAAGCAGGCGTCATGTGCGCGGTCGTGCAATTCACGCAACGCCCGTTCGTCGGGTTGGTGTAGGCCGCTGAAACTGACATGAGGACGCAATGTCACCACCGTCATGGCCAGACGTTTGTTTCCATCGCGCGCCATCCGGCCTTCGGCTTTGTCGACATAACGGTCGACACAAAATCCCTTCGCGGCCGCCAGACTCAGAAACCACAACATGTGGCAACTGGACAGCGAAGCGACAAACATTTCTTCAGGATCAACGGCGGCAGCGTCTGACCAGGGCAGTGGCACCACCGAAGGCGACGAGGAGCCCGGCAACTGAACACCCCCGTCAAAACGTAGCACATGTCTGCGGCTGTAATGGTTGTCGACAAAAATCTCGTCTGCGGCGCGTTGCCATTCAAGTTCGGTGGTGTAGCTGGACACGGGGTTACTCCGGCACAAAAAAGAGGTGCATGATGCCGCCATGATCACCTTGCATTACCACCCTGGCAACGCCAGCATGGCGCCCCATATGCTGCTGCACGAACTGGGGGTGCCGTTCCAACTGAAGCTGGTGGACCGCGCCAACGCGGAACAAAAGACGCCAGCTTATCTGGCGCTCAACCCGAACGGCTTGATCCCGGTGCTGGAAGATGGCGACCTGGTGCTGTTCGAGACTGCGGCCATCTGCCTGCATCTGGCCGACACCCATGACAGTTTGCGATTGGCACCGGTACTGGGCACCCCCGAGCGGGCCCACTTGTACAAGTGGCTGATGTGGATGACCAATACCTTGCAGGCCACCCTGTTGCACTTTTTCTACGGCGAACGCCTGGTGGACGAGGGCAATGCCGATGGCGCTCGGCAGGTCAAGGCCCATGCGCAGGCCAAGGTCCACGCCTGTCTGCTGCAACTGGATGCACATCTGGCGCGCCACGGCGGCTCCTGGATGATGGGCGACCGTTACAGCCTGCTGGATCCGTACGCCTTGATGCTGTGCCGCTGGACACGTGGTTTTGACCAGCATCCGCCGGCGCGTGAACATGCCCGCATCGGCCCCTACCTGCAGCGCGTGCTGGAGCGGCCTGCCGTGCAACGCGCCCTGGCCACCGAGCAGCTGTCGGCGCCCTGGGTCTGAATCGATGTCTCCCGGGCGCGCCTACAGGCTGCCCGTGATGCGCAGCTTTTCCAGCCGCAACGCCAAATGCTGCTGCATCTGCACCAGGCGTTCACGCAACGCCTGAGCCTGGGTTGGGTCGGTGGCGGCGTCGACGGCCTGACGCTGGTCTTCGATCTGGCGCATCAGTTCCACCTCGGGTGGCACCACGCCGGCATCTTTCAGGATCTTGTAGCCCATGCGCAGCTCAAGCGGCGTCTGCGCATAACCGCCGCCCAGGTCCAGCGGCTTGCCCCAGTTTTGCGCGGTCTGCAATTCGCCACTTTGCTGGCTCTGCTGCAAGGCCTGGCCGATGTGGTCTTCCAGTATCTGCAAACGGTGCAGGCGTTTTTCTTCGGCGTTCATGGGGGTTGCATCCTCAGGCGCGTTCGGGGCCCACTTCCGACAATTGTTCAGTCCAGAAAAGGGTCAATGGCGTTTCGCGTTTGCCCAGGCGGCGTTCATTGAGCAGCGCACGGCCCAGGTTGCCGCGGTTGCCGCGCGCCGCAGCCGCCAGCAGCGTCAGGTCGATGAGGTCACGCTGCGCGTGGCTGCCGCCCAGCCGTCGGACATCGGCGCGCGCCGGTGCCATCTGGTCCACGGCACCGTCGGCGTCACCCCGGGCCAGGGCGCAAAGGCCACGCATCATCGGCAGCCCTGCCAGCCGGGCCATGCGGTGGTTGCTGCGGCCCGCGTCTTCGGGTTTCAGCGCCTGCTCGGCGCAGCGTGCCACCCAGGCCTCAGCGTGCGCCACGTCGTCGGCGCACAGCAATGCCAGCACCACGTGCAGGTCGTTGAAGGCGTAGTGGCCCGCCTGTGCAGGATCCAGCGGCCAGGCGTCGACCAGGGCGCGCGCGTGGCCCGAAACATCCTGACCCAGCAGATGAAGCCGCCACAGGAGTGACGCGGCATCCAGTCGCTGCAAGGTGATCTGCAGGTGTTCGCCGCACAAGTGGGCGTCCACCAGGCGCAGCACGCCGGCAAAGTCCAGCGCCTCGACACGGAACAGGGCCTTGTGCCACCACAAGTGCCCTGCAAAACCATTGCCTTCGGCCCACTGGGCCTGATGCTGGCGCAGCCAGACCGATCCGTCTTCAAAGCGGCCCTGCATGTCCATGACATGGGCCACGGCGTGCACTGCCCAAGGCACGCGCGGGTCAGCCTCCAGGGCGCGCCGGCCGGCTTCTTCAGCCTGCGCATAGAGGTTGTTTTCTTCCAGCCCAAAAGCCCACAACGCCAGCACATGGGGGTACAGACGGTCAGCCACATCCCACTCGGGCAGGGCCCGGGCTGGGCGCTGGCGCAGGCCGGGTGTGTCGCCCCGGTAAAAATCCCACAACTGCACCCATTGCAGCGCCAGCGCGTCGCGTGGGTGGTCTACCAGCAGTTGCTCCCAGGTGCGGGTGGCGCTGGTCCAGCGGCCTTCCAATACATGCTGCACCGCGGCGCAGTGCGCGCGTTCGCGAGGCGGTGCTTCCGTCAGCAAAGCCTGAGCGGTTTGCAGGTGCAGTGTGGCTTCGGGCAGCAGCGAGGCTTCGGTCAGGCTGGCCAGGAAGCCGGCCTTCATGACATGCGGCAGGGCCCAGCTGGGGTCGGCCGCGATGGCCAGGTCCAGGTCGGCCAGCGGGGTGTCGTAGAAGGACATCATGCGCCACAGCGCCTGCTCGGCGGCGTCGCGCGCGGCCGCCACGCCGCTACCGCAGGGGTTGCCACGAGCGTCCTGGTGCATGGTGCTTCAGCCGGGTGGCAAGGGCCAGTCGCGCGCCGGGGTTGCCGAATCACGCAAGCGC
>JAHECB010000001.1 GCA_024641925.1 Betaproteobacteria bacterium
AAACTTGGCCGCCAGGATCGTGGTGATCGCCGCCGTCAGCGTCGTCTTGCCATGGTCCACGTGACCGATGGTGCCCACGTTCACGTGCGGCTTCGTGCGTTCAAATTTACCTTTTGCCATTGTTGAAAGCTCCTGGCTAAAACCAAAATCAAAGGGACAGTGAAGACGGCCCTGGCGCTTTACACAACACACCAAGGCCTGACAGAAATGTGGTGCCCATGGCGGGAATCGGACCCGCGACCTCTCCCTTACCAAGGGAGTGCTCTACCACTGAGCCACATGGGCATCGGCACGGGTTTGGTTGCGAATGCCCTGGCTCAAGACCACGACCAAGACCACAAACAAACCGGTGACGACCTTCAGAACAACTGACCAACTACCGAAACACCAATCAAAACCCGACTAGGACTGAAGCCCGGCCGACAGAAACCTGGAGCGGGAGACGGGAATCGAACCCGCGTCATTAGCTTGGAAGGCTAGGGTTCTGCCATTGAACTACTCCCGCATCGACGCAGACACCGCGCGCGACCGATCGGTGCATGCCAGCGCCTTGAGCCTTCGCCCGGGCGCCAGCACCAAACCATCAACCGCATGCCTTGCCAATTTCTCTGGTGGAGGAGGCTGGATTCGAACCAGCGTAGGCGTAAGCCAACAGATTTACAGTCTGCCCCCTTTAGCCACTCGGGCACCCCTCCCGGAGAACCCGTGAGTGTAGCACGACCGCGCGTCAGGCCGGTTGCCAGTGAATAGGCGGCAAATCCAAGCCTTCAAGCCATGCGTTGCATCGCGAAAAATGCCCGCAGCCCACAAAGGGCGTTGGACCACGCAGGGCAGACAGGGGCGACGGGTGGTTGCTGCACAGGAGCCGGTGGCGCCTCAGGCTCTCGGCAGACCACCGACCCGCACTCAACTGCGCTTGCGCATGCTGGCCCCACAGCATGAAAACCTTGGGTGGACCCTGCTCAACCGCGTCGGCAAAAATAGCGTCAGTAAGTGCTCGCCAACCCATTTTGGCATGTGAGCCGGGGCGCCCGTCCTCCACCGTCAAACTGGTGTTCAGCAACAGCACGCCCTGAACGGCCCACGACACCAGGCTGGTTCGTCCTGCCGGTGGCATCGGCAGACCGAGGTCACGCTGCAACTCCTTGAAGACGTTGCGCAAGCTGGGCGGGCACCGTTGCCCATCGGGAACGGAAAAGGCCAGCCCTTCGGCCTGATCGGGCCCGTGGTACGGATCCTGACCCAACACCAGTACACGCACCTGCGCGCGCGGCGTGAGCTGTAAAGCCCGAAAGACATCTGAAGGGTAGACGGTGGCGCCAGCGGCTACCCGCGCATCCACGGCCTGCGTCAACGCTTGGCCCGCGGCACTGTCGCGCCAGCGCGACAGCAGCGGCCACCAGTCGCTGCCCTGCAAGGGATTGAGCGCCTCAGCCAGCGGCTGCACCAGCCGGTTCTCAGGCCGTGCGGTCACCGAACGATCAGGCAAACAAGGTCGCCAGCGCGGCACCCGGATCGGCGGCACGCATGAACGCCTCACCGACCAGGAAGCTGTGCACGCCGGCATCGCGCATGCGCTTGACGTCAGCGCTGCTCAAAATGCCGGACTCGGTCACCAGCAGCCGGTCTGTCGGCACACGCGGCAGCAGGTCCAGCGTGGTCTGCAGGCTGACTTCAAAGGTGCGCAGGTTGCGGTTGTTGATGCCCAGCAGGCGGGTCTTCAGCTTCAGCGCACGGTCCAGCTCGGCACCATCGTGCACTTCAACCAGCACATCCATGCCCAGCGCCTGCGCGCAGGCTTCAAGGTCCGCCATCTGCGCATCAGACAAACAGGCCGCGATCAACAGGATGCAGTCTGCGCCCCAGGCGCGCGCCTGTACCACCTGGTATTCGTCCACCATGAAGTCCTTGCGCAGCACCGGCAAGGCACAGGCCGCCCGCGCTTGCACCAGGTAGTCGGCAGCACCCTGGAAAAACTGCACGTCGGTCAAAACGCTCAGGCAGGCCGCGCCGCCGGCCTCGTACTGCGCCGCGATGTCCACCGGTACAAAGTGTTCACGCAGCACACCTTTGCTGGGGCTGGCCTTCTTGATTTCGGCAATGACAGCGGCCCTGCCCCGGGCAACGCGTTGGCGCAGCGAGGCCTCAAAACCACGCGGCGCCAGCGTGGCGGGCATGTGCAGCAGATCGTCACGAAGGCTCGCCAGGCTGCGCTGGGCGCGCGCCACCTGAAGCTCTTCATGTTTGACGGCGACGATGCGCCGCAGGATGTCAGACATCAGGGGTTCCGCTTGATGAAGTTCGGACGCGTCACAGCCTGGGGCCTGTGCGCGGCACTTCCAGCCGGGTGGCCAGACGGTCGGCCAACTGGTTGAGGTTGAAACTGTCGGACTTGCCGCGAGCCGGCACATCGATCAGTCGCGCCACGCGGCCCCGGTCGGCGTGGCGCAAGTCGATGGCCAGGCAGGTTCGTTTTTCGCCCGGCGCGACCTGGATCGACCAGCCTTCGCCCGTGATGGGCAACGCCTGGCCGCGAACGCCCACGGGCTCGATGCGGCGCTGGTTGAAGTCAACCCGCCAGCCCGCGTCGGCCTTCATCCAGCGCCAGTTCAGCAGCATGCCCAGCATGATGCCCGCCAGCGCGGCCCAGGCCACCAGATCATGGCCCGAGAACCGGGCCTGAGCAGCCCATGCGCCGACCGCGAAACACAGCAAGGCCAGCACACGCCCAGCCTCGTGCGGCTCAACACGGGGCAAAAAAAGCACCGGCTCGCGGCTGGCTTTCAAAACAAGCTGACCCAAGCTCATACCGGCTCACGCGCTCAGGCTGCGGCCAATGCCTGGGTGGCTTTGACAAATTGCGCCAGCTTGGCCTTGGCCGCACCGCTGGCCACGGCCTCTCGTGCACGCCGCACGCCGTCGGTGACGGTGGCCGCAACACCCGCGCAGTACAACGCCGCACCGGCGTTGAGCAGCACCACATCACGCACCGGCCCGTCTTCGTTGCCCAGCGCCCGCTCGATGCAGGCCACCGACTCTTCCTTGTTCGCCACCCTCAGCACACGCGAGTCGTACACCGGCATGCCGAAGTCGCTGGGGTGCACCACGTACTCGCGCACCTCGCCGTCTTTCAGTTCGCCGACCGCGGTTTCACCCGACAGCGAAATCTCGTCCATGCCGTTCATGCCGTAGACCACCATCACGTGCTCGCTGCCCAGTCGCTGCAGCACGCGCACCAGGATGCCCACCAGGTCGGGGTGGAACACGCCCAGCAGCTGATTGGGCGCGTTGGCCGGATTGGTCAGCGGTCCCAGGATGTTGAAGATGGTGCGCACGCCGAGCTCCTTGCGCACCGGCGCGGCGTGTTTCATGGCCGCGTGGTGGTTGGGCGCAAACATGTAGGCAATGCCGGTTTGTTCCAGGCAGGTCGCAACTTGATCAGGTTTGAGCATGATGTGGGCGCCCAGCGCTTCCATGACATCGGCCGAGCCTGATGTGGACGACACACTGCGCCCGGCATGCTTGGCCACACGCGCACCAGCGGCGGCGGCCACAAACACGGCTGCGGTGCTGATGTTGAAGGTGTGCGAGTTGTCGCCCCCGGTGCCCACGATGTCCACCAGGTGCGTGCGGTCGTTCACCACCACCGGCGTGGCGAATTCGCGCATCACCTGCGCTGCTGCGGCGATTTCGCCCACAGTTTCCTTCTTGACCCGCAAGCCCATGGCCAGCGCGGCGATCATCACGGGCGACATCTCACCGCTCATGATGCGGCGCATCAGCGCCAGCATCTCGTCGTGGAAGATCTCGCGGTGGTCGATGACGCGGGTCAGCGCTTCGGTGTTGGTGATGGGCACGGTGGGGTACTCCGGGGTCTGGCGCCAGGGGTCGTTGGTCAAAGGTGCTGGCGCAACACGCCAATGGCGCGGTGAATATCGGCTGTGGACACATCAAGGTGGGTCACCAGACGCAGCTTGTACAAACCCGTGCAAGCTACGCCGGCCGCGGCCAGACGCTGCACGACGCCGGGCGCCTTTTCAGGCGCCAGGTCCACAAACAGGATGTTGGTCTGCGGCGGTACCACGCGCACACCAGGCAGACCGGCCAAACCTTCGGCCAGCAAACGTGCATGGGCGTGGTCTTGTGCCAGCCGTTCCACCTGGTGGTCCAGCGCGTAGGTGGCCGCTGCGGCCAGCACACCGGCCTGGCGCATGCCGCCGCCCAACATCTTGCGGATGCGGTGTGCGCGCGCGATCAAGGCCTTGGAGCCCACCAGCGCCGAGCCCACGGGCGCACCCAGGCCCTTGCTGAAACAGACTGACACACTGTCGAAGTGCTGGCAGATGTCCAGCAGCGCCGCGTTCACGGGCCCACCCGATGCCACCGCGGCATTGAACAGGCGCGCGCCATCCAGATGGGTGTTCAAGCCCCGACTGCGTGCCAGCTTGCAGGCCGCCTCGATGTAAGTCATGGGCAGCACCTGCCCGCCCCAGGTATTTTCCAGTGCCAGCAAGCGTGTGATGGGAAAGTGCGCATCGTCGGGCTTGATGGCCGCTTCGATATCCGCCAGCGACAGGGTGCCATCGGCGGCCTGCACCAAGGGCTGCGGCTGGATGCTGCCCAGCACCGCAGCACCACCACCTTCCCAGCGGTAGGTGTGTGCCATCTGGCCCACGATGTATTCCTCGCCCCGCTGACAATGGGCCATCAGGCCGCACAGGTTGCTCTGGGTGCCGGTGGGCACAAAGAGCGCGGCTTCCTTGCCCAACTGCGCGGCGATGCGCGCCTGCAGGGCGTTGACGGTGGGGTCGTCACCAAAGACGTCGTCACCCACAGGGGCTGAAGCCATTGCGGCACGCATGCCGTCGGTGGGCTGGGTAACGGTGTCGCTGCGCAGGTCGATCATGGTGCCGGGAGTGTAGCGAGCTCGACTGCAGCCTTGTAAGGCTCAGTGCCAGGACACCGCACAATGTGTCGATGAGCAGCCCCTTTCGCCCTGGCAACGCCAAATGGGTCGACTGCCGCACCCACGGCGCCGGCAGTGGCGCGGAACTGATCCTGGTGGAGGGCGACTCCGCCCTCGATTCGGTCATGGCCGTGCGCAACCCACAGACCCAGGCGGTGCTGGCCTTGCAGGGCAAGCCCTTGAACGCCTGGGGGGCAACGCCAGCGCGGGTGGCCCGGCATGGGCAATTCCAACTGCTGGCCAAGGCGCTGGGGATGGCTTCGCCGATTGCCGGTGGGGCGGGCGCAAAGGACCAGCCTGCGGGCGCAGGCAAGGCCCACACCACGCCCGATCTGTTTGCCCCGCCTGAGATGGACGGCGTCGCGGAAACACCCGACAACCACACCGCACGTTTTGAACGCCTGGTGCTGCTGTTCGACCCGGATGCCGACGGCATCCACATCGGCGCGCTGATGGTGCTGTACGTGCGCCGCTGGCTGCCTGCACTGTTGCAGGCCGGGCAGCTCTGGCAAGTGCGGGCGCCGATGTTCGAACTGGTGGCGGCCGACACCGGGCAGGTACACCAGGCCGATCACCCTGCGGCCTGCCAGGCGCTGGCCCAGCAGTTGACGCTGGCGGCCGCGGGCGCGCCGCCGCAGGTACAGGCCTACCGCGGCCTGGGCAGCGTGTCGCCCGCGGTCCTGCGGGACCGGTGTGTGGACCCCGCCACGCGAAAGGAACACCAGATCGGCGACGCCGACGTGCAGGCGGTCATCGACGTGTTTGGTGGGGGCGTGCGCGGGCCGTTGCCCGGC
Source organism: Betaproteobacteria bacterium (assembly GCA_024641925.1). Taxonomy (GTDB): domain Bacteria; phylum Pseudomonadota; class Gammaproteobacteria; order Burkholderiales; family Burkholderiaceae_C; genus Rubrivivax. The sequence continues at coordinate 5,761 of JAHECB010000001.1, forward strand.
TGATCGCCCACGTCGCGCGCGGTCAAGCCGGCGCAGGCTGCCTTGCGCCCATGCGCAGGAAGTTTTGCAACAGCGCGTGGCCATGTTCACTCAAGATGGACTCGGGGTGGTATTGCACACCCTCCAGTGGCGTGGCCGTGCCGGCCAGTTCGCGATGGCGGACACCCATGATTTCACCGTCGGCGGTGCTGGACGTGATGTCCAGCGCCGCCGGCAGGCTGGCCCGCTCGATGGCCAGCGAGTGGTAACGCACCACGGAAAAATCCTGCGGCAGGCCTTCGTACACCCCCCGCCCGTCGTGGCTGATGGTGCTGGCCTTGCCGTGCATCTGCACCTGGGCCCGCACCACCTTGCCTCCCAGCGCAGCGCCAATGGCCTGGTGGCCGAGGCACACCCCCAACACCGGCAACTTGCCCATGAAGTGCTGAATGGCTTCGACACACACACCGGCTTCGGCCGGCGAACAGGGTCCCGGCGACAGCACGATGTGGTCGGGCTTCAGCGCAGCCATCTCCTGAATCGTGATCTGGTCGTTGCGGAACACCCGCACGTCCTGGCCCAGCTCGCCAAAGTACTGCACCAGGTTGAAGGTGAAGCTGTCGTAGTTGTCGATCATCAGCAACATGTTCAGAACCCCTCTTCCACCAGCTCTGCAGCGCGGATCAGCGCGCGAGCCTTGTGCTCGGTTTCGCGCCATTCCATTTCAGGCACCGAGTCGGCCACCACACCGGCGGCGGCCTGCACGTACAAGGTGTTGTCCTTGACGATGCCGGTGCGGATGGCAATGGCCACATCCATGTCACCGGCAAAGCTGAGGTAGCCGCAGGCGCCACCGTAGATGCCGCGTTTGACGGGTTCCAGCTCGTCGATGATCTCCATGGCGCGGATCTTGGGCGCGCCGGTCAGCGTGCCCGCCGGGAAGGTGGCGCGCAACACGTCCAGGTTGCTCATGCCGGGTTTGAGCAGGCCTTCAACGTTGCTGACGATGTGCATCACATGCGAATAGCGCTCGATGGCAAAAGCATCGGTGACCTTGACGCTGCCAGTCTGGGCAATGCGGCCGATGTCGTTGCGCGCCAGGTCGATCAGCATCAGGTGCTCGGCACGCTCCTTGGGGTCGCTGCTGAGCTCCTGCTCCAGTGCCTTGTCCAGCTCGGGCGTGGCGCCGCGCGGGCGTGTGCCGGCCAGCGGGCGGATCGTCACCTTGGCGCCTTCAGGCGTGTGTTCCTGGCGCACCAGGATTTCGGGGCTGGCGCCCACGATCTGGAAGTCGCCCATGTCGTAGAAGTACATGTAGGGCGACGGGTTCAGCGATCGCAGCGCGCGGTACAGGGTCAGCGGGCTTTCGGTGTAACGCTTGCGCAAACGTTGGCCGATCTGCACCTGCATCATGTCGCCGGCCGCGATGTATGCCTTGCTCTTGTCGACCGCGGCCAGGTAGGCGGCCTTGTCGAACTCGCGCTCCACCGCGTAAGAAGGGCCGCGTTTGACGGGCGGCGCGGTGACGCTGTAGCGCAGTTTGTCGGCCAGCTCCGACAATCGCTTCTTGCCCTTGAAATAGGCTTCGGGCAAGGCCGGGTTGGCGTAGACCATCAGGTACAGCCGACCCGACAGGTTGTCGATCACGGCCAGCTCTTCGCACTGCAGCAACTGGATGTCGGGGGTGTCAATCCCGCCACTTTTCCAGGTGTGCGCCAGTTTGGGCTCGATGTAGCGCACGGCGTCGTAGCCAAAGTAACCGGCCAGACCGCCACAGAATCGGGGCAGGCCCGGACGCAGCGCCACCTTGAAACGCTGCTGGTAGGCCTCGATGAAATCCAGCGGATTGCCGTCGTGCGTTTCCACCACCTGGCCGTTGGTGACGACCTCGGTCTTGAAAGCACGCGATCGCAGCAGCGTCTGGGCCGGCAGGCCGATGAAGGAATAACGCCCGAAGCGTTCACCCCCCACCACGCTTTCCAGCAAAAAGCTGTGCTTGGCGCCGCCAGCCAGTTTCAGGTACAGCGACAGCGGTGTTTCGAGGTCGGCGAAGGCCTCGGCAATCAGCGGGATGCGGTTGTAACCCTGGCTGGCCAGACTCTGGAATTCAAGTTCGGTGATCACGACTCACACCTTTTCACAGGCACCGCGTGACGGCAATTGCGGGTCGCCGCGGCTCAATCGATGGGGTTGCTCGGGGCACGCCCGGCAGGCTGGCGGCTGCGCAATGCAGCCGGTGTCAGTGCTGCGAACGGCGCCAGGGCCAGGCTCCCGCGGCGCGATGGCCGGGCCGGCGGGCGGCATGATTCGATTGTTGGCAGTCGGTATTCACGGCGGGAGTCTATCAGCGCGGCGCGAAATTGGACTGCAGGCCCATCAGGGCGGGCAGTTCGTCCAGACGCTCGATCACAACGTCCGGGTTCGCACTTTGCACCGGCTCGCCATGGTTGTAGCCGTAGCTGACCAGCACCACCGGGCAGCCTGCGGCCCGGGCAGCAGCCGCGTCGTTGCTGCTGTCGCCCACCATCAACGTGCGGGCCGGGTCGCTGCCCAGCGCCTTGCAGGTTTGTTGCAGGGGCAAGGGGTCCGGCTTTTTGCGGGCGAAGGCGTCACCGCCAAAAGCGTGCTCAAAAAAGCCGCTCAGGCCCTTGGCCTGCAACAGCGGCAACGCAAAGCCCGTGGGCTTGTTGGTCAGGCAGGCCAGGTGCAGGCCCGCGTCGCGCAAGGCCTGCAAGCCCTCTTGCACACCGGCATACACGGCAGAGTGTTGCCCGTTGATGGCCAGGTAGTGGTGCTGGTAGCGCGCATAGGCCTGGTCGAACAGGGTCGCCGGCGCATGAACTGCGACCAGCGCCTGCGTGATCAGGTGCTCCGAACCCTTGCCCACGGTGCGGGTGATGAACGCGCGGTCCACGGCGGCCAATCCCAGGTCAGCCCAGGCGCGGCCCAGCGCCACTTCAAAGTCGCCCACGGTGTCCACCATGGTGCCGTCCAGGTCAACGATGGCGGCTTGCCAGGTTCTGATGGGTAAGGGCATGGTGCTGAAGGGTCCAGTTGTGGATGATGGGCTGACGGTGGTAAGGGCCAGCTATCTATTTTGCGGCAGCCCGGCGCGGCGCTGCACTCGCCCGTTTGGGCTTGTCAAAACGTGCCAACCAAGCCGCGAATTCACGGTACCACTGCAGCGAATTCTGCGGCTTCAGGACCCAGTGGTTTTCATCGGCAAACCACAGCAGACGTGCCTCCACGCCCCGCGCTTTGAGCGTGTTGTAGTACGCCAGGCCGTTGCAGTCGGGCACACGGTAGTCACGCGCACCGTGGATGATCAGGGTGGGTGTGTCCATCCTGGCGGCCGACGCATGCGGGCTTTGTGCCAGCACACGCGGCATGTCCTGCCAGTAATTGGCGGCCAAGTCCTTGGGACGCGCGGGGTAGGAATCGGCGCTGAAGGTCGCGATACGGTCGAACACCCCCGCGTGGCAGATGTAAGGCCGGTACCGCCCCTGCGGCCAGGCGGGCACATGGCCATTCATCCAGGCCACGAGAAAGCCACCGTAGCTGCCGCCGGTGGCAAAAACCCGGCTCTTGTCGGCCCACGGTTGTTGCACGAGCCAGTCGGTGCCGGCCTCGATGTCCTGCAGCTCCAAGGCGCCCTGACGCCCGATCAGGCTGTGTCTGAAGGCGTGGCCAAAACCGCTGCTGCCGTGGAAGTTGACCTGTGCCACCACGTGACCGGCGGCGGCGAAAACATGGGCGTTCCAGCGGTAGCTGAAGGTGTCGCCCGCCGCCGAAAACGGGCCTCCGTGAATGACGTGGGTGATGGGGTGTTGGCGGTTGGGCTTGAACCCTGGCGGAAAGGTCAACCACATCTGCACGGCACTGCCCGAGGCCTTGTCGCGCGCGCCACGCAACTGCACTTCTTGCACGGTGCCCAGCGCCACGCCATCCATCACATCGTCGTTGAACGACTCCAGCCGCTGCTGTCGCTGCCCGTCGCGCAGCGCCAGCACGCGTGCCGGATGCATCGCCGAGTCGGCCAGCACCACCTGCACACCGGCCGCGACATCAAAGCCTTGCACCCAGCCGCCAGCGTGCGCCACGCTGATCTGGCCGCTGGCCATGTCGCGCCGCCACAGGTGGCAGCGACCACGCTCTTCGGCCGTGAAATACAGTGCACGACCGTCCGGAGACCAACGCAGCGGTGCGTTGACGGCGTGGTCCCAATCGGCGCCCAGCACCTGCCGATGTTTGTTCTTGCCGGCGCCGCCCCGGTCCACCAGCACCAGTTGCGACAACGCGGTGTGCACACGGCCCACGTGGGCGCCGGTTGCCGCCAGTTGATGCCCGTCCGGACTGTAACGGGGCGCGCCGAAGTCCCAGCCTTCTTCATGCAGCAGCGGGCGGACGCGCCGCGTCTTGACGTTCATCTCCGACAGCGCCAGCGGGTTGCTCAGGCTGGCGGCGGGGGCCGGGTCGTGGCAAAACGCCAGATGCTGGCCATCGGGGCTGACGTCATAGCCGGTGTTGCTGCTGTCGTCGTTTGGCAATGACAGTTCGGTGCCCGCAAACAGGTCGATGATGCGGCCGCTGGCCACGTCCAGCAGCAGCAGGTGCAGCGCACGCCCCATAGGCATGAAGTGGTCCCAGTAGCGGTAAAAACCTTCGTTGGTGGCCACACCGCTTTCTTTGCGTTCAAGCCAGCGCCTGTGTTGCTGGTTTTGCTGCGCCGCGGTGCCCAGTTCGGGCCAGACCCAGGCTGCAAACACGATGCGCCGACCATCGGGCATCCATTTGAAGGACTCGACACCCGGGCCGAAAGCGGCGGTGCGTCGCGCTTCGCCCCCGTCGGCTGGCATCAGGTACAACTGCGGGGTGGCGTCCTTGCTGCCCTGCTGATCGCGCTTGGCCACGAAGGCCAGCACATCGCCTTTGGGCGACCACGCGGCCTGCGCATCCCTGTCACCACAGTGTGTCAGCGGCCGCGGCTGCGCCGTGCCGGTGTCCAACAGCCACAGCTGGGTGCGAGTCTGGTTTTTGGCCAGGTCAGCGGTGGTGACGCTGCAAACAGCCTGGCGTCCGTGGGGCGCCAGGCTCAGGTTGCCAATGCGGCTGAGTTGCCACAGCGTGTGGGCGTCGATGGGCCTTTTGGGCCTGCGGATGTTTTGGTCCATGCTGCAAGTGTCGCGCAGCGGCCAGACTGGACCTCAGCCGGCCCTCAACCACCCACCGTCAGGCCTCAGATTCAGCCTTGACCTTGGCCTTGTAGGCGCGCGCCTCCGCCCGCTTGGCCCTTGTGGCCGCCAGCCGATAACTTTCTTCAGCCTTGGCCCGCATTTCAATGGCGCGCGCCAAGGCCGCTTCAAACCGCTCGACCGTATAGGTGTTTTCAGTTCCGATATACACGTTTCGCCGCAGGGGCTTGTCGCCAAAGCGGGGAATCAACACGGCCAGACTGCAGTCACGCGTCTTGCCACCTTGGCGCAAGCGCACCACCGGACCCGATATGCCGGCGGGCAGGTTGTTCGACTTGTTGGCACTGGGTGCCCGTTGCAGCACCGTGGGTGCTGGCGTCGAGGCAATGCGCTTGAACAACTCCTTGGTGGCCGCAGCCAATGACGCAGCGGCGCCGCTGCCATCGGACGAATGGTCGGAATACAAGCGGGTGCCGGCATAGCGCAATTGCCAACCGTGGGTTGCGCGGTGATCGATGCGTTGGATGCCTTGGGGAACTTCAAAAACCTGGCCACTGAAAATGGTCACTGTACGGGTCTTCATGCCGAACCTTTACTACCGTTCAAACACTCCCCTGTGAAATTTCCTGGCCAGCGTGTCGTCCGCTTTTGACCCAAACGCCGATGATAGGACGGGAATTTGGAACATGCCGTCTCATCGACGTTTGTTCTCGTAACAACGCCGCCTGTGCTCAGGCCCGTTCCAGCTCGTCCCTCATGCCGTCAATGACCCGCTTGTAGTCTGACTGACCAAAGATGGCGCTGCCGGCGACAAAGGTATCGGCGCCGGCCTGGGCCACGCGGCGGATGTTGTCAATTTTGATGCCACCGTCCACTTCCAGGCGAATATCGCGTCCTGAACGCTGCTTTTCGCGGTCGATGATGCGGCGGGCTGCTTCGATTTTTCTCAACGCGCTGTCAATGAAACTCTGCCCTCCAAAGCCGGGGTTGACGCTCATGATCAAGATCAGGTCGACCTTGTCGATGACCCATTCCAGCACATCCAGAGGCTCAGCCGGATTGAAAACCAGGCCCGCCTGACAGCCTTCGGCCTTGATGAGTTGCAAGCTGCGGTCGACATGCGTGCTGGCGTCGGGGTGGAAGCTGATGAGCTGCGCGCCCGCCCGGGCAAAGGCCTGCGCCAGCGCGTCTACAGGTTGCACCATCAAGTGCACGTCAATGGGCACGGTGCAGTGTTTGCGCAAGGCCTGGCACACCATGGGCCCAAAGGTCAGATTGGGCACGTAGTGGTTGTCCATGACGTCGAAGTGCAGCCAGTCGGCGCCCGCACTTTCAACGGCGCGGACCTCTTCACCCAGACGCGCAAAGTCGGCTGAAAGCAGGCTGGGAGCAATGCGATAGGTTGTCATGGCGGGCAATTTTAGGCGTCGTCCCTAGAATGGCCCCATGGCCAGACCCGAGTTCACTTGCGAAGTGCGTGTTCAGTACCTGCCCGAGCAATCGCAGCCGCCTGAAGGGCCGTTTGCGTTTGCCTATACCGTGAACATCCGCAATTCGGGCGACGTGACTGCGCAACTGGTGGCTCGGCACTGGCAAGTCGCCAATGCCGATGGCCGCATCGAGGACGTTCGCGGCCTTGCCGTGGTGGGGCACCAGCCCGTCCTGAAGCCCGGCGAACAGTTTGAATACACCAGCTGGACCCGTATCGACACACCGCACGGCCAGATGCAGGGCACGTTCTATTGCATGACTGAAGACGCCCAGGCCTTTGAGGCCACGGTGCAGGAATTCCAGCTGCTCTACCCCGGCGCGCTGCACTGAGGCGCAGCGTCCAGGCCCTAGGCGTTCCGATCGGCTTGTGTCGAATCGATCTTGGCCGCAGGTGGCGACGACGGCTCGGCTGCGACGGCTGTTTTGGCCGCTGCGGGTTCGGCGTCGACCTGCGCCGCGGGCTTGCGTCGGCTGGACATGGTCCACCAGACAATGAAGACCAGCATGCCCAACGCGATGAAGGCTTCTGCGATCAAGAGCCACATGGTGCGAGTTCCCTTTTCCAATAGAGGCCGCCGCAGCGCGCCGGGCCGCCAATTGCGCGCCTGGACCCCGGATATCCGATGCGCTGCTGACGGCCGCCATCGCAGGCCGTCACGTTGAAACCGCCACGTGTCCACGGCCCTGGCTGCGCGCTTCGGCCAGCGCACGTTCGGCGCGCGCCAGGGTCTGCACGACGTTTTCGCCGGCGTGGTGTTCGGCAAGCCCGGTGGACAAGGTCACACCCAGCGCCTGCGGCCCGTGCAGAATGCGCAAGGATCCCACTTTTTCATGCAGTCGCTCCAGCCCACCTCGGGCCAGTACAACGCGGGTGTCGGCCAGCATGAGCACAAAGCCATCCTCACCCCAGCGGCTGAGCACATCGGATGCGCGCACCTGGCGCAAGGCTTCATCGGCCACCGTTCGCAGCACGGCGTCGCCCACGTCGTAGCCGTGCACCTCGTTGATGGGTTTGAAGTTGTCGATGTCCAGCACCGCAAGACAGAAGGTCTGCCCGGACCGAATGCAGCGCTGGTGCTCCTGCTCCATCAGTTCCTGCATGTGGCGCTTGTTGATCAGGCCGGTCAGTTCGTCGCGTGTGCTGCCCTCGCGCACGCGCAGCAGCGCCTGCGCCAATTCAGTGCGTTGCTGGCTCCAGCGCTGACGCAGGACTCCGATACGCACCGACAACAGCGACACCATGGCCAGCATGGAAGCCATCATCACAAAATGGCCGATTTCCACAGCGATCCGGTATTCAAAAGGGCGCAGGTTGACCATGAGCACCATGGCCGCAGCGTGCACCACCACGGCATAGACGACGATGACGCGCATGGTGCGCGGGTTCAGCGAAAACAGGCCGAACATCATGATCAGCATCAGCGCCGGAAACACACCGCCTCGCGCCGGCCCGCCCAGTGCATAGGCCACGGCGCTGCTGGTCACGGCAAACACCGTTTGCACGGCGGTCAGTGCCGGGTCGTTCAGCCGGCGGGTCCAGCCCAAGCGAATGGCGACGTAAAAAGACAGGCAACCCAGGGCCGTGACCAAGGCCCAGAGGCGGCCATACAAGCCGTGCACCAGGCCTGAACTGACATAAAACTGCATCACCGCCACGCTGATCACCATCACCAGCAGGGCGAGCAAGGTCTGACTCAGGCGAATGCGCTGGGCGCGGTCGCGCGTGATCAGCAGATCGATCAGGGCTTGCATCAAGTGCGGTGCGGGTGGCGCAAGGCTTGGGCGGCGATCATCAGGTCTGGATGGGCTGGGGCGCGAGGGTACCTCAAGTTCCGGGTCAACCCGATGCCCGGGGTGTCAGATGACTCAAGGGCAACATGCCGCCGGCCTTGACCTCGCCCAACGAAAAGCTGGTCTGCATGTCCTTGACGTTGGGCAGCTTGAACAGCGTGTCCATGGTCCAGCGTGAATAGGCGTCCAGATCGGTGGCCACCACCTGCAACTCAAAGGTGCCTGTGCCGCTGATGTAGTGGCAGGCCACGACCTCGGGCAGGCTGCGGATCTGGTCTTCCAGCGCGCGGGTGGCGTCGGCGTTGATGCGGTCGGCGTCCAGCCGGACAAAAGCCAGTACCCCCAGCCCGATGCGACGGCGGTCGATCTCGGCGCGGTAGCCCGTGATGTAGCCCTGTGTTTCCAGGGCGCGGACCCGGCGCCAGGTGGGCGCGGCCGACAAACCGATGTGCCCGGCCAGTTCGGCGTTGGACAGACGGGCATCAGCCTGCAGCGCCTGCAGGATGGCAATGTCAAATCGGTCCAGCAAGGGCCCTGCCGCCTGCGGACTGTCAGTTCGGGCTGCAGAACGCGCCGCGCCCGAGGGCGCCAAAGCGGCCGAACGCTTCAAGGTTTTCCCTGGCTTCTGGTCATTCAGCATGAATCCTCTTGTTTGGCTTCAAATCACGAACGATTCTTGCGCAAGGAACCCTTCTCAGGCCAGTGAAAGAAATGACTTACCTGGCACAACACCCTAAACTGGTCTGACCCCAAAGCACTGAACACGAGGTTGCCGATGAATGCCCCGTTGCCCGAGTCCGTCCGTCAGGCCCTGGAATCCGCGTCGCTGGACGACAAATACACGCTGGCGCGTGGCCGGGCCTTCATGAGTGGTGTGCAGGCGCTGGTGCGTCTGCCCATGCTGCAGCGCGCGCGCGACGTGGCCGCGGGGTTGAACACCGGCGGCTTCATCAGTGGCTACCGGGGCAGCCCGCTGGGGGGGTATGACCAGTCGCTGATGGCTGCACGCAAGCACCTGGCCGAAAGCCATGTGGTGTTTCAACCGGGCGTGAACGAAGAGCTGGCCGCGACCGCGCTGTGGGGCACGCAGCAACTCGAGCTGTACCCGAAAAGCAAAAAGTACGACGGCGTGTTCGGCATCTGGTACGGCAAGGGCCCGGGTGTGGACCGCTGCTCCGACGTGTTCAAACACGCCAACATGGCCGGCACCAGCCCGCACGGCGGCGTGGTGGCCATTGCCGGCGACGACCACGTGGCCAAGAGCAGCACGGCAGCCCACCAGAGCGACCACATCTTCAAGGCCTGCGGCTTGCCGGTGTTTTTTCCGTCCGATGTGCAGGGCATCCTGGACATGGGCCTGCACGCCATTGCCATGAGCCGCTTTTCGGGCCTGTGGAGCGGCATGAAAACCATCCAGGAAGTGGTGGAGTCGTCGTCGTCGGTGGTGGTGGACCCCGACCGCGTGAAGATCGTGATGCCGGAAGACTTCGTCATGCCCGATGGCGGGCTGCACATCCGCTGGCCCGACAGCCCGCTGGAGCAAGAGGCGCGGCTGATGGACTACAAGTGGTATGCCGCACTGGCCTATGTGCGCGCCAACAAGCTCAACCACACCGTCATCAGCGGCCCCAATGACCGCTTGGGGATCATCGCCAGCGGCAAGGCCTACAACGACACGCGCCAGGCGCTGTCCGACCTGGGCCTGGACGACGACACCTGCCGCGCCATCGGTGTGCGCCTGCACAAGGTCAATGTGGTGTGGCCGCTGGACGCCACCATCACCCGCGACTTCGCCAAGGGGCTGCAGGAAATCCTGGTGGTGGAAGAAAAGCGCCAGGTCATCGAATACCAGATCAAGGAAGAGCTTTACAACTGGCGCAACGATGTGCGGCCCAACGTACTGGGCAAGTTCGACGAGCCCGAAGGTGACCAGACGGGCGGCGAATGGAGCATGCCCAATCCCAGCCAGAACTGGCTGCTGCGCGCCAAGGCCGACCTGACACCCGCCATCATTGCCAAGGCCATTGCCAAGCGGCTGAAAAAACTGGGCGTGAGCAGCGACATCGCGTCGCGCATGGACCAGCGCCTGGCCGTCGTGGCCGCCCGCGAAGCCCAGCTGACGGCATTGACGGTGGACACGGGCGAGCGCATGCCCTGGTTCTGCAGCGGCTGCCCGCACAACACCAGCACACGTGTGCCCGAAGGCAGCCGCGCCATGGCCGGCATCGGCTGCCATTACATGGCCGTGTGGATGGACCGCAGCACCAGCACTTTCAGCCAGATGGGCGGCGAAGGCGCGGCCTGGGTCGGGCAGGCGCCGTTCACCACCGATGCGCACGTGTTTGCCAATCTGGGCGACGGCACCTACTTCCACAGCGGCCTGCTGGCCATCCGCCAGGCCATCGCAGCGGGTGTGAACATCACCTACAAGGTGCTCTACAACGACGCCGTGGCGATGACCGGCGGGCAGCAGGTGGGCGAGCGCGCCGAAGGCCACAGCGTGCTGCAGATCCAGAAGAGTCTGGTCAGTGAAGGCGTGAAAAAGCTCATCATCGTCACCGACCAGCCCGAGAAGTACCAGGGCGCGGCGCTGGAGGCCGGTGTCACGGTGGAACACCGCGACGAACTCGACCGTATCCAGCGCGAATTCCGCGAGATCAAGGGCACCACGGTCATCATCTATGACCAGACCTGTGCCACTGAAAAGCGCCGCCGGCGCAAGCGCGGCAAGATGGTCGACCCTGAAAAGCGCGTGATCATCAATGAACTGGTGTGTGAGGGTTGTGGCGATTGCAGTGTGCAAAGCAACTGCCTGAGCGTGGAGCCGGTGGAAACCGAATTCGGGCGCAAGCGGCGCATCAACCAGAACACCTGCAACAAGGACTACAGCTGCGTGAAGGGCTTCTGCCCCAGTTTTGTCACGGTGGAAGGGGGTCAGTTCAAGAAGCCCGCCAAGCCGGCGGCCCGAACCGACTTTGCAGGCCTGGCTGCGCTACCGGAACCCGAGCAGTCGCTGTCGGGCAACGGTCGTGCCTGGGGCATCGTGGTCGGCGGTGTGGGTGGCACGGGCGTCATCACCATCGGCCAGTTGCTGGGCATGGCCGCACACCTGGAAGGCAAGGGTGTCGTCACACAGGATTCTGGCGGCCTGGCGCAAAAAGGCGGCGCCACCTGGAGCCATGTGCAGATTGCCGACAGCCCGCAGCATATCTTCACCACCAAGGTGGACACGGCACAGGCCGACCTGGTGGTGGCCTGCGACAGCATCGTGGGCGCCAGCAAGTACACCCTGTCGGTGATGCAGGAAGGCCGCACCTTTGTGGCGCTGAACACCCACGGCACACCCACGGCCGCTTTTGTGACCAACACTGAGTGGCAGTTCCCGGGCGGCTCTTGTGAAACCGCCATCCAGGGCAGCGTAGGCGAAGGCCTGGTGGGCGCTTTTGACGCCGAACAGGTGGCCGTGCAGATGCTGGGAGACAGCATCTACAGCAACCCGCTGTTGCTGGGCTACGCCTGGCAAAAGGGCCGTGTGCCCCTGAGCTACCCGGCACTGATGCGGGCCATTGAACTCAACGGCGTGCAGGTGGACAACAACAAGGCAGCCTTTGAATGGGGCCGGCGCTGCGCCCACGACCTGGCCAGCGTGCAGGCCTTGTTCAAGGCGCAGCAGGTCATCCAGTTCGTGAAAAAGCCGAGCCTGGCAGAAGCGGTCGGCACCCGTGTGAACTTCCTCACGGGTTACCAGGACGCGGCCTATGCAGCGCGCTACAAGGCCTTTGTGGACAAGGTGCAGGCCGCAGAGAAGCAACTGGGCAGCAGCACGGCGCTGTCCGAGGCGGTGGCCAGGTACCTGTTCAAGCTGATGGCCTACAAGGACGAGTATGAGGTGGCCCGTCTGCACACCGACCCGGCTTTCACGCAGCGCATTGCGAACCTGTTTGAAGGCGACTACAAGCTGGTTCACCACCTGGCGCCGCCCCTCACGGCCAAGAAAAACAACCGCGGCGAACTGATCAAGCAGCCCTTTGGCCCCTGGATGCGCAGCGCGTTTGGCGTGCTGGCCAAGATGAAGGGCCTGCGCGGTTCGGCGCTGGACCCGTTTGGTCGCAGCGAAGAACGCCGCGCTGAACGCGCCTTGATCGGCGAGTATGAAAACTGCATCGACGAACTGTTGAAAACGCTGAGCGCCGGCAACCACGCGCTGGCCGTGGAGATTGCGCGCATCCCCGAAGACATCCGCGGTTTCGGCCACGTCAAAGACCGCCACCTGGCCAAGGCGCGGCCCAAGTGGCAGACGCTGATGCAGCAATGGCGTGAGAAGCAGGCCGCCTGAACCCCTGACTGTCTGGCCCCGGATCTTCAGCGGACCGGCCTAGGGGCTGTTGTGCCGGGGCCCTGCCCGGCAGTGACGGCGCGCCGGATGCACGTATCCCGCTGTTTGTGGACGGACAGGCCGTGGGTTCGGTGGACTGACACCCGATCCCCGCAGTGCAGTCATGGCCGCCGTGGCTGTCAGTGGAAGCCGGCGGCTTGCACCTGCTGATCGCGCGCGGACCGGTGCGCCACAACGCGCTGGCGGCCATGAAGACCGTGCTGCGAGAACTGGGCCTGACAGGGGGCTGGCGCGATGCACCCATCACCTGCCCAACCCGGGCACGGGTGACAAGTTGGCTCGCATGGACCGTGCTGCTGCGCGGTTCTGGGGCAGGCAGACGCCAAGGCGTGCACGCCAACGGCGACATCGCCGATCCCCAGGGCCGGCCGATCCATTTGTAGATGGCCCGCCGCGCTGCGGGCAAGGCCACCGACCCTGGCCTGCGGGACAAGCTGATCGGCGGTGGCCAGACACCGTATCAAGTGCTGGTGCGCGAAGGGCGAGAAGAAGCAGGCCTGCACGAAGATGTCGTCGCCCATTCCACGCCCCGTCGGGTTTTACGTCAGCAGCGTCGGTTGCCCGAAAGCCCTGCAGTCCGAAGACCTTCACAGTTTTGTTTGTGCATGACTGCCAGCTGGGTACCCGTGAACCAGGATGGTGACGTTTCGGGCTCTGAATGCATGCCTGTGCCTCGGGCCCTGCAAGGCGCCGTGCAATTGGGGATAACGGCGGACGCCGCACCGGTGACGCTGGACTTTGTACGCCGCCATCTTTTGCAGCCAGTGGATGGCGTCAGCAGACGGTCCGGCGGGCGACGCCAGGGCACCGGCGCTGGCGGTCAGACTCAGTCGTTGCGCTCGTGCCGGTCGGCCGCAGCAAACAGGTCGGCTGCAAAACTGCGATCGTGCTGGCTGACAGACTGGGCATAGGTGCGCAGTTCCGCCGCTTCGGCGACACGCTTGACCGTGGTGGCCGCAATGTAGCGCTCGGCACGGGCGGTACCAACCTTTTCGGCCCAATTCAGGCATGCGGCGAAGGCCGAAGCAAACCACTCCGCACCGCGCGGAGAGTTGGCCTGAACGGGTGTGTTGACGCTGATGGTGGTCATGATGGTTCCCTTCATTACGCCACCGAAATGGGGCGGCTTGAGCCGAATACTAGGGTTTACGCTAGTGTTGTGCAAATGAATATTGAGCATGTAAGTTATAAACAAATCCAATTTCACTCGACCGGAGCCTTCACCTGTGAACTTCCGCACGCTGGACCTGAACCTGCTGCGTGTTTTTGATGCCGTCATGGCCGAGGGCAGCTTGACACGTGCCGCGGCCAACCTGGCTATGACACAGCCCGCCGTCAGCCAGGCGCTGCGCCGCCTGCGCCTGGCGGCCGACCAGGACTTGTTTGTGCGCACGGCCCATGGTGTACGCCCGACCCCCTACGCCCAGGGCCTGTGGCCTCAGGTTCGGGACGCCCTGGCCACCCTGCGACAGGCGCTGTCGCCCAGTGAATTCGACCCCACCAAAGATGCTGTGCAGTTTCGTGTAGCCATGGCCGACGCCACCGCCGCCCTGCTGGCACCGCCTTTGGTGGACCACATTGAGCGCGAAGGGGTGCAGGTCAACCTGCGCGTGCTGCCCCTGACCACACGCGACCCTCGTCAACTGCTGGAACAGGACGAGGCCGATCTGGCCGTGGGTTTTTTCCCGGAGGTGGTGGCGTCCATCCAGGCACAAGGTGCCGATGGCACGCTGCGCTGCGAGCGAATCTATGACACCCGCTACGTGTGCGCGATGCGGCGCAACCACCCCTTGGCCACTCAGCCGCTGACATTGGATGCCTTCTGTGCAGCTGACCACCTGCTGGTCAGCTTTTCGGGCCGACCTTACGGCTTCACGGATCAGGCCTTGTCGTCACTGGGTCGGCAGCGCCGCATCGTGCTGACCGTGAACCAGTTTTTCACCGCCGGGCTGGTGGTCAAACGCTCCAACCTGCTGACCGTGCTACCCGAGCATTTCATGGCGGCCACAGGCTCTGGCGACAACCTGATCACGCGTGAGCTGCCCTTCCCGATGCCGCCCGTGCACGTGGCTATGTTGTGGCATCTGCGCCGCGAACATGTGGGTGCACACCGGTGGTTGCGACACCAGGTGATGCAGGCCACGGCCTTGCCAGTGGCCCAGACCGAAACTAGATGACCGAGGCCAAAGCCGCCGCCGTGCGTTCAACGTTACCCGTGTTCAGTCCGGCCACACACATGCGGCCAGAGCGCACCAGGTAGACCCCGAATTCATCGCGCAGCCTGTCCACCTGCGCCGGGCTCAGCCCGGTGTAGCTGAACATGCCGCGCTGGGTCAGGAAGTAGTCGAACTGCCGCTCGGGTCGTTTGGCCGCCAGCACGGTGTGCAGGCTGTGCCGCATGGCCTGGATGCGCTGGCGCATGGCGTCCACGTCTGCCCGCCATGAGGCATTCAAGGTGGGGTCGGTCAACACCAGGCTGACGATGCCGGCTGCGTGGATCGGCGGGCTGGAGTAGTTGCGGCGCACGGTGGCCTGCAACTGACCCATCACCAGCGCCGCTTCTTCGCGATCGGCGCACACCAGACTCAGTGCGCCGGCGCGCTCACCGTACACGCTCATGCTCTTGGAAAACGAATTGGCCACCCAGAAACGCACGCCGCTACGGGCCAACGCTCGGATGGCAAAGGCGTCTTCTTCGATGCCGTCGCCGTAGCCCTGGTAGGCCAGGTCGATGAAAGGCAGCAGTTCACGCGCCTTGATCAAGGGGATCAGGGTCTCCCATTGCGCCGGGCTCAGGTCGACGCCGGTGGGGTTGTGGCAGCAGGCATGCAGCAGCACCAGGCTCTTGGCGGGCAACGCTTGCAAAGACTGCAGCATGGCATCGAATTTTAGCCCCCCCGTGGCTGCGTCGTAATAGGGGTAGGCGTGCACGGCCAGCCCCGCGCCTTCAAACATGGCTCGGTGGTTGTCCCAGGTGGGGTCCGAGACCCACACCGCACTGCGGGGCAACCAGCGGTGCATGAAGTCGGCCGCCACTTTCAGGCCACCACTGGAGCCCACGGTCTGCAAGGTCACCACGCGGCCGCTGGCCAGAGCCTCGTGATCAGCGCCGAACAACAGTTGCTGAACCGCCTGCCGCATGGCGGGTGACCCTTCGATGGGCAAATAGGGCTTGGGCCTGGCCTCGGCGAGCATGGCGGCCTCGGCCCGGCTCACGGCATCCAGCGAGGGGATGCGCCCTGCGTCGTCGAAGTAGATGCCAATGGACAGGTTGACCTTGTCCTTGCGGGGATCCTTCTGAAAAGCATCGTTCAGGCTCAGGATGGGGTCGCCGGCGTAGGGGTCAAGGTGGGCAAACATGGGTCAATCCTTCGTTTTGATGGGCGGCAACAACGCGCGCAGGCCTCAGGCCTTGTCGGCCAGCGCCGCTTCAATGTCACGCCGCAGACCTTCGGGTGTGTCGTTGGGTGCGTAGCGCTTGAGCACCTGACCATTGCGGCCAATCAGAAATTTGGTGAAATTCCACTTCACCGCCTCCGTGCCCAGCAATCCCGGCGCCTGCGCCTTCAGCCATCGCCACAACGGGTGCGCCTGCGCGCCGTTGACCTGAACCTTGGCCATCATCGGAAAACTGACCCCGAAATTCAGCTGGCAGAAACTGGCAATCTGTTCGTCGCTGCCGGGGTCCTGGGCACCAAACTGGTTGCTGGGAAAACCCACCACCATCAGACCCTGCCCGCGGTAATCGGACCAGAGTTTTTCCAGGCCGGCAAATTGCGGCGTGAAACCACAGGCACTGGCCGTGTTGACGATGAGCAGCACCTTGCCGCGCTGGCTGGACAAATGCGCGGGCTTGCCGTCGATGGACAAGGCCTCGAAATCGTAAACCTTGCTTGCAGATGAGGGCATGAATCGTCCCATGGGTGGTTGGACAGCGCGGCGAGTGCACCCAAACCAGGCACACCGGGCGGCGGGCTGGCAGGGCCCGGCGCGCCGTGTCGCATCGGCACGATATCAGTCTCGCAGCGACAGCAAGGTTGCCGCCACGATCAGGCTGCCCCCCAGCACCAACGGGACGCTGACCTGCCCCGCACCCAGCAACACAGCTGAACCCGAGGCGAACAGGATTTCGCTGATCATCACCACGGCCGTCACACTGGCCGGCAGCCGCGACGCGCCAAATTGCAGCGCCAGGTTGGACAGCACAAACAGCGCTCCCAGCGCCAGGCTACCCAGCAACCAAGGCCAGGCCAGGGCCGGCAGGCCTTGACCCGGCCCCTGTGTAGCCACCACCATGGCCAGCGCCAAGGAAACCAACGCGCCGCCCAGGAACATGGCCATGGCGCGGGCGGCAGCGGGCTGAGCCGACTCGCGCTTGAGCAGCACGTTGTTCAGTGCAAAGCTGAAGCCCCCCAGCACCGCCAGCCACTCCGGCAAAGCGCTGGGCAGCGGCAGGCCGCCTTGTTCGGGCCACAACACCACTGCGGCTCCCGTCAGGGCCATGGCCACACGCAAGCCAGCGGCCAAGGTCAGCGCTTCGTTCAACAGCAGCCGCGCCAACAACACCGCCCACAAAGGCATCAGGTAAAACAGCAGCACCACGCGAACCACGTCGCCCGTGGTCACGGCCCAGTTGAAACAGGCGTTGGTGGTGCCCGCTGCCAGCACCAACATCCACAGCGACCGGGTGCCTGCCAGCTGGCCAAAGGCCTGTGGGCGCCAGAGTCCGATGCCCACCACGGCCACCAGGAAAATCAAGGCTGTGGCCCACAGCGGATGCAGGCCCAGCGCCTGCAATTGCCGCAACGGCCACCAGGACACGCCCCAGACCGCCGCGTTGAACAGCAGGCTCATCACCGGCAAGGCCCATGCGCCCGCGGCCAGAAAGCGCAGATCGCGCCCGGTCGTCACGGGTGGTCGCTGCGGGCGATGGTCAGCAGGCGCTGGATTTCGGTAGCGTGCAGCACCAGATTGCGTTTGTACCAGCGACGGATGAGCTCCATCACGACCGCTACCAACAAGCCAAACAGGGTGATGGCCATGAAGGCCGACAAGCCAAAGCGGGTCATGCCGGCATAAAAGGCGCCCAAGCCCAGGATGCAGGCCTGTTCATTGAAATTCTGCACGGCAATCGAACGTCCGGCGCCCATCAGGTTGTGGCCCCGGTGTTGCAGCAACGCATTCATGGGCACGATGAGAAAGCCGCACAAGGCACCCAGCAGTATCAGGAATGGCGCGGCCACCCAGACGTTGGTCATCACCACCAGGCCGATCATCAGGATGCCGATGACGATGCCCAGCGGAATCACCTTCACCGCGTGTTCCAGCTTCATCTTGCTGGAAGCCGCCACGGCACCGATCACCGAACCGATGATGACCACGCCGGCCAGATTGGACGCCTGTGTGGTGGCGTAACCCAGCGCCGCCGCAGCCCAGGCAAACACAATGACGCGCAGGTTG
Source organism: Betaproteobacteria bacterium (assembly GCA_024641925.1). Lineage (GTDB taxonomy): Bacteria > Pseudomonadota > Gammaproteobacteria > Burkholderiales > Burkholderiaceae_C > Rubrivivax. The sequence goes on from JAHECB010000001.1 coordinate 24,070, forward strand.
CCGAAAATGCCCCACAGCAGCGTTGTCGTGGCCAGTGTGATCTGGCCCAGCCGATCGGCCCACAGTCGGGAGTTGCATTGTGAAAAGTCGCGCACCAGGAACAGCAGATTACCCCTCATGGGCTGCAGCGGCGCGTCGGTGCGGGGGATATACAGGTTGAAAATGGCCGCGATGATGTAGAGAAAGACAATCACCGAAATGGCGGCCTCTGGCGCGGTGTCGATGCCCGTGTTCAGCAACGGCAGGTCAATCGACAGCAAGGTCGGCGCGATCCGGGCACCCACCAGCTGCCCACCCAGCAGGATGCCCAAAATGATCGAGCCGACCGTCAGGCCCTCGATCCAGCCATTACCTTTGACCAGTTGCGAAGCCGGCAGCAGCTCGGTCAGGATGCCGTATTTGGCCGGCGAGTAGGCCGCCGCCCCCAGGCCCACGATGGCGTAGGCCATCAACGGGTGCCCACCGAACAGCATCATCAGGCAGCCCACCACCTTGATGGAATTGCTGATCAGCATCACCTTGCCCTTGGGCAAGGCGTCGGCAAACGCGCCCACAAACGGCGCCAGCACCACATAGAACAAGGCAAACATGGGCGCCAGCGCGGGTGTCTGCCATGCGGGTGCCTTGGACATCCGGAGCAGTTCGATGGCAGCGACGAGCAGCGCGTTATCAGCCAGCGAGCTGAAGAACTGCGCCGACATGATCGTCGAGAAGCCTTTTTTCATTCTGTCGTGCGCGTACTGCACCCCAACGCCGATCGGGCTGGTAGGGCCGCACTTGGTCTCCGTATAGGGCTGCCGACTGGCCAACCAGGGCCGGCGGGTTATAGCATGCGGGGTCAAGCCGACCCTAAGCCCGCAGGCGGCCAGCGGCCCACCCTATCCAGCCCTGTGCAGTTTGACGCAGGCCCGGAGCCCTGCCCAACTGGAAAGAGCACCTGCCATGCCACGTCCCATTGAAGCACTGATCCATACCGCGGCACTGGCACACAACCTGGTACGTGCGCGCCAGGCTCAGCCCGATGCGCGGGTTTGGGCGGTGGTCAAGGCCAATGCCTATGGCCATGGCATCGAACGGGCGTTTGCAGGCCTGCAGCAGGCCGACGGTTTTGCCTTGCTGGACCTGGCCGAGGCGCAACGCGTTCGCAGCCTGGGTTGGCGGGGCCCGATCTTGCTGCTGGAGGGTGTGTTCGAGCCGCGGGACCTTGAACTGTGTTCACGTCTGCAGCTTTGGCATGTGGTGCACAACACCGAGCAGGTCGACTGGCTGGCAGCTCACAAGACCCAGCAAGGCCACCGTGTGTTCCTGAAGATGAACAGCGGCATGAACCGTCTGGGGTTCAGGCCCGAGATCTACCGCAGCGTATGGGCACGCTTGTCCGCATTGCCGCAGGTTGACGAGATCAGCCTGATGACGCACTTCTCGGATGCTGACGCCACACGGGGCATCGACCATCAGGTCAACACATTCGAGGCCATCACCCACGATCTGGGGGGCGAACGCAGCCTGTCCAACAGTGCGGCCATCCTGCGCCACCGGACGCTGCCGCTGCGCAACGACTGGGTACGCGCGGGCATCCTGAATTACGGCAGTTCGCCCGACTACCCCGAGCACAGCATCGAACACTGGCAGCTGCAACCCACGATGACGCTTCGCGCCAGCATCATCGCCATACAGACGCTGCAGGCTGGCGACACCGTGGGCTATGGCAGCAGCTACACCGCGACCAGCGCTCAACGCATCGGCATCGTGGCCTGTGGGTATGCCGACGGCTATCCGCGACACGCGGGCACGGGCACGCCCGTTCTGGTGGACGGACAGCGCACCACGACCGTGGGTCGGGTCTCGATGGACATGCTGGCTGTTGACCTGGGGCCGGTACCGCATGCCGGCACCGGCACCCAAGTCACCTTGTGGGGCCAAGGACCCAATGGGTCCGTGCTGGGCATCGACGAAGTCGCTCAGGCGGCGGGTACGATCGGATACGAGTTGATGTGCGCGCTGGCTGGCCGGGTGCCCGTTGTTGTTGTTGAATAGCGTATCCGTCCCCTATCAAATTCCAGGAGTAACCGAACATGATTGGAACCCTCATCGTTGGCTTGATCGTTGGCGCACTCGCGCGTTTTCTGATGCCTGGTGAACAGAAAATGGGCATCATCCTGACCATCGTTCTTGGCGTTGCCGGTTCGTTTGTAGCGGGTTTTGCAGGGCAAGCCCTGGGCCTGTACCGGGCTGGCGCAGGCGCCGGTTTTCTGGGTTCGCTGGTTGGTGCGCTGGTGCTGCTCTTTGTCGTAGGCAAACTGCGCAAGGATGGCGGCACGTCAGCCTGATCCAGCGGCGGCAGCGCCACTGGCGAGTTGTGCTGCCCTTCATCACATGACACGCCGCCTGTTGCTGAACCCGGCAGACGTCGAATTCACGGCCATACGAGCCCAGGGCGCTGGCGGCCAGAATGTCAACAAGGTGTCCAGTGCCGCGCACCTGCGATTTGACATCTCGGCGTCATCCTTGCCTGATGCCGCCAAACTGCAGCTGGCGCAATGGCCGGACCAGCGCATCAGCGATGCAGGCGTGGTCATCATCAAGGCGCAGACCCACCGCAGCCTGCCACGCAACCAGGCCGACGCGCTCGCGCGCCTGCAGGCGCTGCTGGACTTGGCCCTCACCCCAGAGGCCCCCAGGCTGGCCACCAAACCCACTCGGGCCTCCAAGCGGCGGCGCCTGGAGCAAAAAAGTCGGCGCGGCGCCACCAAATTGTCGAGGCGAAACGGTTTGTCGGGTGAGTAGACACGGCCCAACGAAAAGCACTGCGGCTGCGACCCCTCATTGAACAGACGAAAAAAAGCCCGGCAATGCCGGGCCTTAGGAAGCGTGAAGCTTGAGCTTCGATCAGGACTTGCGGCGGCTGGCAGCACCAGCAGCAGCCAGGGCCAGACCGACCAGCGCCAGCGACGTGGGCTCAGGCACGGGGGTGGAAGGACGTACGTCATAGCTGAAGCCGAACTGGTCGGCCGTCAGGTCCCAGCCACTAGCACCCGTCAGCTTCAGGCCCAGCGTGCCACCACCCGCCAGGCTGACGATTTGCGCAGGGCTCAGGCCAAAGCTCAGGCCCTGGTTGGCGGTGTTGGGGGCAATGGCGAAGTTCGCCAGGGGGTTGCCATTCAGCGTAAACGCCAAGTTCGTGGGGTTGCCGTCGGACTGAACCACCTGCATGAAGAATGAAGGGCTGAGCGCGTCGGCAGGCAACAGGCCCGCGGCAATCGACCAGTTCAGCGTGACCTCGGAGCTGCGGCCGCTGGCGTTGGCCACTTCCAGCAGGCCCACGGGGAAGGTGCCTGAGCCGATGGTCACGGTCGCGCCATTGCCGTCGGCAGGGCCGGCCAGCGTGGTGATCGTGCCGGAACGAACGGCATCGCTGAAAGCGGTGGTAGCGCCCAGAGCGGCCGACAGAGGGCCGACGTTGGGGCTGTTGAAATCATCGATGGTGACCACAACAGCAGAGGCCATTGTGCTGGCGGCCAGAGCAGCGATCGCCAAGAGAGTGCGTTTCATATTTGACTCCTGAAATTGCATTGAACACGGGTTTGGTTCCCGACAGCAATGAAAGCACACTCTGTGCCAACTTAAAAAACCGTCATAAGTCATTGATTTATATAGCCCTGAACTCTACCCCCCCCGATTCAGGGGGGTTGCGACTGTAAAACTTGCCGACACCCCCTGAGGGACTCCAAAGTCTGGCTTTTCCCAGGGCACACAATCTGCAAATGGCCAAGACAATTTTTATTTGCCGCGATTGTGGCGGACAGCATCCCAAGTGGCTGGGCCGCTGCGCACACTGCGCGGCCTGGAATACGCTGGAAGAAACAGCGCCTGAGCCGGCCCCCGGCCCGGGCTCGGCCGGAGCCGTGCGCAACGGCCGCTTTCAGGCACTGGCCGCGCCTTTGCCGGTGGCCACGCTGTCCGAAATCGACGCCGCCGAAGTCACCCGCACCCCCACGGGGCAGGAAGAACTGGACCGCGTGCTGGGTGGCGGCATTGTCGAGGGTGCCGTGGTGCTGATTGGTGGCGACCCCGGCATCGGCAAAAGCACACTGTTGCTGCAGGCGCTGGACGCCATGTCCAGCCAGATGCGGGTGCTGTACGTCACTGGCGAAGAAAGTGGCGCCCAGGTGGCCTTGCGGGCGCGTCGGCTCGGGCTGTCGGGCAAGGCGGTCCGGGTGGCGGCGGAAATTCAGCTGGAACGTATCCTGGCGCTGATCGACGGCGAGTCGCCAGCCTTTGTGGTCATCGACTCGATCCAGACGCTGTACTCCGAGCAGCTGAGTTCGGCCCCCGGATCGGTGGCCCAGGTGCGCGAATGCGCATCGCAGCTGACGCGGGTGGCCAAGTCGCGCGGCTGTACCGTGGTGCTGGTCGGCCACGTCACCAAGGAAGGCGCCCTGGCCGGGCCTCGGGTGCTGGAGCATATCGTCGACACCGTGCTGTATTTCGAAGGCGACACCCACAGCAGCTTCCGCCTGGTGCGCGCCATCAAGAACCGCTTTGGCGCCGTCAACGAGATCGGCGTTTTTGCCATGACCGACAAAGGCCTGAAGGGCGTCAGCAACCCCAGCGCCATCTTCCTGTCCACCCACAGCGAACCGGTGCCCGGCACCTGCGTGCTGGTGACGCTGGAGGGCACTCGTCCGCTGCTGGTCGAGATCCAGGCCCTGGTGGACAGCGGCGGGCCCAGTCCACGCCGCCTGAGCGTGGGCCTGGACCGCGACCGCCTGGCCATGCTGCTGGCGGTGCTGCACCGGCACGCAGGCGTCAGTTGCATGGACCAGGACGTGTTTGTCAACGCTGTGGGGGGCGTGCGGATCGGGGAACCCGCAGCCGACCTGGCCGTGCTGCTGGCCATTCAGGGCAGCCTGCGCGGCCGGGCCTTGCCGCGGGGGTTCATCGCGTTTGGCGAAGTCGGTCTGGCCGGCGAGGTGCGGCCGGCGCCCCGGGGTCAGGAGCGCCTGCGTGAGGCCGCCAAACTGGGGTTTTCAGTGGCCGTGGTGCCCAAGGCCAACGCCCCGCGCAAGCCCATCGAAGGCTTGACCGTGCATGCCGTGGAACGCATCGAGCAGGCCATCGACGCTGTGCGCGGGCTGACCTGAACCGGCCTGAGGGCCCAAAGACCTTGTGAAAGCCCGCCACGCCCCCAACTGCTGAACTGGCTGCGGCATTCAGGCCGCCACCTCGATCCGGCCCGTTCTTTTGAAGGAGCCCTCATGTTGCTCAAGCGTTTGTCGATGCTCTGGTCCATGGTGCGCGGTGATGCACGCCTGCTCTGGCGCGCCCTTCGCCACCCACAAGCACCCGCCTGGCTGATGCCCGCAGCGCTGGTGGTGGTGGTCTATGTGCTGTCGCCGCTGGACATCATTCCGGACTTCATCCCGGTGCTGGGCGTGATGGACGACATCGTGCTCATCCCCCTGGCCATGCGCTTCCTGCTGGACCGGCTGCCGCCGGGGCTGCGCGCGGACATCGCGCGCTGACAAGCCCGGATCAGCGCCCCAGGCGCTGCTCGCGGCGCCATTCGCGCAATCCGTAAAACACACGGCGCAGTTCGTTGCCGAGCCGGTAACGAAACGCCGGCAGCCGCTGGAGCAACGCAAACTTGCGCTGCATGCCGGGTGGCGCGACGATGGTCGACGCAATGTTTTCGTCATGCCCACAGGGCGTGGGCGTGGCCAGCCGCACCTTCAGGCCCAGGCGCCACCCCTGATCAAAGACATGGTCGTAGGGCAGGCTCATGGGCAGCAGGTGCTGCAGATAGGTCTGGGCTGCATGCCGGTTCACGACATAAGCACTGCTGCCCGTACAGCGGCTGAGCATCACCGCCAGCTGGCAACCCGGCGCCAGCTCCAGCACCGGCTGCGGCGTGCCGGAATGCACCGCCGACAGCTTGCACATGTCCCACCGGGCCGCATGCTGCTGCAATCCCTGCAGCACGGCCGGCAACTGTGGGTGCAGCAGCACGTCGTCTTCCAGCACCAGGGCAAACTCGGCGTCGGACGCCACAAACGCCTGCATCACCGCCACGTGCGACAAGTAACATCCCAGCTCGCCCAGCACGGGCGACATGCCATGCTTTTGCCGGTAAGTGGCATCGTCCAGCAGCGCCTGCTGCGCGGTCGACATCGTCTTCGCGTCCACTGCGCTCAGCCGGTTAAAGGGCAGGTTCAGGGCCTGCAGTTGCGCTGAAATGCGCGCCAGCCGCTGCGGCGCGCGATCCAGATTGATCACCCATGTTTGAAAACCACCCATACCCGCGATTCTCAGCCAAGCACGCAACGCGCCATCGCACGCTTCACAGCGGCCACCGGCCATGACGGCCTTGTGGGGTGGCGTCCTGGCAGCCCTGGCCTTGATCGCGGGCTACGCCGCCTACGGCTGGCCCGGCCTGGCACTGGGGGCCACCGTTGTGGTCTTCTGGCTGCTGCTGCAATTCAGCCAGGCCTTGCGGCTGATGCGCCAGGCTGGGGCCCGACCCATGGGCAGCGTGACCAGCGCGGTCATGCTGCATGCACGGATGCGTACCGGCCTGCGGCTGGCCGAAGTCATGAAATTGACCGGCAGTTTTGGCCGCAACACCACCGATGCCAGCAGCAGCCCTGCACCGGCCGACACCGAAGTGTTTGTCTGGTCAGACGCTGGCGGCGACAGGCTGGAAGTCACGTTGGTTGCGGGCAAAGTGAGCCGCTGGCGGCTTGAACGCGCAGCCGTTGATTCAAACGGGGCACCTGTCGCCCAAGCCGACGCCTAAAATCTGCGCCCAGCCCGCGTCTGCGGTCGCTGACCCTGGTCTCACCAAAACCCGACGCCTCAACAGGCGCCAAGCCCCGAAGGAATACCCGATGTCGATGTCCGACCGCGACGGCAAGATCTGGATGGACGGCCAACTGGTGGAGTGGCGCGACGCCAAGATCCACGTGCTGACCCACACGCTGCACTACGGCTGCGGCGCCTTTGAAGGCGTTCGGGCCTACAAGACGCCCCGCGGCACGGCCATCTTCCGCCTGAAGGAGCACACCGAACGCCTGTTCAACAGCGCCAAGATCCTGCGCATGAAGATCCCCTTCACCCATGAACAGGTGGCCGAAGCGCAGCGTCTGGTGGTGCGCGAAAACAAGCTCGAAAGCTGCTACCTGCGCCCCTTGGTGTGGATTGGCGACAAAAAGCTGGGTGTCAGCCCGCGCGACAACACCATTCACCTGATGGTCGCCGCCTGGCCCTGGGGCGCCTACCTGGGCGAAGAAGGCATGAAACGCGGCATCCGCGTCAAGATCAGCAGCTACACCCGCCACCACGTCAACATCACCATGACGCAGGCCAAGGCGGTCAGCAACTACACCAACAGCATCCTGGCCAACATGGAGGCGCTGGACGACGGCTACGACGAGGCGATGCTGCTGGACGCCTCGGGGTTTGTCAGCGAAGGCGCGGGCGAAAACCTGTTTGTCATCAAGGGCGGCGTGGTCTACACCCCCGACCTGAGCGCCGGCGCGCTGAATGGCATCACGCGCAACACCATCTTCCACATCTGCCAGGACCTGGGCCTGAAGCTGGTGGAAAAACGCATCACGCGCGACGAGGTCTACATCAGCGACGAGGCCTTTTTCACGGGTACGGCGGCCGAAGTCACGCCCATCCGCGAGCTGGACCGCATCGAGATCGGCACCGGCAGCCGCGGCCCCATCACCGAAAAGATCCAGGCCGCGTTTTTCGACATCGTCAACGGCCGCAACGACAAGTACGCCGATTGGCTGACCCTGGTCTGAAGCCCAAGACACCATGAACACACCCAACACAACGGCAAGCACCACACCCAAGGCCGTGGTTGAACTGGCCGGCGCGGATCTGGTCGGTCATGGCAGCACCTTCTGCCCGAACCCGCGCATGCCGCTGTGGAGCGGTCATCCCAAGGTGTTCATCGACGTGGGCACCACGGGCGAGGGCCGCTGCCCTTATTGCGGCACGGTGTACCGGCTGAAGGCTGGCGAGCAGTCCCACGGCCGCTGACCGCCGACATTGCCGCGGCAGGGCTCAACGCTGACGGCGCACAAAAACCACGGCTGAACGTGCCGGAACGGTCACCGTGCCGGTCGCTGGCACCCATCGCGCTCCTGCCACCACCCGCGGGTCGGCGGCGTCTGGCGCCAGATGTGCCGGGTGCAGGGCCCAGGCCTTGCCTGCTTGGGCAGGCAGCGCCACCCTGGCGTCGGACCTGTCGGCGTTGACAAAGTACATCAGCTCGGCAAAGCCGGCGCCCCGCAGTCCCTGGCCATTCAGGTGGCCCGCCACCAGCGTGGCCACCTGGTCAGGCCCGGTGTTCAGCAGCGTCAGGCGCTTGCTGACCTGGGCAGCGGTGGGCAAGCGAAACAAACGGCTGCTGTTGCGGATGCGCAGCAGGTCCAGAAAAGCGTCCCGCGTGAAGCGGATGTCTTGGGCGGCAGGCTTGAGGGCTGCATTTGCCAGGCGCGGCGCCAGGGCGGGCCACAGCGCCTGGTTGTCCTGCTGCGGCGGCAACCCAGTTCCCCAGAAATTGGTGCTGGCGCTCCAGTCCAGGCGGTTGAACCAGTCGCCGCTGTCGTAGCTGTTGCGGTCGCCGCTCTTGCTGCGCAGCAGTTCGCCGCCGGCGTGGAAATAGGCCGCACCTTGGCTGAAGGCCGTCAGCGCCAGGCCCAGCACCTGCACGCGGGCGCGGTCTTCGGCGCTGGTGGCCACAGGCAGCTTCAGCGTGTTGATGTCGAACAGCGTCTGGTTGTCGTGGTTTTCGACGTAGTTCACCACCTCGCCGGGTTGGCTGGCAAAACCGGCGCCCTGGCCGGCGTAGTCGATGCTGTCAAGCGTCTTGCGCCGGCCTTCATAGGTGGTCATGCGGTAGCTGCGCAGCGTGCCGGCCAAGCCCACACGCACGAGGTCGGCAGCGCGCATCAGGTCGGCCTGGGTCGCGGGTGGGTCCAGACTGCCATTGGGGTCAGCGTACAAGCCGTTGACCCAGCCTTGACGCTGCACGGTCTGCTGGGCATCGTCACAGCAACCGCCTCCCCGCGCGGCGTCGCGGCCACGGTCGCTGAAACTGCCGATGCCGCTGCCGTTCAGGCTGTGCTGCGAGGCCTGCACAAAACGCGCGCCGTCTTTCACCTCGCCAAAATTCCAGCCTTCGCCGATGAGCGCGATGTGCCGGCCCGCGGCGCGGTCCACGGCGCGCTGCAGGCGCAGCATCACATCACGCGGCTGGTGGCCCATCAGGTCAAAGCGGAAGCTGTCGATGTGGTGGTCGCGCGCCCAGATCACCACTGAATCGATCATCAGCTTGGCCATCATCGCGTGTTCGGTGGCGGTGTTGGCACAGCAGGTGCTGTTTTCCACCGTTCCCTGCGCGTTCAAGCGCTGGTAGTAACCGGGCACGATGCGGTCCAGCACACTTTTGCTGTCCTGGCCCGCCGCCGAGGTGTGGTTGTAGACCACGTCCATGCCCACACGCAGGCCGGCGTTGTGCAGCGCCTGCACCATCTGCCGAAACTCCAGGATCCGCACCGCGCCGTCGGCGGGGTCGCTGGCGTAACTGCCTTCCGGGGCGGTGTAGTGCCAGGGGTCGTAGCCCCAATTGAAACAGTCGGTGGCTGAATGCGCCATCACGGCGGCCTGTTGGTCGGGGCTGTCGGGTGCGGCGTTGGCGGGCACTGTGGCCGTGGTGCAGCCCCGTTCAGGCACGCTGGCCAAGTCGAACACCGGCAGCAGGTGCACATCCGTGACCCCCGCTTCGGCCAGGCGCCGCAGGTGCTGCATGCCCTGGCTTTGGGTTTGTGTGAAGGCGGTGAACTTGCCCCGATACGCTCCAGGCACCGAGGTGTCGCTGGCCGAAAAATCGCGCACATGCAGCTCGTAGATGACGAGGTCGGTGTTGGACTCCACCGGCGCCGTGCGCACCTTGCGATCCCAGAGCGGCGGCTTCAGCGCCGGCGCGTCAAGCCGTCCGATCCAGCTGCGCTGCGAATCGGTGGACAGGCTGAGCGAATACGGGTCGGTGACGCGGTTTTTCACCAAGCCCACACCGGGCGCCACCACATCAACCAGGTAGGTGTAGTAATGGCCACTCCAATCCTGCGCCAGCCGCAGGGACCAGATGCCGGTGGCTGGATCGGGCTGCAGCGACAGCACCTTCTCCGCACCCGACGCGCCATCGGGGTACAGACACAACGCAACGGCCTGCGCCGTCGGCGCCCACAACTTGAATCGGGTGCCGCGCCCGCCGCGCAGCACGTGCGCGCCCAACGTGGTTTCACGCTGCGCTTTTGAAAACAGGACGTCCAGCGCACGTGCATGCTGCACGCGGGTGGCCTGCGTCACCCGGCCTTGTTCATCTTCCTGCACCAGCACCAGCTGCGCCTGGTGCAGGGCGTGCAAGCGGCGCTGCACCGTTGTCGGCACCGCCAGCACCGGCCCTTCTGGAAACCAGCGCCACGCCTGCGCCAATGCGCCGGGCAGCGGCTTGTCATGCAGTAACAAGGGCACGGCGCCATCGTGCCCGTGTGCGTATTGGCCAGGCGCCGCCACGATACCGGCCTGGCGCGCATGCAGCAGGCGGTAGCGAAGGCCTGCCCCTGCCGACTTCAGGCCGCCCCAGCGCAGCAGCCGGTCATCCAGCCAGGCTGCCGCTGCGCGCAAACCCACCATGTCGGGGGCAACCGGCTGCAAGGTGAGGCTGTGTGAACCGTCGCCCGACCGGTTGCAGGCTGAGAGGCCCGGCGTCGGCGGCGTCTGGGCAACAGCCATTGCGCTGGAGGCCAAGGCCGACGCTGCCAATAGCGACAAGCCGGCCTGTCGCCACCGCCGCCCGACGGGATTGAGCCCGCCCACGTTTGAACTGGATTGCATGCCGCCCATGGTAGCCACGCGTGGCGGCAGGGGGACACCTCCTCTACATTGCGGGACTTCGCCCTGACCCCGTGTGCCCATGCCCCGACGTTCGCCCTACCTGAGAGCCCGATGGGCGCTGCCCCTGTGTTGGCTGGCCACAGCCGGCCAGACGGCCTGGGCCGTCGACGCTGCGGTGGACACGACGCCGGTTGTGCAGACTTCACAAACCAGCGCATTGCCCGAAGGCTGGCAGCACGGCGCCTTCATGGAAATCTTTGTGCGCGCCTTCAAGGACAGCGACGGCGACGGCATTGGCGACCTGAAGGGGCTGACACAGCAACTGGACCACCTGCAAGACCTGGGCATCCGTGGCATCTGGCTGATGCCCATCACCGGGAACGCCGATGGCGACCATGGCTACGCCACCACCAACTTTCGCAACATCGCCCCCGAATACGGCACGCTGGCCGACTTCGACGAATTGATCCGCCAGGCGCACCGGCGTGGCATCGGCGTGGTGATGGACTACGTCATCAACCACAGCGCCGCCAGCCACCCGCTGTTTGTGCAGGCGCGCCGGGGGCCTGATGCGCCCTTCAGGGACTGGTACGTTTTCAACAAAACAGCGCCGGCTGGCTGGGACATCTGGGGCAAATACCCCTGGTACCACGTCGCTGCCCAGCCCTGGACCTGGCACGGCGAAGTCAAGGACATGCCGCTGGCCGCGGCTGGCGCACAGGACTTCTACTTCGGCACGTTCGGGCCCCATATGCCCGACTTCAACTTCAAGAACCCCGAGGTTTTGGCGTTCCACGAGAGCAGCCTGCGCTTCTGGCTGAACCGCGGGCTTGACGGCTACCGGCTGGACGCCGTGCCGCACCTGATCGAAAACAACGCAGTCGACTGGAACAACCAGCCACAAAGCCGCATGTTGACCAAGCGGCTGCAGGACCTGATCAAGGCCTACCCCAGGCGTTATGTGGTGTGCGAAGCCACCGCAGAACCGCAGCAATATGGCGATGCAGCCGTCTGCGGCGGCGCATTTGCCTTCGGCTACGTGCACCATTTTGTTGAAGCTGCACGCGGCAAGGCCGAATCGGTCAACAAGGTGGCGAACTTCTACCTGAAGGCCAGCCCGAACATGGCCACCTTCGTGTCCAACCACGACATCTTTGCGGGCCAGCGGCTGTGGGACCAGGTGCAAGGCGACGAAGCACGTTACAAGCTGGCGGCTGCAGCCTACCTGTTGCAGCCGGGCACGCCGTTTGTCTACTTTGGCGAAGAAATCGGCCAGGCCGGTGTACCGGATCTGCCGGGTGATCAGCCACTGCGCAGCCCCATGAGCTGGTCAGCGACAACCGCCGGGTTCAGCGCCGGCCAACCGTTTCGCCCGGGCTCGCCGAACAGCGCGCACTACAACGTGCAGGTGCAGCGTGCCGACCCGGCGTCGATCTACCACTTCTACAAAGCGATGATCGGGTTGCGCAACCGCTGGCCCTCGATCGCCCGCGGCAGCTACGAAGCCGCTTTTGCACAGGGCCTGGTGGCGGGCTGGCAGCGCCGGCTGGGGCAGGAGCACACGCTGGTGTTGATCAACTACGACACCAGCGGCCAGCAGGTGCAAGTGCCCCAGGTGCCCCGCGGTGCGCGGCTGCTGCCGTTATGGCCAGAAGATGCAGTGCCCGCGCGTGCCCGATCGGCCGCACTCGGCCAGGGCGAGGTATCGGTTTACCTGCCCCCACAGAGCCTGCGCGTGTACCAGGTGCGCCGCTGAAATCACCAAGGCGCCAGCTGCGGTTTCGGCCGCTATGATGGCTTTTTGGTTGCGGTACGCACTGCCGCTGGGTGTGCGTCTTGCGGGCTTTCCGGGTCAGGCCGGGCGGTACCGGCCTCCTTGTCCTCTGCCCCGATGAATGCACCCGCCGTTTCGCTGAACAACGCCCAGATGCAGGCCGTGCATCACCTGGAAGGGCCCTGTCTGGTGCTGGCCGGCGCGGGTTCGGGCAAGACGCGTGTCATCGTGCACAAGATTGCGCGGCTGCTGCAGCACGGCCTGGCGCCCAAGCAGATTGCGGCCATCACCTTCACCAACAAGGCCGCGGCCGAAATGCGCGACCGCGCCAAGGCGCTGGTGGGGCCCCGCGCCGCCAAGGACTTGGCCGTCAGCACCTTCCACAGCCTGGGCGTGCGCATGCTGCGCACCGACGGCACCCGCGTCGGCCTGAAGGCAAACTTCAGCATCCTGGACAGCGACGACGTGCTGAACGTGCTGAAAGAAGCCGGCGGCTGCAGTGACAACGCGCTGGCGCGGCGCTGGCAATGGACCATCAGCCTGTGGAAAAACCAGGGCCTGGACGCCGACGGCGCTGAAGCGGCCGCCACCACCGACGACGAGCGGGTGGCCGCGCGCGTGATGCGCCTTTTCCAGGAACGCCTGCAGGCCTACCAGGCGGTGGATTTCGACGATTTGATCAAGCTGCCGCTGGTGCTGATGCAGCGCGACGAAGAAGCCCGCGCACGCTGGCAGCAGCAGTTCCAGCATGTGCTGGTGGACGAGTACCAGGACACCAACACCGTGCAGTACGAACTGCTCAAGGCGCTGGTGGGCGAGCGTGCGCACTTCACCGCTGTGGGCGACGACGACCAGAGCATCTACGGCTGGCGCGGCGCCACCATCGACAACCTGAAGCGCCTGCCGCTGGAATTCCCGCAGCTGACCGTGATTCCGCTGGAGCAGAACTACCGCAGCACCGGCCACATCCTGCAGGCCGCCAACGCGGTGATTGCCGGCAACCCGAAGATCTTCGAGAAAAAATTGTGGAGCGAATTCGGCGACGGTGAACCCGTCCGCGTCATCGAATGCGACGGTGAAGAACACGAAGCCGAACGTGCTGTGGCCCGCATCCAGAGCCTGCGCAATGGCAGCACGGGTGAAGGCGGCGCCTTCAAGTTCAGCGACTTTGCCATCCTGTACCGCGCCAACCACCAGGCGCGGGTGTTTGAACAGAAGCTGCGAGGTGCGCAGATTCCCTACAAGGTGTCGGGCGGCCAGAGTTACTTCGACCGCGCCGAAATCAAGGATCTGTGCGCCTGGCTGCGATTGCTGGTCAACCCCGACGACGACCCCGCGTTCCTGCGCGCCTGCACCACGCCCAAGCGCGGCATCGGCCACCAAACGCTGGCCAGCCTGGGTGAATTTGCCAGCCGCTGGAAAGTCAGCCTGTTTGAAGCCTTGTTTGCGCCCAGCCTGACGGCCACGCTCAAGAACCGCGCGGTGGAATCGCTGCAGGAGTTTGGCCGCGAGGTCAACGAGCTGCAACACCGCGCCGGCCGCACCAGCGGCGGTGAAGACGCCAAGGCCTTGCTGCTGGGCTGGCTGAAAGGCATCCAGTACGAGCAGCACCTGTACGACAGCGAAGACAGCGAAAAACTGGCCGCTGCACGCTGGACCAATGTTCTGGACTTTGTGGACTGGATCGCGCGCCGCTGCGGTGGCGAAATCACCCAGGAAGGCGGCACCGTCGAAACCGAGCGCCAGACCGTGCTGCAGGTGGCGCAGACCATCAGCATCATCCTGAGCCTGGCCGACCGGCAGGAAGACCAGGACGTGGTGACGCTGTCCACCTTGCATGCCGCCAAGGGCCTGGAATGGCCGCATGTGGTGCTGGCCGGCGTCAACGAAGGACTGCTGCCTTTTCGCAGTGGCGACGACGACATGACGGTCGAGCGACTGGAAGAAGAACGCCGCCTGATGTACGTGGGCATCACGCGTGCACGCACCACGCTGGCCGTCAGCACCCTGCGCCGCCGCAAGAAGGGCCGCGACACCATCGTGGGTGTGCCCAGCCGCTTCATTGCCGAGATGAAACTCGACGAGGTCAAGGCCAAGGAAGACCCGCGCGAGCGGCTGAAAAAGCTGCGCGCCGAGTTGGCTGCCCGCAGCGGCAGCGTGCCGGCCACTTGAACCGGCGCCGTGCCGGGCGGCACCCGATACCGCACTGCCGCCAGCGCGTTGGCTACATGCCCTTGAACAGACCCGTGTAACTGCGGCTCACTTCCAGCTGTTCGCGATGGCCGCGAACGCTGACAATCTGGCGGCCCCGGAAGTCCCGCGTCACGCCGGCAATGCTTTTCACATTCACCAGCGTGCTGCGGTGAATCTGCCAGAACTGGTGCGGATCCAGCTCGTCCACCAACTCCTTGATGGGTTTGCGGATCAGGGCCTCGACCTTGGCCGTCTGCACGCGGGTGTACTTTTCGTCGCTGATGAAAAACAGCACATCGTCGACCGGAATCATCTGGATGGCCTGGCCCACGGTGGCTTGAATCCACTGCAGCCGCTGCGGGGCACCGTCAGGATTCAGGCGCGTGGCCAACTGGTGCAGCAGTTTTTGCATCTGCGGGCCGTTGGGTCCTTCCTGGGCCGCCTGCCCGTCGGTGCCCGTGCCTGCAGTGTCACCATGCCGGGCCGCCAGCCGCTTCTTGATGCGCTGCACGGTCAGCTCCAGCCGCTCTCGCTCGGCCGGCTTCAGCACGTAGTCCACCACGCCTTGCTCGAAGGCCTCCACCGCGTACTGGTCGTAGGCGGTGATGAACACCACTTCGGGCAGCCATTCGTCGTCGTCGTCGGTGTTGTCACTGCCCGCATCGTCCTCCGCCGGACCGGCCTTGCGAGGTGCCAGTTGCGCGATCTGTCGTGCCGCTTCGACGCCCGTCAAGCCAGGCATGCGGATGTCCAGGAACACGACGTCGGGCCGGTGCTCGTCAACCAGCGCCACGGCCTCGATGCCGTTCTTGGCCTCAGCCACGATCTGCAGTTCGGGCCAGACCTCCAGCAAGCGGGCACGCAACTGGTCGCGCATCAAGCGCTCGTCATCGGCAAGCACCGCACGCGCGGCATTCGGGCTGGGGGTCATGGCAGGCCTTGGAAAGGGTTGGCGTTGATCGTGGCGGCAAGCTTAAGCCTTGCGGATGGGTCGCCTCAGGTTGAAGCCGCCGCGCGGGGTGCGGGGCGCACCACGCGCCACAGCAGCCAGACCAATAGCCCCAGGGGCGCCAACACCACCGCCAGGGCCGTGGCGGCAGCCAGTCCTGCCAACAACAGGGCCAGCGCAACGCCGCCCAGCACCAACATCACCAGCAGGGGCACCACGCTCACCAGGCACAACACCAGCACGGCCAGCGCTGCGGTCAGGGCCAGCACGGCCCAGATCGCGCCGACCGAGGCTTCGGTCACCACCTCATGCAGCGGCCAGTGCCATTGCTGTGGGCCCAGGGCCGACCAGACCTCGTTCAGTTCCTGCGACCAGGCGCCCCACACATCGTTGTTGTCAATGGTCAGGACCCAGCCCTCACCCGACTGCTGCAACAGCGACACCAGCGACCAGGCGAGCGCGGTAGTGCTCAGCAGCACCAGACCCACCACGGCCAGCAGCACCCAGGGCCACCATCGGCGACGGGCCGGTTGGGGGCGGCTGGATTGACTGCGGTTGAGGTTCAAGGTCTTTTGCATTCAACTCACTCCTGCGACGCCGGCCACGGTCTTGTAGGGCACCGTCACGCTCACCACGGTGCCCGTGGGCTGGTTGGCCGCCACGGTCAATGACGCCTTGGGGCCGTACAGCAGCTGCAGGCGCTCGCGGATGTTGGCCAGGCCGACGCCGGTGCCCGCCGTGGGCGCCTTGCCAAAGCCCAGACCGGTATCGGACACGGTGACCTGCAACTTGCCATGCACGATCTCCGCCGCCACCCGCAACTGGCCCCCTTCGGCCTTGGGTTCAAGACCGTGTTTGATGGCGTTTTCCACCAAGGTCTGGATCATCATGGCCGGGAATTCGGCCGACATCAAGCCTTCAGGCACGTCGATCCGGGTCTCCAGCCTTTCTTCCATGCGCACCTTCAGGATTTCAAGGTAAGGCTTGATGACCGCAATCTCGCGCGCCAGTTCACGCGGGCCGCTGGTGCCCTCGTTGCTGGTTTCGCGCATGGTGGGCATGCTGGCGCGCAGCAGCGCGATCAGATTTTTCTGCATCTGGCTGGCGCGCGGTGGGTCGGTCTGGATCAGGTGGTCGATGCTGGCCAGGGTGTTGAACAGGAAGTGCGGCTCCACCTGCGCCTGCATGGCGGCCATTCGCGCCTCCACCACCTGGCGGCGCAGCGATTCGGCCTCAGCCGTTTCGGTGGCCTGGGCGGCCTTCACCTCGGCCTGCATGCGGCCCTTGTAGGTAATCTTGATGACAGCCGATGCCAGCACAAAAAACACCGTCAGCTGCATCAGGAAGTCGCCAATGCCCACCCGCGTGACCCGCGTCGAATGCTGCGGCCGCCCGATTTCCTTCAGCGCCGCCTTGGCGTCGTCGCGCGCCTGCTCGGCATCACGCAGGGCCTGCTCGGCGTCACGTCGGGCTTCTTGCACGGCCTGCTCGAATTCCTGCTTGGCTTCTTCCAGCGCCTGGCGTACCTCGCCAGCCGTGGAGTCATCGATCACCAGCTTGTCGCCCGGCAGGCTGCCGGCGGCGGAAGCGGCGCCCTCGGCCGCGGCCGGCGGCTTGGTGCGGATGCTCACACCATCCTTGTTGATGGAGATCTCCACGCCGCCCTTGCCCGACTTGGCGCCCGGCGTCTGTACACGCACATCGGGCACCTTGGGTTCCTGGATGACCCTGGGTGGCTCGGGTGCCACCGGGGGCGCCGGGGGCATGACCACCACCCGCGGCAAGCCATGGTCGATGCGGTCAGTCACGGTCCAGGTCAGTGGCGGCACGTCATGCAGAATGCCCATCAACATCAGCAGCAGAAGCGACAGCACGATGAAGCGACGCCAGCTGATGCTGACCAGCCAGCCCGCGTAGGCATGAAAGACCCGCAAGGCGGCACGCGAAAAACGCTGCCAGCGCCGGGCCCAAAGGGGTGCGCTGAACAAAGGCGTGGGTTGTGGGGTGCTCATACAACGGGGCTTTCAACATCTTCGGCAGGGGTAGCAAGAGGCTGAATCAGCTGCCATGGCGGCAACTGTACGCACCCGCCGGACGGCAGTCAGCGCAACGCGACGACAGGCGCCCTGCGGGCGACAGACTGCACCAGCAAGAGACAGGCCGGCCCTGAAATGCCCGTTTCAGGCGACATCAGGCCGCAACGGGCGTCTCGGCGCGCTGCGCAAACAGGTCCACACGCGCAGCCTGGGTGATGGCCGCCACACAGGGGTGCTTGATGCGCCGCTCTACCGAAATCGCGTAGAAATCCTCGACCATTTCACTGCTTTGCCCCAGCAGTTCAACACCGTACTGCGATTGGGTCTCGGCATCGACCACGCTGGGCGCCATGAAAACCCCCGTTCCCTCGCGGCCAAAGGCCTTCATCAAGGCACCGTCGTCGAATTCACCCACCACGCGCGGGTGCAGCTGGTGGCGTGTCAACCAGGCTTCGAATTGCGACCTTGTGGTGGCGGTGGCGCCCGGGATCAGCATGGGCGCACCGTTCAGGCACTGGGGAAAGTCGCCCACCAGTTGCCCGCGCAAGGACGGTGCACAGAAAAAACTCATGGGCGAGCTGCCCAGCGCGTGGTTGAAACCCTGCACGCTCAGCCGCCGGGTCAGCGGCTCATCGGCAATCACCAGGTCCACCCGGTGCAAAGCCAGTTGAGCCATCAGGTCGGGAAACCGCCCTTCGATGCAGATCAGGCGCACCGGCTCGTCAAGATGCAGGGCCGGCTCCAGCAGCCGGTAAGCCACCGATTTGGCCACAGCGTCTTCAAGCCCGACGCGGAATTCCAGCACCTCGGCGCGCGCCGCGCCGCTGCGTTGCTGCCGCAAGTCGGCCTCCAGGGCATGGCCCAGGCTGAAGATGTCATCGGCATAACGCAGTGCCAGCCGACCGTCGTCTGTCAACTCAAGTTGGCGCCCACTCTTTCGAAAAAGCTTGCGCCCCAAACGTTGTTCCAGAAGTTTGATCTGGCCGGACAGGGTTTGCGGGCTGATGTGCAACTGCTCGCCCGCTTTCACCACGCCACCGGCCTTGGCCGCCATCCAGAAGTAATGAAGATGTTTGAAGTTCATGCCTTGAGCCTCCAGGTACAGGGCCAGCAAATAGACCGATGCGTTTTTTGCGAACTGAATTTCTATAAATATCGCATATTCTTTACGATCTAAAAGCCCTACATTGCATCCTCTTAATCCTGCCCCATCTAACAAGCAGGCGTTTTTTCAAAGGAGAAATCGATGCGCGTCAGTACCAAGAGCCGTTTTGCCGTCAACGCCATGATCGACCTCGCCCTGCGCCAGTCGGCCGGGCCGGTGGCCCTGGCGTCCATCAGCCAGCGCCAGAAGATTTCGCTGTCCTACCTGGAGCAGTTGTTCAGCCACATGCGCCGCGTCGGCCTGGTCGAAAGCACCCGGGGCCCTGGTGGCGGTTACACCCTGGGCCGCGACGTGGCCGACATCACCGTGGCCGACATCGTGATGGCCGTGGACGAGCCCATGGAAGACCAGCGCGAAGACGAGCGCAGCATGGGCATGTCACGCAGCCTGTGGCAAGGCCTGCACGCCACCATGCTGGACCAGATGGCCGGCATCAGCCTGCAATCACTGGTGCGGGAGCAGCAGGACGCAGGCGTGCAGGTGGAAACCACGCCCCGCCGGCGACCGCTGATGTCGCCACCGCCTCCCAAGGCCGTACGCAGCCTGGCGCCGAACTCGGTTTTTGCATTCGGGCGCTCGTTCGCGGCCTGAGCGCCTGTGGCCCGGTTCATCAGGCGCCATCAGGCGTCTGATGGATTGGATGGTCCGCAACCAGCCCAGCAGGTTGCCCCTGCCAGACGCCGGCCTCAGTCGTGCTTGATGGCCACGGTTTTCAGCGTCGAAAACCCGTACAGCGCCTCAAAGCCCTTTTCGCGACCGTGGCCGGAGTGCTTGACGCCCCCAAAGGGCAGTTCGATACCGCCGCCGGCACCGTAGTTGTTGATGAAGACCTGCCCGCAGTGCAGCTTGCGGGCCAGCCGCAGCGCGCGGCTGCCGTCGCGGGTCCAGACACCCGCCACCAGGCCAAAAGCCGTGCCGTTGGCCATGGCCAGGGCCTGCGCTTCGTCGTCAAACGGGATCAGCACCTGCACGGGGCCGAAGATTTCTTCTTGCGCCAGGCGGTGCTGCGCATCGACGCCCGCCACCAGCGTGGGGGCTACATAACAGCCGCCTTGCGGCAGGTCTGCCGGCAAGGGGGCCTGCGCCGCCATCATGGCGCCTCCGCTGTGCGCCAGATCCAGGTAACCCTGCACCAAGGCCTGCTGGCGCGCGCTGATCAGCGGCCCCACATCCAGGTCGTGCAGCGCCGGCCCCACGCGCAGCGCACGGTAACGCTGCACCATGCGCTGCAGCACGCCTTCAAACACCGGGCGTTGCACCAGGATGCGTGACGCCGCCGAGCAGGTCTGCCCGGCGTTCTGGATACCGGCATTGACCAGGAACGGCAGGGCCGTGTCCAGGTCGGCGTCGGCAAACACCAGTTGCGGGCTCTTGCCGCCCAGCTCCAGCGTCACCGGCACGGCATTGCGCGCCGCTGCCGTCTGGATCAACGCGCCCACCGCCACCGAACCCGTGAACGACACATGCTGCACACCCGCGTGACCGGCCAGCGCCGCGCCAGCTTCTTCGCCCAGCCCGGTGACCAGGTTCAGCGCACCGGCGGGCAGGCCAGCCTGCTGAGCGATGCGCGCAAAGGCCAGCGCAGTCAGGCAGGCTTCTTCGGCGGGTTTCAGCACACAGGCATTGCCCATCGCCAAGGCCGCGCCCACGCTGCGGCCAATGATCTGCATCGGGTAGTTCCAGGGCACGATGTGCGCCGTCACACCATGCGGCTCCCGCAACGTCAGCGCGGTGTAGCCGTTGATGAACGGGATGGTCTCGCCCATCACCTTGTCCGCGGCACCGCCGTAGAACTCCAGGTAACGCGCCAGCGCCACGGCGTCGGCGCGCGCCTGCTTCAGCGGCTTGCCCACGTCCAGTGCTTCCAGGCGCGCCAGTTCATCGGCCTGCTCCAGCACCAGGGCGGACATCTTCAGCAGCACGCGGCCGCGCTCGGTGGCCGTCAGCTGGCCCCAGGCACCTTGCAGCGCGTCTTGTGCCGCTGCCACCGCAACGTCCACGTCGGCCGCCGTGCCGCGGGCAATCTGTGCCAGTGCGCTGCCGTCAGACGGGTTGACCAAGGGCAGCAACTGCCCGCTGTCGCAGGCCCGCCATGACCCGCCCACCAGAATCAGGCGCGTGTCGAAGCCGATCGATCCGTCCATGTGCAAACACCCCCGATGCTTGCGGCATCATAGCCAGCGATGGCGCCCTTTCTGCTCAAACGTGTGCTGGCCTTGCTGCTGACATTGCTGGTCGCGTCGGCGCTGGTATTTGCCGTGCTCGAACTGCTGCCGGGCAACGCCGCCGAGCTGATGCTGGGCGACTCGGCCACGCCCGAATCGCTGGCCGCGCTGCAAGCCAAGCTGGGTCTGGACCAACCGGCCTGGCAGCGTTATGGCCGCTGGGTGGGGGGGTTGCTGCAAGGCGACACGGCCCTGAGCACCAGCTACGACACGCCCACCGCCGAACTCATCACCGAGCGGCTGCAGGTCACCCTGCCGCTGGCCGTGATGGCCATGGCGCTGACGGTGGTGCTGGCGCTGGCGCTAGGCCTGTACGCCGCCAGCCGGCACAACCGGCTGGGCGACGTGGGCGTGATGGCCGCCAGCCAGCTCGGCATTGCGATGCCCAATTTCTGGTTTGCGATCCTGTTGATCCTGGTGTTTGCCGTTCACCTGCAATGGTTCAGTGCCGGCGGCTTTCCGGGCTGGACGGCTGACGACGGCGGCGGCATCCTTGACGGCCTGAAAGCGCTGGTGCTGCCGGCCATATCGCTGGCGCTGGTGCAGGCGGCCATCCTGGCCCGCGTCACACGGTCAGCGGTACTGGAAGTGCTGCGTGAAGACTTTGTACGCACCGCACGCGCCAAGGGTTTGAGCAAACGCCAGGCGCTGCTGCGCCATGTGTTGCGCAACGCCATGATCCCGGTGCTGACGGTGGCCGGCCTGCAGTTTGCGAACCTGATCACAGGC
The DNA here is from genome assembly GCA_024641925.1 of Betaproteobacteria bacterium. Lineage (GTDB taxonomy): Bacteria > Pseudomonadota > Gammaproteobacteria > Burkholderiales > Burkholderiaceae_C > Rubrivivax. Next base: position 46,055 of record JAHECB010000001.1, read on the forward strand.
ACCATCGTGGTCGAGAATGTGTTTGTGCTGCCCGGCATCGGCCGCCTGGTGTTCCAGGCCATCAGCAACCGCGACCTGATCGTGGTGCGCGACGTGGTGATGCTGCTGGCCGCCGTGGTGGTGGTGGTGAACTTTGTGGTCGACGTGCTGTACGCGCTGATCGACCCGCGGCTGCGCCATGGCTGACGCCTTGCTGGGTGCTGAGGCGGCGGCCGAAGAGCCAGCCGAACCCGCCGCCACACCGCTGCTGCGCCGGGCGCTGGGCCACAAGAGTTTTGTCGTGGGTGCGCTGCTGACGGCGCTGATGGCAGCGGCGGCGCTGTTGTCCCTGGTGTGGACACCCTACGCGGTCGAGGCCATCGACATCCCGTCCAAGCTGCAGGGGCCCAGCATCGCCCATTGGCTGGGCACCGACAGCCTGGGACGCGACATCGCGTCGCAGCTGCTGGTGGGCGCACAGAACAGCATCATGGTGGGCTTGATCGCCGTGGGTATCGGCCTGGTCCTGGGCGTGAGCCTGGGCTGTATCGCAGCGGCCAAACGCGGCTGGGTGGAAGAACTGCTGATGCGCGCCAGCGACTTTGCCTTCGCCTTCCCGGCGCTGCTGACGGCCATCATGCTGACTGCCATCTACGGCCCGGGCCTGGTGATGAGCATCGTGGCCATCGGCATCTTCAACGTACCGGTGTTTGCACGCATCACACGCGGTGCGGCCAAGGCCGTGTGGACACGTGAATACATCACCGCGGCACGCGCGGCCAGCAAGGGGCCTCTGGCCATCACGCTGGACCACGTGTTGCCCAACATCGCCAGCCCCCTGATCGTGCAGGCCAGCATCAGCTTCGCCACCGCCATCCTGGCCGAAGCCGCGCTGTCCTATCTGGGTCTGGGCACACAACCGCCGCAGCCCAGTTGGGGGCGCATGTTGAACGAAGCCCAGACACAGATGTTCCAGGCGCCGCTGCTGGCGGTCTACCCGGGTGTGGCGATCATGCTGTCGGTGCTGGGACTGAACCTGATGGGCGACGGCCTGCGCGACCTGATGGACCCCAAACTGGCGCGTCAGCGCTGAACAAACACACCCCATCAGCGCGGACATCAAACCGCCCCACACGGCACCCGCCGCCGCCAGTTCGTACACTGCGGGGCTCAATACTCAAAAGGGGGTGCCATGCACATCGATTTTGTTTCTGACGTGGCCTGCCCTTGGTGCGCCGTGGGTTTGAATTCTCTGGAAATCGCGCTGAAGGCCTTGGGGCCCGATGCGCAACCGGAACTGCACTTCCAGCCCTTCGAGCTGAACCCCGACATGCCGCCCGAGGGCGCCGATGCTGCCGAATACCTGAAAGCCAAGTACGGCATGGGCGACGCGCAACTGGCGCAGAACCGCAACAACATCCGCGAACGGGGCAAGGCCGTGGGTTTTGAGTTTGGTCATCGCGCCCATGTCTGGAACACCTTTGAAGCCCACCGCCTGCTGCACTGGGCCGGCCTTGAAGACGCCAAGACACCCGGCAGCAGCCAACAGCGTGCGCTGAAACATGCACTGCTCCAGGCTTACCACGGCGAAGGCCGCAACCCTGGTGCACACGACGTCTTGCTGGAACTGGCGCAAGCCGTGGGCCTGGATGGCCAACGCGCCGCCGAGGTGCTGGCCGGTGACGAGTACGCGCTGGACGTGCGGGCTGCCGAGCAGGACTGGCAGCGCGCGGGCATCCAGTCGGTGCCCGCCATCGTCATCAACCGGCGGCACCTGATCTCGGGCGGCCAGCCGCCCGAGGTGTTCGAGCGTGCCTTGCGCCAGATTGCGGCCGAAAGTGAAGGGGCTCCAGCCGCCGCCGATTGAAGTGCCTGATGGGATTTCACCCGACGCGCCCTGCGCACCACTGGCCGTCACGGCGGCGCCTGCTGCGTGTTGCTGCAGCTGGCATGGCGTGGGGTCCGGCATGCGGCTGGACTGCAACCGGAACACCGGCGCTGACCGTGGCTGCTGCCAGTGACCTGCGCTGGTTCGGTGAAGACCTGAAACAAGCACTGGCCGGCAGCGCCGGCGCAGCGGACGTTCAGTTCATCTATGGCGCTTCGGGCAAGCTCAGCACGCAACTGCGCCACGGTGCGCCGTTTGACGTGTTCCTGTCGGCGGACGTCGAATACGCCCAGCAACTCTTCGACGAAGGCCTGTGCCTGGGGCCACCCACGGCCTATGCGCAGGGCCGGCTGGCCCTGGTCAGCCGCGACAAGGGCCTGCTGTCGCCGGATCTGGGGGCCCTGGTTCGTGACCCCCGGGTGCAACGGCTGGCCATCGCCAACCCTGAACACGCACCCTATGGCCGGCGCGCAAAAGAAGCCTTGATGCACCTGGGCGTGTGGAACGTGGCCGGTCCCAAGCTGGTGCTGGGCGACAACGTGGCGCAGGCGTTGCAGTTTGTCGACAGTGGCGCGGCGCAGGCGGGGCTGGTGGCCGGTTCACTGCTGATGGCGCCGGCCTTACACGGCCGGCTGTTTTCGCTGCCTGTGCCGGCAGCCTGGCATGCGCCGCTGAACCAGGCCGCGGTGGTGATGAAGCGGGCCACGGCAGCGGCAAGGCCAAAGGCCGTGGAACTCATCGCCTATCTGCTGTCCGAGCGCGGTCAGGCGCTGCTGCAGCGCCACGGCTTTGCAGCCCCTGCGCAGCGGCGCCCATGACCTTGCCGGGACTGAGTGACGGCGACGCCCAGGCCCTGGGCGTGACCTTGCGACTGGCCGCCACCACCACCGTCGTGCTGCTGCTGCTGGGCACTCCGCTGGCCTGGTGGCTGGCCCGTACCCGTTCGCGCGTGGCGCCGTGGTTAGAGGCCCTGGTGGCCTTGCCACTGGTGCTGCCACCCACGGTACTGGGCTTTTACCTGCTGGTCTGGCTGGGGCCGCAGGGCAGTCTGGGCGCCGGACTGAAGGCCTTGAAGCTGCCGCCGCTGGTGTTCAGCTTCTGGGGCCTGGTGCTGGCGTCGGTGATCAGTTCCTTGCCGTTCATGGTGCAACCGCTGCGGGACGCCTTTGCCAACATCTCGCCGCGCCTGCTGGACGCCGCCGCCACGATGCGGGCCGGTCCGGTGGACCGGTTTTTCAGCGTGGTCTGGCCGCTGTCGCGGGCGGGCTGGTTGTCGGCACTGACACTGACCTTTGCACACACGGTGGGCGAATTCGGCGTCGTGCTGATGGTGGGGGGCAACATCCCGGGCGCCACGCGTGTGCTGTCCATCGCCATCTACGACCATACCGAGTCACTGAACTACGGCGCGGCGCATGTGCTGTCGGGCCTGCTGCTGCTGAGCGCTTTTGCAGCCTTGCTGCTGCTGCACGGCGCGCAGCGTCGCCGCGTGTCCAGCTCATGATCGAAGCGCGGTTTCAACTGCAGCAGGGCAGCTTCACGCTGGAGGTGGACCTGGCGCTGCCGGGACAGGGCATCACCGTGCTGCTGGGGCCTTCGGGCAGCGGCAAGACCACCCTGCTGCGCTGCCTGGCAGGCCTGCAGCGTGCACCGTCGGGTCGTCTGGTGGTGGGCAGGCAAACCTGGCAGGACGGCGGCGTTTTTGTACCGCCACACCAGCGCGCCTTGGGCATGGTGTTTCAGGATGCACAGCTGTTTCCGCATTTGACGGTTCAGGGCAATCTGGACTACGGCCGCCGCCGCGCTGGCACCGCAGCGGCCAGCGTGTCGCCGACCGTCGAACTGCTGGGCCTGCGCGACCTGCTGGCGCGTCGGCCCGACAGCCTGTCCGGCGGCGAACGCCAGCGGGTGGCGATTGCGCGCGCGCTGGTGATGGCGCCACAGCTGCTGCTGATGGACGAACCGCTGGCCGCGCTGGACCCGCAACGCAAGCTGGACATCCTGCCCTACCTGGACCGCCTGCAGGACGAGCTGACGCTGCCCATCGTCTACGTCACCCATGCCGTCAGCGAAGCGGCCAGGCTGGCCGACCATGTGGTGCTGCTCGACCAAGGGCGCGTGACCACCCAGGGCGCGTTGCAGACGCTGCTGACACAGCCTGGCTTTGCGTTGACCCAGGACGAAGACGCCGGCGTCGTGCTGTCGGGCACCGTGACCGAACGAGACGCCGCCTGGCAACTGGTGCGGGTGGACTGCAGCGGTGCCCCGCTCTGGACCCGCGACGCCGGCCATGCGCTGGGCCAGCGGCTGCGTGTCCGGTTGGCCGCGCGTGATGTCAGCCTGAGCCTGACCGAACAGACGGGCAGCAGCGTCGTCAACCAGCTGCCCGGCGTCGTCCAGGCCTTGCTGCCCGACCGGCACCCTGCGGTCACCCTCGCCGTGGTGCGGCTGGGTGTCGCGGGCGACGGCGAGCAGGTGCTGGCACGGCTGACGCGGCAATCGGTGTCGCGCCTGGGTCTGGCGGTGGCGCAGCCCGTCTGGGTGCAGGTGAAGTCGATGGCCCTGCTGTGAGGGCCACAACGGGGTGGCGCCGATGCGCAGCGCAGATGCCCAGCACAGACGCTGCGCTATCGTCAGCTCCCACCGACCCGCGGACACCTGTTTACATGGCCCTGCTCGACGTCAACAACCTGCACGTCACGCTGCCCACCGCTCGCGGTCCGGCGGTTGCGTTGCGGGGGGTCAGTCTGTCGCTGGACGCCGGACAGACCGCAGGCCTGATCGGCGAGTCCGGCTGCGGCAAGAGCCTCACGGCGCTGGCCATCCTGGGCCTGCTGCCCGAATCGGCGGTGGTGTCGGGCTCGATCGTGTTTGACGGCCAGGAGCTGATCGGTCAGTCCGAGCCGGCGCTGTGCGCACTGCGCGGCAGCCGCATCGGCATGGTTTTCCAGGAACCGATGACCGCCCTGAACCCCCTGCACACCATCGGCGCGCAGGTGGCCGAGCCCCTGCGTCTGCACCGGGGGCTGAATCGCAAGGCCGCCCGCGCGCAAGCGCTGCGCCTGCTGGACAAGGTGCAATTGCCGCAGGCCGCGCAGCGCCTGGACGCCTATCCGCACCAGTTGTCGGGCGGCCAGCGCCAACGGGTGGTCATTGCCATGGCGCTGGCCTGCGGACCCCAGCTGCTGCTGGCCGACGAACCCACCACCGCGCTGGACGTGACGCTGCAACGCGACGTGCTCAAGCTCATCACGGACCTGGTGGCCGATGATGGCATGGCGCTGCTGCTGATCAGCCACGACCTGGGCGTGATGGCCGACACCGTGCAACGGGTGATGGTCATGTATGCCGGTCTGGTGATTGAACAAGGCCCGACGGCATCCCTCTTTCAACGCCTGGCGCACCCCTACACCCGCGGCCTGTTTGCAGCCCGTCCGCAACGCGGGCTGGCCCGCGGCACCCGGCTGCACACCATTGAAGGGCGGGTGCCCGACATCACCCGCATGCCCGCCGGCTGCGCGTTTTCGCCACGCTGCGACCGCGCCAGCACGGCTTGTGTTGCATCGCTGCCGTTGGCAGTTGCCGTCGGCGAAGGCCATGACACACGCTGTCTGCACCCCCACGTCCCGCCCGCGCCGGCCGCACACCAGCGGGCGATTCACGTCGATGCCTGAACCCGGCCCCAGCGCAGGCGCACCACCCCTGCTGGCGGTGCAAGGCCTGAGCAAGCGCTACAGCTTGCCACGCGAACATCTGCTGTCGCGGCCTCCATCCGTGCTGGCGCTGCAGGACGTGAGCTTCACGCTGCACGCGGGCAAGAGCCTGGGCGTGGTGGGCGAATCGGGCTCGGGCAAGAGCACATTGGCTCGCCTGGTGATGGCACTGGAAATGCCCACGGCCGGCAGCGTGCTGCTGCAAGGCGCCGACCTGCACCGGCTGGACGCCGCCGCCCTGCGCAGCGCACGCACGGCCGTACAGATGGTGTTCCAGGACCCGTATGGGTCGCTGGACCCGCGCCGCACGGTGCTGCAAACCGTCGCCGAGCCCCTGGCCGTGCTGCTGGGTGCAGGCGCTGAAGAACAGCGCACACGCGCCCAGCAGGCGCTGGAAGCCGTGGGCCTGCGCCGCACCGACCTGGCCAAGTACCCGCATGAATTTTCAGGCGGCCAGCGGCAGCGCATCGCCATTGCGCGCGCCTTGATCACGCGGCCCAAGCTCATCGTCGCCGACGAACCCGTCAGCGCGCTGGACGTTTCCGTCCAAGCCCAGGTTCTGAACCTGATGCAGGACCTGCAGGACCAGATGGGCCTGACCTTCCTGTTCATCAGCCACGACCTGGCGGTGGTGGACCTCGTGTGCGACGACGTCATCGTGCTGCACCAGGGCCGCGTGGTGGAACAAGGTGCCACCGATGCCGTCTTCAACCAGCCGCAACATCCGTACACACAACGCTTGCTAGCGGCCGTGCCCGGGGCGCCACAAGGGGACCCTGCATCATGAGCCCCGGCGGCCGTGGCGGCGCTGCGGCGCTGGCCCCATTGGGCGACTGCCCCCAGCGTCCCCTGACTTCATCAGGAAGGCACGAAGGTTACGGGTTGTGCCACCCCCTTTGCAGCGTGCCCATTTGTCGCAGAATGCAGGTGACTTGACTGCGAGAGCAACCCATGAAACTGACCCGACGCGACATCAACACCCTGCTGATCGGCGCACCCCTGGCAGGCACGCTGCAACCAGCGCTGGCGCGGTCCTCGAAAGATGCCGTGACGCTGGCCATGGTGCTGGAGCCTACCGGCCTGGACCCTACCGTCGCCGCGGCAGCGGCCATCGGTGAAGTGGTGCACTACAACGTGCTGGAAGGCCTGACCAAGATCGGCATGGACGGCAGCGTGACGCCGCTGCTGGCCGAACGCTGGAGCCAGACGCCCGACGGCAAGACCTACACCTTCACCCTGCGCAAAGGTGTGAAGTTTTCGGACGGCGCCGTGCTCGACGCCAGCGCCGTGAAATTCAGCTTTGAACGCGCCAAGGCGCCGGGCAGCACCAACAAGGCCAAGAAGGCGGTGTTCGACAACATCTCCAGCGTGGTCACCCCGGACGCCCATACGGTCATTCTGGTGCTGAACAATGCCGACGCCTTGTTGCCCTTTCGCCTGGGCGAAAACACCGCCGTCATCCTGCACCCGACCAGCGTAGCCCAGGCGACAACACGGCCCGTGGGTACCGGGCCCTATGTGGTGTCGAACTGGGCCAAGGGCTCCGCTGTCACATTGACCGCATGGGACGGCTACCGCGACGCCGCAAAAGTGGCCATCAAGAAGGTCACCTTCCGCTTCATCAACGACCCGGCGGCCCAGGTGGCGGCGCTGCTGGCGGGCGACGTTGACGGCATTCCGCGATTCGGTGCACTGCAGGCCCTGAAGCAGTTTCAGGGCGACAAACGCTTCACGGTTGAAATCGGCAGCACCTCGGGCAAGGGCATCCTGGCCATCAACAACCGCAAGGCACCACTGAACGACGTGCGTGTGCGCCGCGCCATCGGACACGCCATCGACCGCAAGGCTTTCATCGATGGCGCCCAGGAAGGCCTGGGCAAGCCCATCGGCAGCCACTTTGCACCCACCGACCTGGGTTATCTGGACCTGACCAAGCAGTCGGCCTACGACCCCGACAAGGCCAAGGCGCTGCTGCGCGAAGCCGGCGCCACCATCCCGCTGGCGCTGACACTGACTTTGCCGCCGCCTCAGTACGCGCGCAAAGGCGGCGAGATCATCGCGGCACAACTGGCGCAGGTGGGCATACGCGCGAAGATTGAAAACGTCGAATGGGCACAGTGGTTGTCGGGGCCCTTCAAGGGCAACTTCGACCTCACCATCATCAACCACGTCGAACCGCTGGACTACGCCACGGCCTACGCCAACCCCGACTACTACTTCGGCTACGACAGCGCCAAGTTCCGCGGTCTGGTTTCAACTCTGGCCGCCACCAGCAACCCGGCAGAAAAGGCCCGGCTGTGGCGCGACATCCAGCGGCAACTGGCCGACGACGCCGTCAACGCCTATGTGTGGAACCCCGCCCAGGTGGCGGTATTCAAGCGCGGACTGCGCGGCCTGTGGAACAGCTCGCCCATCTTTGCCAACGACATGGCGGCGGTGAGCTGGGCCACGGCCACGGCAGCCCGCTGACCCACAGGGCGCTGGATTCACCCTGCCATGAGCCGAGCCACCATCACCCGGCTGTACGACGCCTTTGCGCAGTTGGACGCGGCCACCATGGCAGCCTGTTATGCACCGCAAGCCAAATTTGACGATGAGGCGTTTTCGCTGCGCGGCCGCGACCAGATCGGCGCCATGTGGCGCATGCTGTGCGAGGCCACGGCCACCAAAGGCATGGCGCACTGGCGATTGCAAGCCAGCGACATCACCGAACGTTCCGCGCATTGGGAAGCCCATTACCTGTTCAGCAGCGCCGGCCGGCTGGTACACAACAAGATCGATGCTGAATTTGAATTCGACAGCAGCGGCCTGATCACACGTCACGTTGACCGTTTCGATTTCTGGGCCTGGTCGCGCCAGGCGCTGGGGGCGCCGGGCTTCTGGCTCGGCTGGACCCCGTGGTTGCGGGCCAAGGTGCGTGTGCAGGCGGCCAGCAACCTGAGCAAGTACATGGCCGCCAAAGGCATCTCTGCATGAAAAACATCCACAACCTGTCCGCCGTCGAACTGGGCCGGGCCTACCGGGCCGGTAGCCTGTCGCCGGTGGAAGTGACCCGCGCGCTCATCGCCCATGTGCAGCGCTGGGAACCCCACCTGAGCGCCACCTGGGCCTTTGAACCCGAACAGGCGCTGACCATGGCACGGCAGTCCGAACAACGCTGGCAACGCGGGCAGCCGTTGGGGGCACTGGACGGCGTGCCCATCACCCTGAAAGAAAACATCGCCACACGCGGCCATGCCATGCCGGTGGGTACGGCGGCCACCGTGCTGAAACCCTATGCCGACGACGCACCACCGGCCGCGCGGCTGCGTGAAGCCGGCACCGTGCTGCTGAGCAAGACCACCATGCCGGACTACGGCATGCTGTCGTCAGGCCTGTCCAGCTTTCATGGCATCACGCGCAACCCCTGGGACCTGGGCAAGGCACCGGGCGGCAGCAGCAGCGGCGCCGGTGCCGCGGCGGCGGCAGGTTATGGGCCCTTGCACCTGGGCACCGATATTGGCGGCTCGGTTCGGCTGCCGGCTGGCTGGTGTGGTGTGGTGGGGTTCAAGCCCAGCAACGGCCGTGTGCCCATCCAGCCACCGTTCATCGGCCGCGTGGCCGGGCCGCTGACCCGCACCGTGGCCGATACCGCGCTGATGATGGCGGTGCTCAGCCAGCCCGACGCACGCGACACCATGTCGCTGCCGCACGAGGCGCTGGACTGGCTGGCCGACACAGGCGACCAGGCCCCCGAACCCAGCCGTGTCCTGCGCGGCCTGAAGGTGGGCCTGTGGACAGACGCCGGCTGGGGCATGCCTGTGGATGCCGACGTCATGGCCGCCATCCAGGCCGTGGCGAGACAGTTGCAAGCCGCCGGCGCCGACATCGTCGAATTGCCGAGTTTTGCCACGCCGGACATGGCCGACGGCATCAACCGCTTCTGGCGCCTGCGTTCTTACCTGGACATCCAGGCCCTGAGCGGCGAACAGCGCCAGCGTGTGCTGCCCTTCATCCGCGCCTGGGTGGCCGATGCCGAGGGCTACAGCGCCGCCGTGGCCTACCAGTCGTTTGCGCAGATCGGCGCCATGCGCGAGGCCACCGTCGCCGCCTGCCAGCCGTTTGACGTGGTGCTGTCGCCGGTGGCGCCGGGCTCGGCTTTTCCCGCCGACTGGGCCATGCCCACCAACGACCCCCAGCGCGCCATGGACCACATCGGTTTCACGCTGCCATTCAACATGAGCGAGCAGCCGGCCATCAGCGTGCCTTGTGGCTTCACCACGCAGGGACTGCCCATCGGTGTGCAGATCGCGGGCCGACGCCACGACGACCTGGGTGTGCTGCGTGTGGCGCGGGCTTTTGAGCGCTTGCGTGATTCGGCAACCCCGGCGCGCGACTGGCCCTTGCCACCCGGCTGAAGCACCATGCACCAGGACGCTCGTGGCAACCCCTGCGGTAGCGGCGTGGCGGCCGCGCGCGACGCTGCCGAGCAGGCGCTGTGGCGCATG
>JAHECB010000102.1 GCA_024641925.1 Betaproteobacteria bacterium
TGTGCTGCTGGGCTCGGCCACACCGTCGCTGGAAACCTGGCAGCGAGTACAGGAAGGGCGTTACGAACGGCTGGTGCTGGCCCAGCGCATTGGCGGCGGCGCCTTGCCCAAGGTGCACATGGTGGACATGGCGGCTGCCTTTCGCCACGCGCCTTCAGCGGCCGAAAAAGACCGCGTGTTGGCGCCGGCCTTGCTGGACGCGATCGAACAACGCCTGCAACGGCAGGAACAAAGCCTGCTGCTGCTGAACCGGCGCGGTTACGCACCCGTGCTGCATTGCAGTGCCTGCGGCTGGAAAAGCGGCTGCGCCCATTGCAGCGCATGGCGAGTCTTTCACAAAAGCGACCGCACCCTGCGCTGCCACCACTGCGGCCTGAGCGAACGGGTGCCACGCGCCTGTCCCGACTGCGGCAACCTGGACATCGCCCCCATCGGGCGTGGCACCGAAAAGCTGCAGGAACAGCTGGTCGAACTGCTGCCGCAGGCGCGCATCGGCCGCATCGACGCCGACAGTACCCGTGGCGTGGGCAGCCTGCAGCAGCAACTGCAGGCCGTGCATGCGCAGGAAGTCGACGTCATCGTGGGCACGCAGATGGTGGCCAAGGGGCATGACTTCCGGCATGTCACGCTGGTGGCTGCGGTGAACCCCGACACGGCGCTGTTCAGCAGCGACTTCCGCGCCCCGGAAAGGCTTTTTGCCTTGCTGATGCAGGCCGGTGGCCGTGCCGGGCGCGACGCACAGGCCGCCGGACGCAGCGAGATGTGGGTGCAGAGCTGGAACCTGGGCCACCCGCTGTACGCGGCGCTGGTGGCGCACGACTACGAACGCTTTGCCAACACGCAACTGGCCGAGCGCCAGGCTGCCGGCTTGCCGCCGTTTGCGGCGCTGGCGCTGATCCGGGCCGACGCGCGCACGCCGGCCATCGCCAGCGCCTTCTTGCAGGAAGCGCGCGACGCGGCGCTGGCTTACGGCGGTATCACCGTCTACCCGCCGGTGCCACCGCCGGTGGCCAAGGTGGCCGACGTCGAACGCATGCAGATGCTGCTGGAATGCCCGTCGCGCACCGGGCTGCAGCGCATGCTGGCGCTGTGGCTGCCTGAACTGGACAACTTGCGCAGCCGCCACAAGGGCCTGTTGCGCTGGGCGGTGGACGTGGACCCGCTGGCCATCTGAAGGTGCCCCGCCGTGGCGGCAAAAAACTGCAGAATGAATGCCCATGACAAGGCCCGCCCCCCCGCTGTCAGATGACCCGGCCTCGCCCTCCAGCGCCCGCGGACTGGACAAGATCGACCGTCGCATCCTGCGTGTCCTGCAGGCCGACGGCCGCATCAGCAACTTGAAATTGGCGGAGACGGTGCACCTGTCACCCACGGCCGTGCTGGAGCGTGTCAAGCGGTTGCACCGCGAAGGTTTTGTGCTGGGCTACGAAGCGCGCCTGAACCCGGCCAAGCTGGGCGCGGGTTTGCTGGTGTTTGTGGAAATCCTGCTCGACCGCACGGTGCACGACGTGATGGACAGTTTCAAGGCGGCCGTGCAGGTGCGCCCCGAGATCCTGGAAGCGCACCTGGTGGCCGGCGGTTTTGATTACCTGCTGAAAACGCGCGTGGCCGACATGGCGGCCTACCGCCAGTTCATCGGCAGCGTCATCTGGACCCTGCCCGGTGTGCGCGAAACCCGCACCTATGCGGTGATGGAAGAGGTGAAAAACAGCACCCAGCTGATGGTGTAGACGCCTCACCCGTGGAACTGCCCGCGGTGCAAACCGCAGCAGCGCCTTGCGGGCCGGCGGGCTACCGCAACTGCCGCGTCAGCCCGGCCAGGCGTTCAGCGGTAACCATCAGCGCCAGCGTCAGCACCACGATGACCCCCGACGCCGCCGCGGTGCGCACGTCCAGGTTCGACTCGATCTGCTGCCACAGGTGAATGGGCAGCACCTCGGTGCGTTCGTCAGCCAGGAACAGCGACACGGGCACGTTGTCAAACGACGCCATGAAGGCCAGAAACGCGCCCGCCGCGATGCCCTTGGCGATCAGCGGCAGCGTCACCCGCCGAAAGGTGGTCCACTCGCTGGCGCCTAGGCTGCGGGAGGCGTCCAGCAGCCCGGCGTCCAGTTGCGACAGCGCGGCCACGGTGGTGCGCAGCACAAAGGGCACACAGACAATGACATGGCCCAGCACCAGGAAAACCAGGCTGGGGCGCAGGCCGATGCGGTTGACAAAAATCAGCGCGGCAAAGCCGAAGGCCAGCGCGGGTAACAGCAGTGGCGACATGAACAGCACGTCACAGGCACGCAGCCAGTGGCTTCGACCCTGCGTCAAAGCCACCGACGCCAGCGTGCCCAGCACGACGCAGATACCGGTGGTCCACAGCGCCACCAGCAGGCTGTTCCAGGCCGCGCGCTGCATCTGGTCGGCTTCCAGCAGGGCGCGGTACCAGCGCAGCGAATAACCGTCGGGCGGGAACTTCAGGCTCTCGCTGTCGGTGAGCGAGGTCACCAGCACGATCAGCGTGGGCGCGATCAAGAACACCAGGGCCACGGCCGCCAGCACGCCAAACACCAGGCGCAGCGACCAGGCTTCAACATCCAGTGCGCGGCGCGGTTCAGACATGGCGTTCATAGCGGCGGCCGTAGGCGTTGAGCAGGCTGACGACCAGCAGCACGGCCACCATGAAGATCACGGAAATGGCGGCGGCAAAGGGCCAGTTGTTGGCGCCCACGGCCTGCTGGTAGATGTGCAGCGGCATGTAGATGAGGCGGGCGCCGCCAATCAACGTCTGCGTCACGAAAGCGGTGATGCAGGCGGCATAGGTGAGGATGCAGCCAGCCACGATGCCGGGCATCGACAGCGGCAGTGTCACGCGCCACAAGGTTCGCCATTCGCCAGCGCCCAGCGCCCGCGATGCGTCACCCAGGTTGGGGTCGATGCGCGACAGCACGGTCAGGATGGGCAGCACCATCAGCGGCATCTGCACCTGGGCCAGCACCATGATCACGCCGGTTTCGGTGAACAGCAGCCGCAGCGGTTCGTCCGACAAGCCCAGCCCCAGGATGATCTGGTTCAGCACACCCTGGCGGCCCAGGATGACGATCCAGGAAAAGGTGCGCACCACCACGCTGGTCAGGATGGGCAGGATGACCAGGAAGATCAGCACACTTTGCCAGCGCGCCGGCGCACGGGCACACAGCCAGGCGATGGGAAAGCCGAACAGCAGGCACACCAGCGTGGCCTTCACGCCCAGCCACAGCGTTTCGCCCAGGATGGACAGGTGAAAGCGGTCGCCAAAAAACTGCAGGTAGTGCGACAGCGTGAAGTCACCAGCCCCTTGCGCCGTGGCCAGTGACAGCAGCACCAGCACCACCAGCGGCGCTACAAAAAACGCCGCAAACAGTGCCGCCAGCGGCAGCGCCAGCGATGAGGTGCCCAGCTTCACGCGCAGCGCAGCAGGTTCAGGTGCGGATTTCGCGGTTGAAGCGCTCGATCAGCGCGCCCCGCTGCGGGTTCAGCTGCGCCCAATCGAAGGCGCGGATCTTGCCCAGGTCGGCGGCGGTCTTGGCCAGCGAGTCGGTGATGGCGCCGGACAAGGGCACCTTGCCGTTGCTGGGGATCACGTTGTAGGGCGCTTTCATCATCTCGGCCTGCACCACCGGGTCGATATGGCTTTCGATGTACTTGAAGGCCAGGTCGGCATTGGTGCTGCCCGCCACCAGGTGCAGGCTGGTGTCCCAGCCGGCCGGGCCGGTTTCCGGGATCACGAACTCCACCGGTACGCCCTTGGCTTTCAGGGTCTGCACAAAGTTGAAGTTGTAAGGCGCGATGTCGATCTGCTCCTGCTGCCACAGGGTGGCGTAGGCGCCCAGGTTGGCGCCAATGGCGTTGACTGACGGCAGCAGCTCGCGCAGCGCCTTGAAGGCCGGGTCGAAGTTTTGGTTGGTGCCGCCCTGGATGCGGTTGAGCTCGGCGATGAAGGCGATGCCCAGCTGGCTGTTCAGGGCCGTCAGACCCACACGGCCTTTGTACTTCGGGTCCCACAGGTCAGACCACTTGGTGGGCGGTGTCTTGATCTTCTTGGGGTTGTAGCCGATGCCGATGACCTGCATCGACACGGTCGGGCCCCACTTGTTCTGGAACGGCGGCAGCAGGTCCTTGAAGTGGGCCGACTTGGCCACCGGGTATTCGGTGATCAGGCCCTGTTTGACGGCGTCCAGCACTTGCGGCGAATCAAAGATGGCCACGTCGAACGGGGGCTGGCTGCCCTTGGCTGCCACCAGTCTGGAGATCTGGTCGGTGCCCAGGATGATGGACTGCGTCACCGACGCACCGGTAGCCTTGGTGAAGGCCGGCTTCAGGATGTTGCGGTGCGCTTCGCTCCAGGTGCCAGGGAAGGTGGCGGCGACCAGCGGGCCACTCTGGCCAAAGGCGGGTGGCAAGCAGCCGGCGCTGCCCAGTGCGGCGGCGGCGGCCAGCCATTCGCGGCGGGTGACTTGTGGTGTGCGGTTCATGACGAGCTCCTGTGGGGTATGGGTTGGGGTGTCAGATCTGCCTGATCAGGTTTGTGATCTTGCCGCCGCAAAAATCAGGTAGCCGGCGCGCCCGGCCGGGGCGGCAAACACGGTTTCACCGGCGGCCAGCATCGCTTCACCGCTGTCCCGTGGCGCCGTCAGCTTGAAGGCTGCGCCGTCGGCGCGCCGGATGTCGTACAGCATGTGCGGCCCCAGCGGCAGCGCGGCGGTGATGGTGCCGACAATGGCATTGGCGCTGCCCTGGGTCGCCAGGCGCAGTTGTTCGGGCCGGATGCTGACGGTGACCGCGCTGCCCGGTGCCAGTGTTTCCAGCGCCGTGCCGTAGACCTGTTCGCCGCTGCTCAGCCGTGCCGTGGTGTGCGGGCCGGCGCCGGGCACCACCACCGCGTCGAAGGTGTTGGTGCTGCCCACGAACTGGTTGACGAACAAGGTGCGGGGACGGTCGTAGATCTCGGTCGGGGTTGAAACCTGTTCGATGCGGCCGCGGCTCATCACCGCCACGCGGTCGGCCATCGACAGCGCTTCTTCCTGGTCGTGGGTGACCAGCACCGTCGTGATGCCGTATTCGCGTTGCAACCGCTTGACTTCCAGCTGCATGTCCAGCCGCAGGTTCTTGTCCAGCGCGCCGAAGGGTTCGTCCAGCAGCAGGATCTTGGGGTCCACCGCCAGGCAGCGCGCCAAGGCGATGCGTTGCTGCTGTCCGCCCGACAGCTGGCGCGGAAAGCGGTCGGAAAATTCGGTCATCTGCACCAGGGCCAGCATCTCGTCCACACGCGCGGCCCGCTGGGGCGACGGCAAGCGCTGCACCTCCAGGCCGTAGGCGATGTTCTGTCGCACCGTCATGTGGGGGAACAGCGCGTAGTTCTGGAACACGATGCCCACGCCGCGCCGGTTGGACGCCAGGCTGTCGACACTCTGGCCGTCAAACAGCACACGGCCTTCACTCTGCGGCATGAAGCCCGAGATGATGCGCAGCAGCGTGGACTTGCCGCAGCCCGAAGGCCCCAGCAGCGCCACCATTTCGCCGGCGGCGATGATCAGGTTGATGTCGCGCACCGCCACGGTGTCGCCAAAGCGCTTGCCGATGCCGTCCAGGCGCAATTCGTGGCCGCTGCTGTTTGCCATGGTCAGCTTCCCCGGTACGTGCTGTAGGCCCACGGCGTGCACAGCAGGGGCACGTGGTAGTGAAGGTCCGGGTCGTCGACGCCAAATCGCAGCGGCACCCGGTCCAGAAACGGTTGCTCACTCAGCGCCACGCCGCCGCGGCGATAGTAGTCGCCCACATGGAATTCAAACTGGAACACGCTGCGCGACATCTGGTCGTCGACCAGCACGGGCAGGTCGGTGCGACCCTGTTTGTTGGTCATGCCCTGGCCCAGCGGTTGCCAGCTGCCCGCTGACAAGACCGCAATGTCAAACACCATGCCGCTCGCCGGGCCGCCCTGTACGCTGTCTAGCACATGGGTGCTGAGCCAGCCCATGGGCAGGTCAAACAGCCGCGACAGCCGGCCGCGCAGTACCTCGCCGATTTCCTGCAGGTTCTGTTGCCGTTCGGTGTCGGCGTCGCGGGCCAGCCGCTGTTCGAAGGTGCTGAACAGGGCGGCCAGGTCGGGCAACAGCCGCAGCGCGGCTATGAACGGAAAGCCGAACCGGTTTTGGTAGGCGGCGTTGAGCTGGGCCAGCCGTTGGTGGTCTTCCGCGCTCAACGACAACAAGCCCAACCGACCCTGTTCGTCGGTGGACGATGCGGTCATGGTGCCGGCTGCAGCTTCGCGCCCGGCCAGTTCCGGGTGCTGGCGCATCAGCGCCAGTTGCTGCTCGGTGCTGGCTTGCTGCATGGCCTGGCACATGGCCCGGTGCAGCTGCCAGACCGAGCCAAAAGGCCGTTGGCCGGCCACCAGTTCGGCCACCCAGGGCGAGTGTTCAACCGTGCCACCCAGCATCGCCATGAAGCCCGGGTGGTCGGCGCCGTTCACAGCCGCCAGGTTGAGCGGCCGGGTTTCCGGGCGGGGTGATCGCAGGTCGTTCATGGTTTGTGGCCGCAGTGTGCGCTTGCCGATGCGTTGCCGTCCATATCAGAATCGGCAACAGTCCATGCTGAAAATTAGAACGCCTATGGTTGCCACCCACCGACAGCTGTTGCCCAAATCGCTGCACTACGCCGAAGTCGTGGCCAAGGTCGGATCCATCCAGGCGGCGGCCAAGGAACTCAGCATCGCCGCCTCGGCCATCGACCGCCAGGTGCTGCTGCTGGAAGCCGAACTGGGCCTGCCCTTGTTCGAGCGCTTTTCGGGTGGCATGCGCCTGACGGCGGCCGGCGAAGTGATCGTCGTGCTGGCTCGCCGCTGGCGCGCCGACATCAACCGCATGGGCATCGAACTCAAGCTGCTGCAGGGGGTGGACCAGGGCCGCCTGAAGCTGGCCGCGATGGACAGCCACACCAACGGCTTGCTGCCGCTGTTTGTGGCGCGGCTGGCGCAGCAGTACCCGAAGATCCAGCTGGAGATCGACATCATGAGCACCGACCAGGCCGAGGCCGGGCTGCTCAGCGGCGAGCTCGACATTGCCGTGGCCTTCAACCTGAAGGCCCAGCGTGACCTGCATGTGGTGTGGTCCACGGGGCTGCCGCTGGGCTGCATTGCCGCACCCGGCCACCCGCTGGCGGCACAGGCGCGCACGAGCTTGAAAGACGTGGCCGGCCATCCGCTGGCGGTTCAGGGGCGTTCGCTGGCCATCCGCCGCTACCTGGAAACCAGCCATGCCCAGCTGTTTTCAGAAGGTGAACCGCCGTTGGTGACCAATTCGCTGCAGCTGGTGAAAAAGCTGGTGCAAAGCGGCAGCCATGTGGCCTTGACCTCCGAGCTGGATGCGGCTAGCGAGATCCTGGCCGGTACGCTGTGTTTCATCCCCATCCGCGACCGTGACGCCAAGCCGCAATCGGTGGTTGTGGCGATCAGCGCACGCCGCCGGCTGCCGCGCATTGCACGCATCGCGGCTGAACTGCTGGCTTCCGAGATTGACGACTGCCTGAAGCAGGTGCGTGCCCGGGCGCAGGCGCCGGGCTAAGCTTTGGGCGCGCCGGGGTATGGGGCCCGCGGCAGAAACAGGAGTTGCAGCATGCCCGGTTTGTCCATTCATGTGGTTGACGTCAGCCGGGGTGTGGTCGCCGCCGGCATGCAGGTTGAAGTCCGCAGACTTGACCCGCCCGGCCTGCTGTGCGCGGGCACCATTTCGGCCGATGGCGTGTTGGCCGACACGGCGTTGGCGGGGGTGCTGGACCGGGGCGAATACGAAGCGTGCTTCCATGTGGCGGCGTACTACCGCGACGCGGGTGTCGCGCTACCGGCCGTGCCGTTCTTGCAGGTGGCCGTCTTTCGCTTCGGCATCGACGACGCCCGCCAGCACTACCACCTGCCGATGAAGCTGACGCCCTGGGGACTGTCGTGTTTCCGGGGTGGGGCTTGAACGGTCGAGGCGCGCATCCAGGGTTGTCGATGGGCTGTTGCCCGGTTTTGATCGAGCGGGCAAACCGTGGCGAGACCGGGCCGCCTGAGCCCACAAACTCAAGGCGCCAGCGGCACCCAGCCGCGTGCCTGCATGCAGGCACCCACCAGACTGCGCCGCGTTTCCACCACCGCCAGGCAGTCCCCCAGATCCCGCTGGGCAACACCCGCACCGCGGTCACCTTGTTGGTCTGACCAGGCCAGTTCGGACAGGGCTTGCGGTACGCTGGCGCAGGCCATCAGCCATGCGACAAACAGGCCGCAAAGCCATTGGGTGCGTACCGGAAGCCAACCGCAGCCGAAGCGTGGATTCATGGGGTTGAGGTGCTGGCCTGTAGCGACCAGAACACCAAAACCATCATACAAGGCGGGCGTTCCACTGGCTGCCCGCTGTGGGCAATTTGCGAGCCCCTCGCGGGCTGCAATGCGGCAGCTGGCGCAAGCTGCCTGCCGTTCAGGTCATAACGGACAATGCTGGCGCGAGTTGCGATACCCCCACGGCCTCCCCCTGATGCATGCTGCCAATCTGCTCCTGATCGTCCTGGCCACCGGCTTGGCCAGCCAGTGGTTGGCCTGGCGTATCGGCCTGCCGGCCATCGTGGTGCTGATCGCCGCAGGTCTGGTGCTGGGCCCCGGCACCGGCCTGGTCACGCTCAGTCTGCCGCAAGAAGAACTGGGCGAGCTGATCGGGCTGGGCGTGGCCATCATCCTGTTTGAAGGCGGCATGGACCTGAAGCTGGCGGAGTTCCGCCGCGTCGGCCATGGCATCGGCCGGTTGACCATCGTGGGGCCGCCGCTGGCCTGGCTGTTTGGCAGCCTGGCCGCGCACTACATCGGCGGCTTGAGCTGGGCCGTGGCATCGGTGCTGGGGGCGATCCTGGTGGTCACCGGGCCCACGGTGATCTTGCCGCTGCTGCGCCAGGCGCGTTTGAACAAGGAGTCTGCGTCCCTGCTGAAGTGGGAGGGCATCGTCAACGACCCCGTTGGCGTGCTGCTGGCGGTGCTGACGTTCCAGTACCTGACCACCAGCGGCGGCTGGGAAAGCACACTCAAAGGCGTGGGCCTGGCGATGGCGGCGGCGGCCTTTTTTGGCGGGCTGGGTGGTTGGTGCGTGGGTTGGCTGTACCGCCGCGGCGGTGTGCCCGAGCACCTCAAGGCGCCCATCCTGATGGTGCTGGTGCTGGTGGCCTACTGGGCCAGCAACCTGGTGCAGCATGAAGCCGGGCTGCTCACCGTCACCCTGATGGGTCTGGTCATCGGCAACATGAAACTCATCGAACTTGAAGCGCTGCAGCGCTTCAAGTCCCACCTGACCGTGGTGCTGCTGTCGGTGCTGTTCATCGTCATCCCGTCGCAGCTGCAAGCCAACCAGTTGTCGCTGCTGGACGGCCGCATCGCGCTGTTTGTGCTGGTGGTGATGCTGGTGGTGCGGCCGCTGACCATTGCGCTGGCGACCATTGGCGCGCCGATGAAACACGCTGACAAGCTGCTGCTGGGCTGGATTGCCCCACGCGGTATCGTGGCCGCGGCTACGGCCGGCATCTTTGGCCCGGCGCTGGTGGCGTCGGGTTACCCTGACGCCGCGTTGCTGCTGCCCGTGACCTTTGCCGTCATCATCGCCACGGTGCTGGCCCATGGCCTGACCATCGGCCGGGTTGCGCGCCGGCTCGGGCTGGCGGCAGCCAGCGACAACGGCTTGCTCATCGTGGGTGCCACGCCCTGGTCCTGCGCGCTGGGTGCGGCACTGAAAAAACAGGGTGTTGACGTGTTGATCGTCGACGGTGCCTACCACCGACTGCGGCAGGCGCGCATGAATGGCACGCCGGTGTACTACGGCGAAATCCTGTCCGACCACGCCGAACACACACTGGAGGCCCAGCACCTGAGCCACCTGCTGTGCGCCACCGAAAACGAGTTCTACAACGCGCTGGTGTGCAAGGCGCAGGGTCGGCGATTTGGCCATCACCGCACCTTCCAGCTGGCCACAGACCAGACTTCAGGTGTTGAATTGAAGCGGCTGACGATGCAGCAGCGTGGTCACTTTGCGTTTGACGCGGCGGCCACCTTTGGCATGTTGCGCGATCGCATGGAAGCGGGCTGGACGGCGCAGTCCACCAAGCTGACCAAGAACCACGGGTGGTCTGAACTGGCCGCGCGGCTGGGGGAGCAGGGCAAGGACTGGCTGCTGCTGGGTGGCGTGGCGCCCAGCGGTGCTTTCCGCCTTTATTCCAAAGAGCAGCACTTCAAGCTGGATGCCGGCTGGACGGTGCTGTTTTTTGCGCCGCTGGCGGCCAGTGTGTCCAAACACGATGCCGAAGCCGTTGCGCCGACTGCAAAAACCGGGGCCGTGGCACCGGACTGATAAAGGACAGGCTGCAGTCTGTCGCCGATTTCAGCCTCGATGCACAGGACGATGTGGCGGGGCGTGGCCGGTCTCCAGCCGCTTTCGCAAGGGTGGAAGAGAGGCGGCCCTGCGCGCTTGATGGGGTGCCGCCTTTGCTGTTGCGCTGGCGGCGACTCAGCCCGGCAACACCCGCTGCAGTTGCAAGGCTTCAGCCAGATGCGCGGTGTGGATATGCTCACTTTCAGCCAGGTCGGCCAGCGTGCGAGCCACTTTCAGGCTGCGGTGCAGGCGACGGCCTGACCAGCCCAGCCGCGCAGCAGCGGCCGCCAGAAAACCTGCGGCTGCCGTGTGCAGTCTGCACTGGGTTTGCACACCGGCGGCATCCAGCTGAGCGTTGGTGCAGCCCTGTCGTTGCAGCTGGCGTTGGCGTGCGCGGCCCACGCGCACCGCGACAGCGGCGCTGGGTTCGCCGTCTGGCGCGGCCAGTAGGGCCTCGGGTGGTGTCGACAGCACCTCGACCTGCAGGTCGATGCGGTCCAGCAGCGGGCCTGACAACCTGCCCTGGTAGCGCGCCACCGCGTCAGGGCTGCACCGGCAGCTGCGGCCGCTGCCAGTGCTGCCCAGCCAGCCGCATGGGCAGGGATTCATGGCCGCCACCAGCTGGAAGCGTGCTGGAAAAGTGGCTGACCTTGCCGCGCGGGCGATGGTGATGACACCATTTTCCAGCGGCTCGCGCAGCGCTTCCAGCGCCGATCGGGGGAACTCGGGCAATTCGTCCAGAAACAGCAGACCACCATGCGCCAGGCTGATTTCGCCGGGGCGTGGCGGCGAGCCGCCGCCCACCAGCGCCACCGCGCTGGCGCTGTGGTGCGGCGCCCGCATGACGCGGTATTGCAGGCCGGGCGCGGTCTGCACCAGGCCTTGCTCGCGGCCCAGGCCGGCAACGGCTGCGTTGGCCAGTGCGTCGTCTTCGTCCAGCGGCGGCAGCAACCCGCTGAGACGATGGGCCAGCATGGACTTGCCGCTGCCTGGCGGTCCCACCATCAACAGGCTGTGACCGCCGGCTGCGGCAATCTCCAGGGCGCGTTTGGCGCCCAGCTGGCCTTTCACCTCCTGCAGGTCGGGCGGCGGGGCCTGCATTGCGACCGGCCAGGGCGCGGCGAAAGGCAGGTCTTGAGCCTGCTCGCCGCTTTGCAGGGCGGCCACCACTTCGGTCAATGTGGTGGCCGCGTGTACACCGACTTCGGGCACGCTGGCGGCGGCGCGTGCGCTGGCCATGGGCAGCACCAGGTGCCGGGGCGTGGTGCCGGGCATGGCGTTGCGGTTGTCGCGTCGCAGGGCCAGCGCGTGCGCAACCGCGCCCCGCACGGGGCGAAGTTCGCCGCCCAGGCTCAGTTCGCCGGCAAATTCGTGGGCCGCAAGGCGCAGCGAGCAGAGTTGGCCGGCAGCTGCCAGGATGCCCAGGGCAATGGGCAAGTCAAAGCGCCCGCCTTCCTTGGGCAATTCGGCCGGCGCCAGGTTCACCGTGATGCGCTGGTTGTGCGGAAACTGAAAGCCGCTTTGTTGCAGCGCGGCGCGCACGCGCTCACGCGCTTCCTTGACCTCGGTGTCGGCCAGACCCACCAGGGTGAAGCTGGGCAGGCCGTTGGCCAGCTGCACTTCAACGGCCACTGGCGGTGCATGCAAACCATCCAATGCCCGGCTTCTGACCACGGCCAACGACATAGGGACCCTCCTGAATCGATGTCGTTGATTCTGCGAACGACCGTTCACGGTGACTACGCACCGCAAGCGTGCACTCTTTTGGGTGCACCTAAAAGGTGCGTTTCTCCACCGTTTGGGGGCATCAACTGCGGTATTTACTGGGGCATGCGGTCTGCTGGCACCCGCGGCGGGGGTTGGGCCAAGGGTTGGCACGGAAGCTGCAGATGGTGATCGGTACCCCACTTTTGCAACCCAACTCAACACCCATCATGAAAAAGACCCTGTTTGCACTTTCAACGGCGATGACCCTGGCTGTGCTGCCGACGCTGGCCCTGGCCGATGTTTCGTTCAACATTGGCGCGACCAGCGACTACCGCTACCGCGGCATTTCGCAGACGCGTCTGAAGCCCGCCGTGCAAGCCGGCGTCGACTACAGCATGGGCAATTTCTATCTGGGTGCCTGGGCATCCAGCATCAAGTGGATCAAGGACGGTGGCGGTGATGCCAGCGTCGAAATTGATCTCTACGGGGGCTACAAGGGCGAAATCACCAAGGACCTGAGCTACGACGTGGGCCTGCTGACCTACCAGTACCCCAGCAACAAGCTCAGCCCCAGCGCCAACACCACCGAGATCTATGGCGCGCTGACCTACGGCCCGGCCACGCTGAAGTACTCGCATTCGCTGACCAACACCTTTGCCGCCACCGACAGCAAGAACTCCTATTACCTGGACCTGTCGGCTTCATTCGAGGCCGGCGGTGTGTCCATCGTGCCGCACGTGGGTTACCAGAAATACACGGGCCCGCTGTCTGCTGACGCCACCTACACCGACTACTCGCTGACCGCCTCCAAGGACTTCAGCGGTGTGGTGGTCAGCGTGGCCGTGGTGGGCACCGACGCCAGCAAGAGTTTCTATGGCTCGCCAGCGAACGGCAAGTTCCTGGGCAAGGACGGCGTCGTGCTGGGCCTGAAATACAACTTCTGATCAAGCAACCCACGCTGGAGGACATACCCATGAAGATGGTGACCGCCATCGTCAAGCCGTTCAAGCTTGACGAAATTCGAGAGGCCCTGAGCGCCATTGGTGTCAAGGGCATCACCGTGACTGAAGTCAAGGGCTTTGGCCGCCAGAAAGGCCATACCGAGCTGTACCGCGGCGCCGAGTACGTGGTCGACTTTCTGCCCAAGGTGAAGATTGAAGCTGCCGTTGACGAGACCATGCTGGACCGCGTGGTTGAAGCCATCGAGCAGTCCGCCCGCACCGGCAAGATCGGCGACGGCAAGATCTTTGTCAGTGCGCTGGAGCAGGTTGTGCGCATCCGCACCGGCGAAACCGGCGCCCAGGCACTCTGAGCCCCCACACCCTATTTGACCGAGCTTCCCATGATCAAAAAATTCATACTCATTGCTGCGCTGGGGGCGGCCGCACTGTGTGGCTCGCCGGCGTTTGCCGCCGACGCGCCCGCGGCCACAACCGATCAGGTTTCCAGCCAATCTACCCCGCCCACGGCCGCTGCCCCGACTGAAATGTTGGCTCAAGCAGCTCCTGCAGACGCGGCCACGCCTGCTGCGGCACCCGCTGCGCCGGCGGCCGCGCCGGCTGTCAAGCCCACCGTCAGCAAAGGTGATGTGGCCTGGATGTTGACCGCCACCTTGTTGGTGGTGTTCATGGCCGTTCCAGGCCTGGCCTTGTTTTACGGTGGCCTGGTCCGCAGCAAGAACATGCTGTCGGTGCTGATGCAGGTGCTGGTGGTGTTCTCGCTGATCCTGGTGCTGTGGGCGGTTTACGGCTACAGCCTGGCGTTTGGTGGTGAAGGCACCATCATTGCCGGCCTGGACAAGGTGATGCTGTCGGGCGTCACCAAGGCCTCGTTGGCAGACACCTTCACGGCCGAAGCCAAGCTGCCGGAGTTCCTGTTCATCGCGTTCCAGGCGACGTTCGCCGCCATCACCTGCGCGCTGATCGTGGGCTCGTTTGCCGAGCGCATGAAATTTTCTGCCGTGCTGATCTTCTCGGTGATCTGGTTCACCTTCTGCTATCTGCCCATCGCACACATGGTGTGGGGCGCCGGCGGCTACCTGCTGGGCAAGGGCGCGCTGGACTTTGCCGGCGGCACGGTGGTGCACATCAACGCTGGCGTGGCCGGTCTGGTGGGTGCTTATGTGCTGGGCAAGCGGGTCGGTTATGGGCGCGAAGCCATGGCGCCGCACAACCTGCCGTTGACTATGGTGGGTGCCTCCATGCTGTGGGTGGGCTGGTTCGGCTTCAACGCCGGTTCCAACCTGGAAGCCACGGACGGCGCTGCGCTGGCCTTCATGAACACCTTGTTCGCCACGGCGGCCGCGGTGCTGTCCTGGTCGGTGGCCGAAGGCCTGCACAAGGGCAAGGCGTCCATGCTGGGTGCAGCCTCGGGTGCGGTTGCCGGCCTGGTGGCCATCACGCCGGCCTGCGGCTCGGTGGGTCCCATGGGCGCCATCGCCATCGGCCTGGTGGCTGGCGTGGTCTGCTTGTGGGGTGTGAGTGGCCTGAAGCGCATGCTGGGTGCTGACGACTCGCTGGACGTGTTTGGTGTGCACGGCCTGGGGGGCATCCTGGGTGCGCTGTTGACGGGCGTGTTCACGGCGCCCAGCCTGGGCGGCACCGGCGCGGCCGATTTCTCCATCGGCAGCCAGTTGATCGTGCAGGCTGAAGCGGTCGTCATCACCATGGTGTGGTCTGCCGTTGTTGCATTCATCGCCTACAAGGTTGTGGACATGACGGTTGGCCTGCGGGTTGGTGAAGATGAAGAGCGCGAAGGCCTGGACATCACCTACCACGGCGAAACGGCGTACAACAAGTGAACTTTCCGATACCCCAGGGCCGTTGGCCCCGGGGTGCGGAAATATCTGTGCGGCGTCCCAGCTGATCGGCCTTTGGCCGACAGCTCAACGTGCGCCACGGCAGTCATCTGGCTGCCGTTTTCTTTTTTGGGGTCGGGCTGGATATCCTGGGG
>JAHECB010000103.1 GCA_024641925.1 Betaproteobacteria bacterium
TTCTCTGGGTACCTCATCCCAATGTTTTCCGATGGCGACGCTGTGATAGGGCAAGAACTGTTTGCGAAGCAGATACACCAGCCCGAAACTAAGCATCGTGAGGAGGCCAAGAACGTGACATGCGAAAGCGAGGGTTAAGAGTGGCGACATTCTGCGGGCCTGTTCGTTGCTGGGTGGTGCGAGGTTGAGTGGTGGATTCCGCGGCCTAACGTAATGTAGATCTGCCGCCCTGCTTGGCCAAAGTTGGCTCTTCGCTGGACGACAGTTGGTCTAAAACTGGAAGGGTATGAAGGTCTGGCTGCATGGTTCCCTCTAACGGGGGCACCCCCCGACCCCCTCGCGGTGGTGCTTCTGTTGCTGTGATAGGCCGTCTAAATTTTGGCGGATGCGACAGCCTACATCCAAACCCCCTGCCGGCACTACCGGGCCCCAACCTGGCGCGACTTCTGCAGCTCTCCCGTCCACTGGGGATGAGCAGTCCCCGCCTGCGTCGGCGCCGCGCTTTCTCGACCGTGTCCGCCGTGAAATCCGGCTGCGGCACTACGCCATCAGGACCGAGGAAGCGTATGTGGACTGGATTCGACGGTTCATCATCTTCAACGACAAGCGGCATCCCAGCGAGATGGGGCCCTCGGAGGTTGCGGCTTTCCTGACCCACCTGGCAGTTGACCGTCGGGTGGCACCTTCGACGCAGTCGCAAGCCAAGTCCGCGATTCTGTTTCTGTACAGGGTGGTGCTCAATGCGCAGTTGCCATGGCTCGACGACGTGGTGGCGGCCAAGCAGGCGCGTCGCCTGCCGGTGGTGCTGACCGTTTCCGAAGTCCGGACGCTGCTGGAGCAGCTGCATGGCAGTGTGGGCCTGCTATGTGCCTTGTTGTACGGCACCGGCGCTCGCCTGCTGGAGGGGCTGCGGCTGCGGGTCAAGGACGTGGAGTTTTCGCGTCGCGAGGTGCTCATCCGCAATGGCAAAGGTGGCAAGGACCGCGTGACCGTGCTCCCGGAAAACCTGATCTTGCCGCTGCAACAGCAGATTGCCAAGGCCCGTGCCCTGCACCAACGCGACCTGCTCGAGGGCTTCGGTTCAGTCTGGCTGCCGGCCGCACTGGAGGTGAAATACCCCACTATGCCCAAGCATTGGGGTTGGCAGTGGGTGTTTCCCAGCGCCGTTCGATCGGCGGACCCGCGCACCGGCAAGGTGCACCGCCATCACTTGAACGAGGCGTCGGTCCAGAAGGCGATGAGCCAGGCCGCCAAGCGCATGGGCATGGTCAAGCCCTGTTCGCCGCACATATTGCGTCATTCGTTCGCAACACATTTGCTGCAGTCAGGCTACGACATTCGCACGGTTCAGGAGTTGCTGGGGCACAGCGATGTCTCGACGACCATGATCTACACCCACGTGCTCAACCGCGGTGGTCGGGGCGTTCGCAGCCCGTTCGATCAGATGTGAATCCGGGCATGAAGCCGCGCATCGGGGCCTTGCCCTAGACCGCGCTGTACGGGTGCAGCTGGTCCACACCCCCGGCATCATGCACGCTGGCGTTGAACGAGATGATCACGCGCTCCTGCGTGCCGGCATAGGGCAGCGCCTGGTGCTGCAGCCACGACGGAAACAGCAGCAGTTGCCCGGGCAGCGGCGGCACGTCCACATGCGGCGGCATCAGGTAGGCATTGCCCAGGTCCACATGCGCACCACCCAGCGTGGCCATGTGCGGGCCGTACAGGCGCGTGACACCGTTGGCCGCGCCGTAGACCGGGTGCTGGACGCGCTGCGCGGTGTCGTCCACCTGCACCACATAGACACCCGACCAGGAACAGTTGCCGTGGCTGTGCACGTCGTGAAAGGCGCCGTCGCGGCTGGTCTGGAACCACAGGCCCTCGATGGCCACCTGCAGCGCCAGCCGCTGCTGCGGCCAGGCGCCCTGGTTGGCCGCGCTGACGGTGTCGCGCAGGCTGCCCACCACAAACTGCACAAAGGCCTGCCATTCGGGCAGCTGCACGCGCTGCAGCAGGTCGTCGTTGCTGGCAAAAAAGGCGCCGGGCGCCTGGCCGCGGGCGTGCAGCTGGGTGGCGCGCAGCGCGCCAAAGATGCGCACCAGAAGCGGGTTCAGCTCGGCCGCCTGCGGGCAGTGGTGCAGCCCCAGGGGGGTGGGCCACAGCAGTTGCAGGCCAGGGGTCATGCGGGGTTCAGGCCGGCGCCAGCGCCGCGGGCCAGCGCAGCGTGTGGCCGGTGTCGGCGGCAAAACGCCGCAGGTCTTCGGGGGTGTCGATGTCCACCCGGTAGCGGCGGTTGTCGGTGACAAAGGGCGCCACGGCCTGGGGGTTGGCGGCCTGCCATTGGCGGCAGCCCAATTGCGCCTGGCCGGCCAGGATCTGTTCGCGCACGTCGTTGCTGAAGATGACGGGGTTGCCGCGCTGGCCGCCCACTTCGGGGTAGACCACGTCGCTGCCTTGGGGCCGTTTCTTGAAGGCGCCGATCAGCGCGGTGATGTCCTGGGCATTGATCATGGGCTGGTCGGCCAGGGCCACGATGACGGCGTCCAGCTTGCCGGCCAGCGCCGCCAGGCCCAGGCGCTGCGACGACACCTGGCCGTCGTCGGGCTGCGGGTTGCGCACCAGGGTGACGGGGAAGCTCATCACCGCGGGCTCGATCTGGTCGGCATGGTGGCCCAGCACCACCACCACTTCGTCAACGCCGGCACCCGACAGCGCAATCAGCTGCCGGCGAATGAGCGGCACGCCGCCCAGTTCCAGCAGGCATTTGGGTTTGTGGCCCAGGCGCGAACCGCTGCCCGCGGCCAGCAGCACCGCGCCCACCACCACCCGGCTGTACAGGCCGCCGCCGCCTTTGAGGATGCATCCCATGATGTTGTGTTGTGTTGTGTGGGTGGGTGGTCAGCCGCCGCAGCAGGAACCGGGTTTGGCGGCAGGCGCTGCCGCCACCGCTGGCTGCGCCGCTGCGGGGCTGGCGCCACCGCCGCAGCATGAAGCGCCCGTGGCGGCCGTGGCCAGGGGCCTGGGAGTTGGCGGCGGCGCGGTGGCCGCTGCCGGGGTTGTGGATGATGCGGGTGCGGGTGCCGCTGTTGATGCCGCTGTTGATGCCGCTGTTGGTGCCGGTGTTGGTGTTGGTGCTGATGTTGAAGCCATCGCCGATGCCACGGCGGATTCGCCCGCGGGCTCGGCGGTGGCACCGCGGCGCGCTGCCACCACTGCGGCCAACACCGACAGCGCAATTTCTTGCGGTGTCTGCGCGCCGATGGGTTGCCCGGCAGGTGCCACGATGGCGGCCACGGCGGCGGCGCTTTCGCCGGCTTCCACCAGCGCGGCTTTCAGCACCTGGGCCTTGCGGGCGCTGGCCACGAAGAAGGTGCGGCTGGCCTGCAGCCGCAGCGCGGCGCGCAGGCCCTGAACGTCGCGCCGGCCCTGCGTGGCCACGACCACGAAGCTGCCGGGTGCGATGTCGGCAATGGCGGCGTCGTCGGTGATGACACGGTCGGCATCCGGGAAGCGGCTGGTGTCGGCACCGTGGGCCAGCACCGTGACCGGCAGGCCCACCCGCGGCGCCAGCGCGGCCAGGGCCACGGCCAGGGGCGTGTCGCCCACGATGGTCAGGCGCGCGCCGGGCAGCATGGGGTCGACAAACAGTTCCAGCGTGCCGCCGGAATGGCAGGCCATGCCGAATTCCAGCACGTCGTCCAGTTCACGCATGAGGCCTTCTTCGGCCGGGGCAATGCGGATGACGCGGGCGCGGCCGTCCAGCAGGGCCTGGCGAACGGTGCGCATCACCGCGGGCTGCGCGCAGCCGCCGCCGATCCAGCCGTGCTGAATGCCATCTGCGGTGACCACGGCCTTGTCGCCGGGGCGGGCCGATGCAGGCGCCAGCACCCGCAGCACACTGACCAGCGCATAGGGCTGGCCCAGCTGCTGCAGGCGGTGGGCGGCGTTCAGGATGTCGGGGTTGTTCATGGCAGGTCCAGTACAGGTGGGGGCCGGGGGTCAGAACGTGAGTTCGGCAGCCAGCGCCAGGTCGCGCAGGCTGTTCAGGCGCACAAAGCGTTGTACCAGCGGCAGGGCCGCCTGCACAGCGGCTGATGCCGGGCGCTGGGGTGAGGGGTGAAACCAGGTGACGCGGGCGCCGTGGCCGCGCACCTGGACCAGTTCTTCGGCCAGGCGGTGGGGCTCGTCGGCGTCGAAACCGTCGGACAGCACCCACACGCGCGCCTGCCGGCCCAGCTGGCCGCGCGCATGCACGCGGTGAAAGTCGGCCAGGCTGGTGGCAATGCGGGTGCCGCCGCCAAAACCAGCGGTGACGGCGTTGATTTTTTCCTGCACGGTGGCGGAGTCGCGCTGCAGCAGCGGTGTGACTTCGGCCAGGCGGGTGTGGAAGACAAACACGCGCGCGCCCAGGGCCTGCACAAAGGCCCGCGCGATGCGCAGGAACAGTTGCGCGTGGGTTTCCATGGACCGGCTGACGTCCACCAGGATGAAGACGCGCGGCTTTTCGCGGCGCGGCTGGCGCCACACCGGGGCAATGGGCACACCGCCGGTTTTCAGGCTGGCGCGCAGCGTGCGCCGCAGGTCCAGCCGGGTGCCGTGGCGGTGATCGTGCCAGCGCCGGGTCAGGCGCGCGCGCAGGCGCTGGGCGATGCGGTCGGCCAGCTGCTGCAACTGCGTCAGGTCTTGCGGCAGCCACATCGACAGGCTGCGGTCGTGCAGGGCTTCGGTGCGGCTGGCGCCGCCCTGGGCGCGGGGCGCAGCGCCGGGGTCGGCTTCAGGGGCGGCTGTGTTGTCGGGCGCGGTTTGAAGCGCGGTGTCCAGCGGCTGCCGGGGCGGCGTGGGTGCGCTGTTGCCCAGCGTTTCCTGCAGTTGCTGCACCACGGCGCGGATGTCACGGCTTGGGCGGGTCTGGCCGCTGACGCGCACCTGGCCACTCAGGCGCTGGGGGTGCCAGTAGCTTTCAAACAGGTCGGGCCACTGGCGCCAGGCGCGCCGGTCGTGGCAGGCAATGGCACGCCAGGCGGCGTTGATGCCCGACGTGGGCTGCAGCGGCAGCGCCAGCGCGGCCTGCACAAAGGCCTGCTGCTCGGCCACGCCCACCTGCAGGCCGTGTTCACGCAGCAGCGCGGCAAAGCCGGCGATGGCGTGCAGGGGCCGCGCGATGGCGTTGGCGTCGGGCGTTGCAGGGGCGGCCATCTTGTGGGCTTGGCGTGGTGGGGCGGTGGACGGTGAGGCAGGTGCGGGGCAGCCGCGCCGACTCAACCGCCAGTGTGGTGCGCGGTTTTCACCGCCACACCCGCTGCGCCGTGCCGGCCTTCCAGCAGTTGCAGCACACGCTCGGGGCCCAGCTGGAAATGGTCTTCACGGGTTTTCAGCAGGCAGGCCAGGGTGTGCGTCAGGGCCTGCGGGTCGTCGGGCAGCGTGCGGTGGCCCAGGCGGTGCAGCGCACGCACCCAGTCCAGCGTTTCGGCCACGCCGGGTGTCTTGCCCAGGTCTTCTTTGCGCAGGCGCTGCACAAAGGCCACAGCCTGTTCAACCAGCGCACTTTCGGCCTGCGGCAGGGTACTGCGCACGATGCTGATTTCTCGCGCCAGCGTGGGGTAGTCCAGCCAGTGGTACAGGCAGCGGCGGCGCAGGGCGTCGCTGATTTCGCGCGTGCCGTTGCTGGTCAGCAGTACCGCCGGCACATGGCGTGCCTTCAGGGTGCCCAGTTCGGGCACGGTGATCTGCCAGTCGGACAGCACTTCCAGCAGGTAGGCCTCAAAGGCTTCGTCGGCGCGGTCGATTTCGTCGATCAGCAGCACACAGGGCTGCTCGCTGCGCAGGGCGGTGAGCAGCGGGCGCTCCAGCAGGTAGTCGGCGGCAAACAGGTCGGCTTCGCTTTTGTGGGCGGCGCCGGTTTCGGTCAGGCGGATGGCCAGCAGCTGGCGGCCGTAGTTCCATTCGTAGGCGGCTTGCGCCAGGTCCAGGCCCTCGTGGCATTGCAGGCGCACCAGGCGGCGCTGCGTGGCCTGGGCATGCGCAAGGGCCAGCGCGGTCTTGCCCACCCCGGCATCGCCTTCCAGCAGCAAGGGGCGCTGCAGTTCGCCGGCCAGCCACAGCGTGGTGGCCAGGGCTTCGTCGGCGATGTATCCGGCTCGGTGCAGGCTTTCGCGCAGCGCCTGACCGGTCGCCTGGTCGGTCATTTGCCCTTGCCGAACAGGCCGGCCAGCCAGCCCTTGAAGACCACCCACATCAGCGCCAGGGCGTTGAGCTCCTTGACGGGGGCGGGGGCCGCCAGCGGGGGCGGGGCAGCTCGAGGGGCTGCCGAAGGCGGCTGCGCCGAAGTTGCAGCGGGCGCATCGGCGGCAGGCGCATCGGCCACCGGCACGGCCGCAGCCGCTGCACGGAAGTTGTCGGCAAACTGCGCCAGCATGGCGTCGGACACGGGCACCAGCAGGCGGCTGCCAAACTGCGCCAGCTTGCCGCTGACGGTGACGGTGGCCTTGCCCACCAGCACGCAGTCGCCGGGCGTTTCGCCGGCTTCCAGGTTGGCGCTCAGGTTCATCGAGGCCGACGACCCACCCTTGTCGGCGCCCTTGCCCAGCATCTGCATCGAGCGGGCGGCGGCGTCCATGGCCAGCACCTCGATGTCGCCCCCAAACTGCATCACCGCCGGGCCCACCTTGGACTTGACGGTGCCCTTGTAGTGCGTGGCGTCGATCTGTTCGGTGATCTGCGCCCCCGGCATGCAGCGGGCCACGGTGTTGATGTCGGCCAGCACCGTCCAGGCCTGCGCCAGGCTGGCCTGCACCGGGTAGCGCTTGTCGAGAATGACTTCCATTTACAGGTTCACCTTGCTGGCCACCAGCTGCTGCCAGACGCGGTAGGCGCTGTGCGGCATGGTCATGTGCGTGACACCGAGGTGCGCAAAAGCATCCACCACGGCCGAGGTGAAGGTGGGAATGGAGCCCACGTGCGGCGACTCGGCCACACCCTTGGCACCCAGCGGATGGTGCGGGCTGGGCGTGACGGTGTGGTCGGTTTCCCAGTGCGGGGTTTCGACAAAGGTGGGCAGGAAGTAATCCATCAGCGTGTTGCCCAGCAGGTTGCCCTGGGCGTCGAACGGCATCTGCTGGCCCATGGCCACGGCATAACCTTCGGTCAGGCCGCCGTGGATCTGACCTTCGATGATCATCGGGTTGATGCGCGTGCCGCAGTCGTCCAGCGCATAAAAGCGCCGCACCTTGGTCTCGCCCGTGCTGCGGTCGATGTCCACCACGGCCAGGTAGATGCCAAACGGGTAGGTGAAGTTGGGCGGGTCGTAGTAGTGCACCGCCTCCAGGCCCATTTCAAGGCCTTCGGGCACGTTGTTGTAGGCGGCCCAGCAGATGTCCTTCATGGTCTTGTGGCGCGCCGGGTCGCCCTTGACGTTGAAGCGGTCGATCTCCCAGTCCAGGTCGTTTTCGCCCACTTCCAGCAGGTGCGCCGCAATCTTGCGCGCTTTGGCGTGGATCTTGCGCGCGGCCATGGCAATGGCGGCGCCGGCCACGGGTGTGGAACGTGAGCCGTAGGTGCCCAGGCCGTAGGGCGCGGTGCTGGTGTCGCCTTCTTCAACCTGGATCACCTCGCTGGGAATGCCCAGCTCGGTGGCGATGATCTGCGCATAGGTGGTCTGGTGGCCCTGCCCTTGGGTGATGGTGCCCATGCGCGCGATGGCACTGCCCGTGGGGTGGATGCGGATTTCGCAGCTGTCGAACATGCCCACGCCCAGGATGTCGCACATCTTGCTGGGGCCGGCACCCACCACTTCGGTAAACGACACCAGGCCGATGCCCATCAGCGTGGGGCTGTTGGGGTCTGCTCGTTTGGCGGCCTGCTCGGCGCGCAAGGCCTTGTAGTCGACGGCGTTCAGCACCTTGTCCAGCGCCGTCTGGTAGTCGCCGCTGTCGTATTCGAAGCCGAAGGCGCTGGTGTACGGGAACTGTTCTTTCTTGATGAAGTTCTTGGCGCGGATCTCGGCCTTGTCCATGTTCAGCTTCTGCGCCAGCACGTCAACCATGCGCTCCACCAGGTACACGGCCTCGGTCACGCGGAAGCTGCAGCGGTAGGCCACACCACCCGGTGCCTTGTTGGTGTACACGCCCTTGACGCTGGCAAAGGCGGCCGGGATGTCGTAGCTGCCGCTGCAGATGTGGAACAGGCCGGCGGGGAACTTGGTGGGGTCGGCACAGGCGTCGAACGCGCCGTGGTCGGCCACCACGTTGACGCGCAGGCCGGTGATCTTGCCGTCGGCGGTGGCGGCGATTTCGCCGTCCATGTGGTAGTCGCGCGCAAAGGCGGTGGAGCTGATGTTCTCGATGCGGTCTTCAACCCACTTCACCGGTTTGCCCAGCACGATGCTCGACACGATGGCGCACACATAGCCCGGGTAGATGCCGACCTTGTTGCCGAAGCCGCCGCCGATGTCGGGGCTGACGATGCGGACCTTGCTTTCCGGGATGCCCGACAGCAGGCTGACCACCGTGCGCACCACGTGCGGCGCCTGGCTGGTGATGTAGGTGGTCAGCTGGCCCTGGATGGGGTCGAAGCTGGCCACGCAGCCGCAGGTTTCCAGCGGGCAGGGGTGTACACGCGGGTAGTGCAGGTGCTGCTTGACCACCACGGGCGCGGCGGCAAAGGCCTCGCTTGTCGCCGCTTCATCACCCGCATTCCAGGTGAAGATGTGGTTGTGGTGGTCGCGCGGGCCGTGGGCGCCGCTGGTCTTGCCGGCCAGGTCTTCGCGCAGTACGGGCGCGTCGGGCTTCAAGGCCTCGTAGGGGTCCATCACCACCGGCAGTTCTTCGTATTCCACCTGCACGGCTTCAACACCGTCGGCGGCGGCGTAGCGGTCTTCAGCAATGACCACGCACACTTCCTGCATCTGGAAGTGCACCTTTTCGTCAGCCAGCACGGCCGCCACGTCACCGGCCAGCGTGGGCATCCAGTGCAGTTTCAGCGGCTTGAGGTCGTCGGCCGTGAGCACGGCGATGACGCCGGGCACCTTCAAGGCTTCGGTCTTGTCGATCTTCTTGATGCGCGCGTGGGCAAACGGGCTGCGCACGATGTCCATGTGCAGCATGCCGGGCATCTTGATGTCGTCGACATAGTTGCCCTTGCCCTGGATGAAGCGGGCGTCTTCCTTGCGCAGGCGGCTGTCGCCCATGCCCTGCAGGGCGTCCTTGCGATCCAGCAGTGTCGGGTCGGTCGGAGCGTTCATTGGACCCCCTTGGCGCTACGCGCCGTCCCCCCAAGGGGGAATTGGCACTTGAAGCGGTTCGGCGTGCTCATGCGGCCTCCTTCTGGGTTTCTTGCAACTTGGCCGCAGCGTATTGCACGGCCTTGACGATGTTCTGGTAACCCGTGCAGCGGCACAGGTTGCCGGCCATGCCGGCGCGAATCTCTTCTTCGCTGGGGCTCGAGTTTTCTTGCAGGAAGCGGTAGGCGCGCATCAGCATGCCCGGGGTGCAAAAGCCGCACTGCAGGCCGTGTTCCTTGTAGAAGCCTTCTTGCACCGCGTGCAGCACGCCGGCCTGCGCAAGACCTTCAACCGTGCTGACCTCGCCGCCGTCGCACTGTACCGCCAGGTGGGTGCAGCTCTTGACGCTCTGGCCGTCCACGTCCACCGTGCAGGCGCCGCAATGGCTGGTTTCACAGCCGATGTGTGCGCCCGTCAGGTTGAGTTCTTCGCGCAGGAAGTGGACCAGCAACGTGCGCGGCTCCACCGCCTTTTCCTGCATGCGGCCGTTGACTTTCACGCTGATCAGTTTTTTTGCCATGGGTGATGTCTCCTGATGTCGGGTTCAGCTGCAGCGGCCGGCTGCGGCCTTGATGGCGCGCTTGACCATCTGGCCCGCCATCGCTGTCTTGTACGCGCGGTCACCGCGCAGGTCTTCGGCCGGGTCGCACACCGCCATGGCGGCGGCGGCCGCGGCGTTCAGGCTGGCATCGTCCACGGCCTGGCCCATCAGGGCCGCTTCAGCCGCCAGCGCACGAATGGCCATGGGCGCCACGTTGGTCAGCGCCACCCGTATCTGGGTGACCTTGCCGCCGGCCATTTGCATGACCACGGCAGCGCCGGCGGTGGCCCAGTCGCCGGTCTTGCGCTTGAGCTTTTCGTAGGCCCAGCCGGTGCCTTTGGCCAAGGCGGGCACGCGCACGGCGGTGAGGATTTCGTCTTCGGCCAGCGCCGTCATGTAGGTGCCAAGGAAAAAATCGTCGGCCTTGACGTTGCGGGTGCCCTTGGGGCCTTGCAGCACAAAGGTGGCGTCCAGCGCCAGACTGATGGCGGGGTGGTCGTTGCCGGGGTCGCCGTGGGCGATGTCACCGCCCAGCGTGCCGCGGTTGCGCACCTGCGGGTCGGCGATGAGTTTGGGCGCGTCGGCCAGCAGCGGCACGCGGGCTTGCAGCAGTGCGCTGTTGATGAGCTCGTTTTCCGAGGTCATGGCGCCGATGACGACGGTGTTGCCGTCTTCGCGGATGCCGCGCAGTTCAGGGATGCGGTTGATGTCGATCAGGTGCCCAGGCTGCGCAAATCGCAGCTTCATCATGGGCAGCAGGCTGTGGCCACCGGCCAGCAGCTTGGCATCGTCGCCCAAGCTGCCCAACAGGCTGATGGCTTCGCCCACGGTCTTGGGCGCGTGGTAGTCGAAGGCGGGTGGAATCATCGGGGGCTCCGGCTCGTGGATAACGAGGGCTGATGATGCCTGCCGATAGGCTGTGTGGCTATTCGGGGGATTGGGTACCGGCAGGGACCGAATGGCGGCTGGGCTGCATGAACGGTGCGCTGGGCGCATGAACGGTCGCCGGGCCGTTTTTGACGCTGCGGCGACTAGGGAAACTACTTGCCCGCATTAACCCTGATGGCCGGGCCGGAATCGATCAACCCAGGTCCTTGAGTGTTGACGACGCGATGCCCAGGCGGGCCATCAGTTCCTTGCCACTGGTGCGCGACACCGGCACTTCGGTGCTGTCGCCACGCAGTTGCAGGACCAGGCGAGCGTCGTGGCGCAGCATCTGCGTGACTTCGCGCAGGTTGACGATATGGCTGCGGTGCACGCGCATGAAATGCTCCGGGTCGAGCCGGCCTTCCAGGTCGCCCAGGCTGAGGTTGCAGAACTGGTTGCCCTGGGCGGTGATGACGCGGGTGTAGTGGCCATCAGAGTGCAGGCGCAGCACGTCGTCGGCCTCGACAAACACGATCTTCTGGCCCGACACCGTGGGCAGCTTGTTCAATCGCCGGCGCTGGGGCGCGGCTGGCAGGCTGGGTGCGGTGGTGGGGTTGTCTGCCACCGCCACCTCGTCGGTGATGTCGTAGAACACCAGCACGTAGCCCGTGGGTGCCTGGCGCGCATCCGAGGTGCGCGAAACCTTGATCAGCAGCACACGTTCGGGGATGTTGATGATCATCGTCATCGGCGGCGGGCTGGCCACCGGGCAGACCGTGGCCTGGTCCAGCAGGAATTCGACCTTGGGCTTGGAGCGTTCGGGGTGGAAGCTGAGCACCATGCGGTCGAAGGGCTGCATCTGATCGACCGGCAGGACGCGCCGCGCGAAGTCGTTCATGCCCACGACCCGGCGCTCGTCGTCCAGGTGCACGATGCCGACCTCGAAGCGTTCCAGCAGGTACAGCGGTGACAGGAGGGTTCGGGTGTCCATGGCAGGTGTGTGTGCCAGCCGGCAGGATCGGCAGGGGTTGGCGGGAATGCGCCATGAGCCCGGCCGGGATTCTTTCACGCCTGCCGCCAGCCCATGAAAAAACCCGCCAGACCTGGGCGGTCGGGCGGGTTCCTTTGGCGCCGCTGCCTGGTTGGCAGCAAGGCGACAGCAAGGCCTGGCAGGTTACTTGCGGCGCAGTCGTGCAATGGCCGCCAATTGTGCGGCCATGGTGGCAAATTCACTTTGTGCGGCCGCCAGGTCGATGTCGCTCTTGGCGTTCTTCATCGCCTCTTCGGCCTGCTTCTTGGCCTCGTTGGCCTTGGCTTCGTCCAGATCGTGGCCGCGGATGGCGGTGTCGGCCAGCACGGTGACCGAGTTGGGCTGCACTTCCAGAATGCCCCCGGCCACGAATACAAATTCTTCTTCGCCGTTGTCGGCACGCTTGATGCGCACCGCGCCGGCCTTGATGCGCGTGATCAGCGGGGTGTGGCGGGGCATGATGCCCAGTTCGCCGCTTTCGCCCGGCAGCGCAACAAACGTGGCCTCGCCGCTGAAGATACTCGCTTCGGCGGAGACGACGTCAACGTGAATGGTGGCCATAAGGGGTGTTCCAGTAGCGCAGAAGAAGGTTCAGGGAAGCAAGCAGATGGGTGTCGGGCTAGGCGCCACCCGCAGCCGCACTCCCGTGCGGCGAGGATGGCAACAACGCCCGGCGCCCCCTATGCGCCGCTTACTGAATTTTCTTCGCTTTTTCGAAGGCTTCGTCAATCGTCCCGACCATGTAAAACGCCTGCTCCGGCAGCGCGTCACATTCACCGGCCACGATCATCTTGAAGCCACGGATGGTTTCTTTCAGCGGCACATACTTGCCCGGGCTGCCGGTGAACACTTCGGCCACGTGGAAGGGCTGGCTCAGGAAACGCTGGATCTTGCGCGCGCGGCTCACGGCCAGCTTGTCTTCGGGGCTCAGTTCGTCCATGCCCAGAATGGCGATGATGTCGCGCAGTTCTTTGTAGCGCTGCAGGGTCTGCTGCACGGCGCGGGTGGTTTCGTAGTGCTCCTGGCCCACCACGTTGGGGTCCACCTGGCGGCTGGTGCTGTCCAGCGGGTCCACCGCAGGGTAGATGCCCAGCGACGCGATGTCGCGGCTCAACACCACGGTGGCGTCCAGGTGGGCAAAGGTGGTGGCAGGTGACGGGTCGGTCAAGTCGTCAGCCGGCACGTACACGGCCTGGATGGACGTGATGGAACCCACCTTGGTGGACGTGATGCGCTCTTGCAGACGGCCCATTTCTTCGGCCAGCGTGGGCTGGTAACCCACGGCGGATGGCATGCGGCCCAGCAGCGCGGACACTTCGGTGCCGGCCAGGGTGTAGCGGTAGATGTTGTCCACAAAAAACAGCACGTCACGGCCTTCGTCGCGGAAGGACTCGGCAATGGTCAGGCCGGTCAAGGCCACACGCAGACGGTTGCCCGGGGGTTCGTTCATCTGGCCGTAGACCATGGCCACCTTGCTGTCTTCCAGCTTCTCCAGGTTCACCACGCCGGAGTCGGCCATCTCGTGATAGAAGTCGTTGCCCTCGCGGGTGCGTTCACCCACGCCCGCAAACACCGACAAGCCGCTGTGTGCCTTGGCGATGTTGTTGATGAGTTCCATCATGTTCACGGTTTTGCCCACGCCGGCGCCGCCGAACAGGCCGACCTTGCCGCCCTTGGCAAACGGGCAGATCAGGTCAATCACCTTGATGCCGGTTTCCAGCAGTTCCTGGCTGGGGCTCAGCTCGTCATAGGCCGGGGCCTTGCGGTGGATTTGTGCGGTCAGCGTCTGGTCAACCGGGCCGCGCTCGTCGATGGGGCTGCCCAGCACGTCCATGATGCGGCCCAGGGTGGCCTTGCCCACGGGCACGGTGATGCCGGCGCCGGTGTTGCTGACCATCAGGCCGCGGCGCAGGCCGTCGGACGAGCCCAGCGCAATGGTGCGCACCACGCCGTCGCCGAGCTGCTGCTGCACTTCAAGCGTCAGGTCGGAGCCCGCCATCTTCAGTGCGTCGTACACCTTGGGCATGGAAGTGCGCGGGAACTCCACGTCAACCACGGCGCCAATGCACTGGACGATCTTGCCTTCGTTTGAAATGTCGGCCATGTCAATATCCTTTGAAAATCAAAATCCGGTTCGTCAGATCGCAGCCGCACCGGCCACGATTTCGGAAAGTTCTTTGGTGATGGCGGCCTGGCGGGTCTTGTTGTAGACCAGCTTCAGCTCGGCAATCACGTTGCCTGCGTTGTCGGTGGCGGCCTTCATGGCCACCATGCGCGCCGCGTGCTCGGAGGCCATGTTTTCGGCCACCGCCTGGTAGACCAGGGCCTCGGTGTAGCGCACCAGCAGCTCGTCGATCACGGCCGGCGCGTCGGGCTCATAGATGTAGTCCCAGCCGTGCTTTCCGGCCTCGGCCGGCGAGCTCGCCTGCAGGCTTTCGGCCGACAGCGGCAGCAGCTGCTGGATCACCGGCTGCTGCGTCATGGTGTTGACGAAGCGGGTGTAGCAGACATACACCGCAGCGAGCTTGCCTTCGGCATAGGCGTCGAGCAGCACCTTCACGGGGCCGATCAGCTTCTCGAGGTGCGGCTTGTCACCCAGGTGGGTAACGTGCGAGACCACCGAGGCGCCAATGCGATTCAGAAAACCGTAGCCCTTGTTGCCAATGGCCACCGCTTCGCTCTTGAGGCCCAGGGCTTCTTGCTCCTTGAGCTTGGCCGTGAGGTTGCGCAGGATGTTGGTGTTCAAGCCACCACACAAGCCCTTGTCGGTGGTCACGACGATGAAGCCCACCTTCTTGGCGCCCTCGTGAACGACCATGAACGGGTGCTTGTACTCCGGCGTGGCCAACGACAGGTTGCCCGCCAGCTGGCGGATCTTGTCGGCGTACGGCCGCGCCGCGCGCATGCGCTCCTGCGCTTTGCGCATCTTCGACACCGAGATCATCTCCATTGCCTTGGTGATCTTCTTGGTGTTCTCGGAGCTCTTGATCTTGCCCCGTATTTCCTTACCGGCAGCCATGACGACTCTCCTTGTTCGGGTGGGTCAGGGCTTTCAGGCGAAAGACTTCTTGAACGCGCCGATGGCGTTCGTGAGTTCGGCTTCGGCTTCCTTGTCGATCTGCTTGCTGTCCTCGATCTTCTTGAGCAGGGCAGCGTGGCTGGTCTTGAGGTGCGTCTGCAAGCCGGATTCGAACGCGAGCACCTTCTTCACGTCGATGTCGT
>JAHECB010000104.1 GCA_024641925.1 Betaproteobacteria bacterium
AATGGGCGCCAGCGCGGCGTCGTCCAGCAATTCGATCAGCGGGTGCACGTTGTAGCCGCCCACCATGGTGCCCAGGAGTTCCGTGGCCTTGGCCTTGTCCAGCATCGCGACCTTGACCTCTCCGTGCGCCACGGCGGCCAGGAAGCTGGCCTTGACCTTGGCCGCGTCGTCCACGCCGGGCGGCACGCGGTGGGTCAGCAGGTCCATCAGGAATGCTTCTTCGCCCTTGGGCGGGTTCTTGATGAGTTCGATCAGTTCGGCCACCTGCTGGGCGTCCAGCGGCAGGGGCGGGATGCCCAGGGCGGCACGTTCGGCGGTGTGTTGGCGGTAGGCTTGCAGCATGGGGTGGCTCCTGAAATGTTGAGGTTCGAAAAAGGGGCGTTGTGGGGGATGGCCGTCAGTCTTGGGGGACGATGACTTTCAGGCCCTTGAAGTAATCGCGGAAAAAACCCGCGTCACGGGTGATCAGGCCCTGGCATTGAAGCAAGGCGTGGGCCCCGATCAGAAAATCGGGCATGGTGCGCGGCGTTTGCGGCTGGTGGCCGGCGGCTTTCAGGCGTTCGTTGTAGCGGCGCTGCATTTCACCGGCCCGGGCCGCAGCCCGCAATTCCAGCGGTGAATAGACCACACCCATTTCTTCCAGCGTGTCGATCAACTCTGAGCTGTGGCCCAAAGCCGCCACCGCTTCGCTGACCACCACGGCGCAACTGACCACGGGGCCTTGGGACAGCGCTTGACGCAGACAGGCTTCTGCCGCGTCAGCCCGGGTGTCATCGCCCAGCAGGTCCACGATGACCGAGGTGTCAACGGCGATCACAGAAAAGGTGCGCTGCAGACACCCGTTTGGGGCGTCAGTGGCGAATGAGGTGAATAAGGCTTTATCAGCACAGCGCGACAGGCCTTCAGAAGTCCAGCGGATCGCCGGGCGCGCGGCCCCGCAATTCACGCATGACATCGTCGGTGGTCACACCGTCGGCCAGCTTGAAGCGGCCGCGTACGCGGCTGAGTGCGTCTTGCACGTCCTTGCGCAGCACGATGCGGCCTTCAATCAGCTCCACTTTCAGCTTGCTGCCCTTGGTCAGGCCCAACGCGTCACGCACCGCTTTGGGCAAGGTGATCTGGCCGCGCGCGGCAACAGTGGCTTCCATCGGCGTCATGGGCTTTCGCGTCGTTAAGGTATGCACGAATCATACATACTTTTCGGTGCCGACTTGAAAAAATCAGGGTTTTCCAGGGTCTTTGTGCGCCTGCAAGGGCAACCCGGGTTCCAGTCAAGCGCCAAGGGGTGCGCTTGGCAGACGCCGGCTGGACACACCCGGCTGCGCAGGCAACGCCGATGGAAAGGCTCGCGCGGTCAGCGGTGCGTTCGGTTGGCTTGCACCCTCAGCCTTCGCCGGCGCCCTGCGCCAATGCCGTCATCGCTGCAGCAGCGCAAGCAGCGGTTTTTGACAACACGGCTTCAATCCGGCGCCCGGCCACCCATGTCTGCGAAAAAGGCTGCATCGCAGCGGCAAACACCACGCCGTCCAGCAGATGCGTCCGGGGCAAACCGACCAAGGCTGGGTCGTGGCGATTCAACACCAGCAGATCTGCACGGCAACCCGGCCGCAAGCCCGCCCCTGGCAGGCCCGCCGCAGCGGCCCCGCCCGCCAACATGGCGTGCAGCAACACCGCCGCCGTGGCCGGCGTTGCCGGCGGGGCAGCGGCAACGTTGCGCTGGCGCTTGTGCAGGCGCTGGCCGTATTCCAGCCAACGCAGTTCTTCGGGCCAGTTGCGAATGGCCTGGCTGTCGCTGCCCACCGACAAGGGCGTGCCGCTGGCCAGCCAGCGCGGCAGGTCGCACAGGCCGTCACCCAGGTTGGCTTCGGTGCCCGGGCAGATGACCACACCAGCGCCGGTGGCGGCCACGGCGCTGATTTCTTCGGGCGTGGCGTGGGTGGCGTGCACCAACTGCCAGCGCTGGTCCAAGGCGACTTCACTCGCCAGCCATTCGATGGGGCGTGCGCCGGTGGCGACCAGGCAGTCTTCGACTTCACCCGTCTGCTCGGCAATGTGGATGTGGATGGGTGCCGGGTCGCCGGACAGGTTGTTCACCAGCTCGTGGATGGCAGCGGGTGATGCCGCGCGCAAGGAATGGATGGCCACGCCGGCATCCACGTGCGGCAACCGCCAGCTGCGCACGGTGTCGCGCAGGCGCAGCACCCGTGACACGTCGGCGGCAAAACGGCGCTGATCGGCCCGCAATGCCGCCTGCTGGAAACCGGCGCGGTGGTACAGCACCGGCAACAGCGTCAGCCCCATGCCCGTGTCCTGCGCGGCCTGCGCCAGCGCCCGGCACATGGTGGCCTCATCGGCATAGGGCTGGCCATCGGGCGCGTGGTGCAGGTAGTGGAATTCGCAGGTGTGGGTGTAGCCGCCAGCCAGCAGCTCGGTGTACAGGTGAACGGCCACGGCATGCAGCTGTTCGGGCGTGATGCGCAGCGCCACGCCGTACATGCGGTCGCGCCAGCTCCAGAAGTCGTCGTGGGCGCTGTCACGGCGTTCGGTCAGGCCCAGAAAGGCGCGCTGAAAGGCGTGGCTGTGGGCATTGACCAGGCCGGGCAGCACCGGGCCGTCCAGCACGGTGGCGTTGGCCGGCGCGGGCACGCCGGCGCTGACCTCTGACCAGCAGCCGTTGCCATCCACGCCCAACAGCACGTCATTGGCCCAGCCACCAGCCAGCCAGGCTTGTGGCGCCCATAGAACCGACGATGCCGCCGACACCAAATGCCTGTTCATGCCGCCGGCCTGAAGTCCAGCAACGTCTGGACCAGCGCACGCATCAAGGGGCTGACGGCAGCGGCCTTGGCGCCATGCCAACGGTACGGTGGCGTTTCGTCCATGTAGGCGCGCCAGGCCATTTCCAGCTGCACGGCGTGCACACCCGAGCCGGGCGTGCCATAGTGGCGCGTGATGTAGCCGCCCTTGAAGCGGCCGTCCATCACGTGGCTGTAGCCGGCCTGTGCGGCAAACAGGGCGGCCACGCCATCACGCAAGGCGGGTGCGCAACTGTTGCCCGACACGGTGCCCAGGTTCATGTCGGGCAGCGCCCCTTCAAACAGCCACGGCAAGATGCCTTTGATGCTGTGTGCATCAAACAGCACGGCGTGGCCATGTTGGGTTTTCAGCTGCGCCAACTGCGCCGCCAGGGCAGCGTGATAGGGCCGCCAGTAGCTGGCGACGCGACGCTGGATCTCAGCTTCTTCGGGCGCCCTGCCCGGACGATAAATGGCCTCGCCGGTGAAATGACGCGTTGGGCACAGCTCGGTGTTGTTCTGGCCCGGGTACATGGGCGTGTTGTCCGGCGAGCGGTTCAGGTCCACCACATAGCGGCTGTAGCGCGGCACGATCAGGCTAGCGCCCAGATCGGCCGCAAAGCTGAACAGCCGGTCCAGAAACCAGTCGGTGTCTTCGGCCTGCAGGGCGCGTTCGGTGAACCCGTCGCGCAGGTCTGCGGGTATCAAGGTGCCCACATGCGGCATGCTGATCAACAATGGCGACGTGCCGCTGTGCAAGGTGTAGACGGTGTTCATGCCGGCTCTCGAAAGTTGGAAACCACGCCCGCCTGCACCACCTGGCGGCAGGGATTGTGGCCAAAGCGGTAGGTTATCTCGCGCGGGTGTTCGGCGTTCCAGACCACGAAGTCGGCGCGCTGCCCGGGCAGCAGCTGGCCGCGATCAGGCAGGCCCAGCGCGCGCGCGGCGTTCACCGTCACGCCACGCCAGGCTTCTTCGGGCGTCATGTGAAACAGCGTGCACGCCATGTTCATCATCAGCAGCAGGCTCAGCGTCGGCGAAGAACCCGGGTTGTGGTCGGTGGCCACGGCCATGGGCACACCGGCGTCACGCAGCATCTGCACGGGCGGCGCCTGGGTGTCGCGCAAAAAATAATAAGCGCCGGGCAGCAGCACGGCCACCGTGCCGCTGGCACGCAGGGCCTGCACACCGGCAGCTGATAAATGTTCCAGGTGGTCGCAGCTGAGGGCGCCAAAACGCGCCGCCAGCGCAGCACCGCCCTGATCGCTGAGCTGCTCGGCGTGCAGTTTGACGGGCAAGCCCAGACGCTGTGCGGCCTGAAAAATGCGTTCGGTCTGCGCCGGCGTGAAGCCGATGGTGTCGCAGAAGGCATCCACCGCGTCCACCAGCCCGGCCGATTGCTGCGCGGCCAGCCAGGTGCAGGCCTCGTCGATGTAGTCATCGGCACGGCCTGTGAATTCCGGCGGCAGCGCGTGGGCACCCAGCGAGGTGGTGCGCACCGACACCGGCAGTTCGGCACCAATG
The DNA here is from genome assembly GCA_024641925.1 of Betaproteobacteria bacterium. Classification (GTDB taxonomy): domain Bacteria; phylum Pseudomonadota; class Gammaproteobacteria; order Burkholderiales; family Burkholderiaceae_C; genus Rubrivivax. The sequence continues at coordinate 4,320 of JAHECB010000104.1, forward strand.
CGCCGCGCTACCGCCAGACAGCGTGTTTCGTGTTCGGCGCTCAGGCCATAGCCCGACTTGATTTCCAGCGTGGTGACACCTTCTTGCATCAGCGCTTGTGCCCGCGCTGATGCGGTCTGGAACAGCACAGCGCTGCTGGCCGCACGTGTGGCCGCCACCGTGCTGCGAATGCCACCCCCAGCGCGAGCGATGTCTTCGTAACGGGCACCCTGCAGGCGCAACTCGAACTCGGCGGCGCGGTCACCACCGTAGACCAGGTGGGTGTGGCAGTCGATCAGGCCCGGGGTGACCAGAGCGCCCTGCAGGTCGTGTTCAGCCCGCAATTCACCCGACGGCATCTGCAGATCTCGCAGCGGACCGGCCCAGACGAAGTGCTGGCCGGCGCAGACCAGGGCGCCGCCATCAACCAGCCCCCAGCCTTGACCGGTCGCGAACGTGGCCAGCCGCGCGTTTTTCCACAATCTCAGGGCACCGCTGCTCATGGCGCGTGCACCGTAAAACTCAACCACCAGGCCCTGAGCGGCCTGCTTTGCCCGCCCAGCAGCCAGGCCTGTCTGGCGCCGCCGTCGTCAAAGGCCAGGGTGCCGGCCGGCAAGGTCTGGAGTTCGCCGCCCTGCACAAACAGGCTGGCCTCGTCCAGCGTGAACACGGCGCGCAGCGCCGCAGGGCTGCGCCAGGGCACACCAGATTGCGCGCGCACCATGTGGCCATTGCCGGCCTGCACTTGTGCCATCAGGTTCAAGTCCAGCGTCGGGCCAGCCAGCAGGTCGCAGCCGGGAGCGGCTGCACCGTCAAAACACAGTGGCTCGCTGTCTGGCGTCAGCACCACGGGCAGTGGGTTCAGGGTCAGGCGAACGCCGGACCCCTGCAGCACCGTGAACCAGCGCTGCACGCCGGCAAAGGCACTGAAGGGGCCGCTGCGATCGATTCGAGCCACGCTGATGCGGCACTGCCAGTCCCGCCCCGTGGGCCAGACCAGCAGTTCCTGTGTGGTGCCGCCGCCGTTGCGCCAAGGCGTGGCGGGGGTGTCCTGCAACGAAACCAGACGCATCATGACGCCGACCCGGGGAGCGTGGGCAGCAGCGGAAACAACGCGTGGCGCATCTCGGCCCCTGCGGGCAGTTCATCGGCCAGGCCCGGAAAGTCGGGTGAGGTTTTCCAGGCTCTGGGCGCATGCCGCATGTCGTCGCCCAGAAAGCGCAGCGAAAAGACGCGGCGGCGGGAGTCGGTATCCACACCGGCCGATCGGTGCAGCGCCAGCATGTGGAAACACACCACGTCGCCAGGCTGCAGTGCCCAGCCGATGACGCGGTGAGACTGCGGGTTGGCGTCGATGTCGGGCAGTTCGGCCAGACTGCCTGCGGGGAACCAGCGCGCCTGCTGGTCCATGAAGGTACGCGGCATCAGCCACGGACCCCGGTGCGAGCCCGCCACAAATTCCAGCGTGGAATGCCGGCGCACCGGATCCACGGGAATCCAGAAACTGGCGTTCTGAAACCCGCTGACGTTGTAGTACGGCTGGTCCTGGTGCCAGGGTGTAGTCGCACGTGTGCCGGGTTCCTTGGTGAGCATGTGGTCGTGATACAGCCGCACAGTTTGACTCTGCATCAGCCGGGCCGCCACGGGGGCCAAGGGGCTTTCAAAGATGAAACGCCGGTACTGAGCGTTGTGCTGCCAGTTGCAGAAGTCTTCGACAAAACGGCCCGGGTCGTCAGGCTGGCTGGCCACGATGGCGCGCGGGCTGGGCGCGGCCAGGTTGGCATCAATGCCCGCCGCCAGCAACGCCACTTCATCGGCGGTCAACAACTGGCGCAGACACACGGCACCGTCACGCTGAAAGGCGCTGACCTGCTCCGGCGGGGCCGCTGCAACGGCCCGCGCAAGACCGGATTCTGACGACAAGGTGGGGACCATGGATAAATCGCCCGATGGCTTTACTTGTATAGACAACTAAGTGTACAACAGCGGTCTGCAGATCGGCTGCCCACCACGCGCAAAGGCCTGAAGGCCCGAGCTGCCCACACCACAAGACCACGCCCATGACCGAACTCCCCACAACGCTGACCATCAACCCCGGCCACTTGAGTCTGGACGACCTGCTGTGCATTCACCAGGGTCGTTGCACCCTGTCGCTGAATCCGTCGGCCGCCGCGGCCATCGACGCCAGCGCGGCCGTGGTGCAGGCTGCCGCAGCGGGCAGCGCCGCCGTCTATGGCGTCAACACCGGCTTCGGCAAGCTGGCCAGCACGCGCATCAGCGAGGCCGACCTGGCCACCCTGCAGCGCAACCTGATCCGCAGCCACAGCGTGGGTGTGGGCGAGCCGCTGGCACCGGCCGTGTCGCGGCTGATGCTGGCCACCAAAGCCGCCAGCCTGGCACGGGGCTACAGCGGCGTGCGCCGCGAAGTGGTGGACATGCTGCTGGCAGTGTTCAACGCCGGCCTGGTGCCCTGCGTGCCGTCACAAGGCAGCGTGGGCGCCAGCGGCGACCTGGCGCCGCTGGCGCACATGACGTTGGCGCTGATGGGCGAAGGTGAGTTCCTGGTCGATGGCATCCGCCAGCCCGCGGCCGCTGTGCTGCAAGCCGCGGGCATCGAGCCCCTGCAGCTGCGCGCCAAGGAAGGCCTGGCCTTGATCAACGGCACGCAGACCAGCACAGCGCTGGCGCTGTACGCCTTGTTCACCTTTGAGCCGGTGCTGGAGTCGGCCCTGGTGGTGGGCGCGCTGACCGTGGACGCCGCGCGCGGCAGCGATGGCCCGTTCGACCCGCGCATCCACGCACTGCGCGGCCAGCCCGGTCAGATCGACGTGGCGCGCTACTACCGCAGCCTGCTGCAGGGCAGCGACATCCGCCAGTCGCACGAACAAGGCGATGACCGCGTGCAGGACCCCTACTGCCTGCGCTGCCAGCCGCAGGTGGTAGGCGCCTGCCTGGACCAGTTGCGCCACGCCGCGCTGGTGCTGCTGCGCGAAGCCAACGCCGTCACCGACAACCCGCTGGTGTTTGCACCCCAGGCTGAAGGCCCGGGCGCCGCAACCCCTGGCGCCATGGTCAGCGGCGGCAATTTCCACGCCGAACCGGTGGCGCTGGCCGCTGACGCCATGGCCAACGCCATTGCCGAAGTCGGCGCCATCGCCGAACGCCGCATCGCCATGCTGATCGACAGCGGCGTGTCGCGGCTGCCGCCGTTCCTGACGCCCAACGCCGGACTGAACAGCGGCTTCATGATCGCGCACGTCACCGCCGCGTCGCTGGCCAGTGAAAACAAGAGCCTGGCGCACCCGGCCAGTGTGGACAGCCTGCCCACCAGCGCCAACCAGGAAGACCACGTCAGCATGGCCACGTTTGCCGCGCGGCGTCTGCAGCCCATGATCAGCAACGTGGCACACATCCTGGGGATCGAGTTGCTGGCCGCCGCGCAAGGCATTGAATTCCTGCGCCCGCTGCGCAGTTCATCAGCACTGGAAGCGGCGCACACCGTCTTGCGCGAGCAGTGCCCGGCGATGATGGAAGACCGCTACCTGGCGCCGGACATCGAGGCCGCGTCGCAACTGGTACGCAGTGGCGAACTGGCACAGATCTTCAAGGCCTTGCCGGGGCTGCCCCCGTTGTGGGTACCCGTGTAAGGGGCCGATCGCAGGCCGGGTCAGAACCCGCCGGTGAACTGGTAGCGGTTAGCCGGGTGCCACAACAAGGCCACTGACGCCACCTGCCCCATCGACAGCGTTTTGCGCCACAGCGTCAGGCAAGGCTGTGAGGGCGGTATCTGCAGCATGGCCGCGATCTCGGGCGTGGGCAGGCGCGCTTCGATGCAGTAACGCACGCCGGACAGCGGCGCCACCCGCATCAGGTATTCGTTGGCCGTGGTCTTGCTGAAGTCCAGCTCCATGTAGCCCGGCGCCAGGGCCGGGTTGACGTGGCGGTCTTCCACTTGAATGGGCAGGTCGCCTTCATAGTGCACGACCACCGAATGAAACAGCGGCCGGGCGCCGGTGAATTCAAAGTCCGCTGCCAGCACGACATCCGCCTTCACCCGCGCCAGCTGGTGCAGTTCGCTGCGGTGCACATGGCCGCGCGACTGCACCTCTTGCGCGATGCTGTGGATCTCCACCAGTGTGGATTGGAATTTCTGCTGCGCCACGAAGGTGCCCGAACCTTGCACGCGCACGAGGATGCGTTCGCTGGTCAGCTCCCGCAGTGCCCGGTTGGCCGTCATGCGCGCGACGCCAAATTCGGTGGCCAGTGCGTGTTCGGAGGGGATCGCATCACCCTCGCGCCAGGCCCCGGTCTGGATCTGATGCAGCACATGCGCCTTGATGCGCTTGAACGGCGGCCGGTCGTCTCCTTGTGCCGACGGACTCATCTTGAGCGGTGCCCGGGTTTGACGCATGACGCGGGTAATTCCTGATCTGAATTTGTTTGGACAAGATTGTAATTCCCAGCGCCACCTGTATAGTTGTCTATACAACATCACGCGATGAGATCCAGCAGCCGGCGACAACCGGTTGCACCATCGCCTTCGATCTCAGATGATTTCCTTTCAAAACCACCCAAGGAGTTCTCCGATGACTGATTTGAGCGCCCGCCATTCCATCGTGACAGTGGCTGTCTCAGCCGCCCTGGGCCTGCTGGCCGCCGGCACCGCACATGCGGACATCAAGATCGGCTTCAATGTCCCCTTGACCGGGTTTGCCGCCGCGGACGGCCAGTCGGCACTGGAGGGCGCCAAGCTTGCCGTGGCGCAGGCCAATGCCGGCGGCGGTGCGGCCGGCCAGAAGCTGGAACTGGTGGTGTATGACGACCAGGCCTCGCCCAAGGAGGCGGTGCCCGTGGCCACCAAGTTGATCGAAAAGGACCAGGTGGTGGGCGCGGTGTCGGGCTCTTATTCCGGCTCCACACGTGCCGCGGCCGGTCTCTTCCAGGCCGGCAAGGTGCCTTATGTGGTGGCCTATGCCATCCACCCGGACATCACGCGTGCCGGCAACTATGTGTTCCGCGTCTCGGCCATGGGCGAGGTGCAGGGCCGCGGCGGCGCCAAGCTGGTCAGCAACCTGGGCAAGAAAAAGGTGGCGCTGATCACCATGAAAAACGACTTCGGGCAGGCGCTGGCTGCTGGCTTCAAGGAAGCTGCGCCGCAGTTCGGCCTGCAGATCACGGGCGAATACGAGTACGGCCTGCGCGACCGTCAGTTTGGCGCCATCGTCTCCAAGGTGAAGTCGGACGAGCCTGAAGTCATCTACGCGTCGGGCTACTTCTTCACCGCCGGACCGCTGGTCAGCCAATTGCGTGCAGCGGGCGTGACCGCACCCATCATCGGGCAGGAGGGTTATGACTCCGACAAGTTCATCGAGATTGCCGGCGCCGCCTCCGAAGGCACGCTGATCACCACGTCGCTGGACCGTGACTCGGACGCGCCCGCCACCAAGGCCTTCCTGGCCGACTACCGCAAGGCCGTGGGTGCCGGCGCCGACATGGTGGCTGCGTCCAGCTTCACGGCCACCAGCGTCCTGATCGAGGGGCTCAAGAAGTCCGGCGGCAAAGGCGGCGAGACGCTGCGCAGCGCACTGGCGGGTGCCACATTCACCACACCGATCGGACAGCTGACCTTCAACAGCCTGAACGAAGTGGCCAAGGACGTGCAGGTGCAGGTGGTCAAAGGCAAGGCCTTCCACCGCCATTCGGTGATTTCCGACCCGGTGCTGCTGGCTCCGCCGACGAAGTAACCGGCACCTCCCGACCGGGTGCCGTCAAGGCCTGCGCCCGATTTGCAAGATCGGGCCCAGGTGACAGCGCGCCAGCAAGGCGCCGTGCCCAGCGCCTTTCGCCCCCCCCGCCGCTTTGCCGCCTTGCCCCGATCCCCGCTGTTCCCGCTGCTGCCCGACACGGTGGATATCAGACCGCCTCGGTGAGCGCCTCACCCCAGGAGCCTGTTGATGCTCTATGTCGAACTGGCCGCCCAGGGCCTGATCCAGGGTGCCATCTATGCGCTGATCGCGCTGGGGCTGACCCTGGTCTACGGCCTGCTGCGCATCCTGCATGTGGCCCATGCCGCGCTGTTCACGCTGGGCGCCTATGCCGGGGTGATGGTGTGCAATGCCAGCGGCAGCCTGACCCTGGGTTTCATCGTCGCCATGGCGATAGCGGGCCTGGCCGGTGTAGCCATGTTCCGGCTGGCCTACCAACCGCTGCTGGGGCAGCCGCCGTTTGTCGCGCTGATCGCCTCCATCGGCCTGTACATCGCCGCCGAAGAGATCTTCCGCATCATCTTCGGAGCGCAAGGCATGTCGTTTGTGTCGCCACCGCTGCAGTCGCGCGTGGCCTTGTTCGGGGGTCTGCAGTTCAAGCTGGCCGAGTTGCTGATGATGGGCAGCACGGTGCTGATCATCGGCGTGCTGGGCTGGCTGCAAACCCGCACCCGCATCGGCGTGGCCTGTCAGGCCACGGTGTCGGACCCGCAGATGGCCGAGTCCTTCGGCATCACGTTGCTGAAGGTGCGCGACATCAACTTCTTCGTGGGCTCGGCGCTGGCGGGATTTGCCGGTGTCTGGGTGGCCCTGCTGAACAACCTGGTGGAGCCCACCATGGGCAGTGTGCCGTCGTACAAGGCGCTGGCCATCATCGTGCTGGGCGGTCTGGGCTCCGTGCGGGGCACGCTGGCCGCGGCGCTGGTGCTGGGCGTGGTGGAGTCCTTCGGCACCATCTATCTGGGCCAGTTGCTGGACCGCAACGCCATCGCTTTTGCCTTCCTGATCCTGGTGCTCATGGTCCGCCCCCAGGGCCTGTTTGCCAAACGCTGAGGAGAAGAAAATGACGCCCCCGCGCTCACTGCGTACGCCGCCGGCCTGGCCCCGAGGAGGCCGCTTCATGTCCCTTTGGGCGCTGTGCGCCTTCGGGCCCGCCTTGCGGCACTGACATGGACTACGAAATCTCCCTGCTGACCACCATGGGCGTGAGTGTGCTGTTTGCCTTGTCGCTGAACCTGATCACCGGTTTCTGCGGCCAGATCAGCCTGGGCCATGCCGCCTTCCAGGGCATCGGTGCCTACGCGGCTGCGATGCTGGGCAAGGCCGGCATGCCGTTTCTGGCCACCCTTCCGCTGGCCATGCTGCTGGCCGGCGCCATGGGCACCCTCGTCGGGCTGGCATCACTGCGTGTACGTGCCGACTTTCTGGCCATCACCACCATGGGCGTGGGTTTTCTGTTTGTCGGCGTCGTGCGCCAACAGGACTGGCTGGGCGGTGAGCTGGGGATTTCGGGCATCCCGGACCCGGGCATGTCCAAAGGGGCGTTCATGGTGCTGACGCTGGTGCTGTGTGTCTTGGTGGCGGCCCTGAGCCTGTACATCCGCAAATCGTGGATGGGGCGGGTCTTCAATGGCATCGCCGAAGACGAAGACACCATGCGGGTGCTGGGCATCGATGCCAGTCGCTACAAGCTGGTCGCCTTTGCCATCGGCACCGCGCTGGCGGGCTTGTCCGGCAGCATGTACGCCTACCAGCTGCGTTTCATCGGGCCCGACAGTTTTGGCTTTGTCGAGTCGATCACCGTGCTGTCCATGGTCGTGGTGGGCGGCATCGGCTCCGTCACCGGCGTGGCCGTGGCGGCGGCGCTGCTATCGGTGCTGCCCGCCTGGTTCCAGGTCATTGGCGACTACAAGCTGCTGGTCTATGGCGGCCTGCTCTTCCTGATGATGCGTTTTTCGCCCGGTGGCATGGCGGCACTGGTTGCACGTTTTGCCGCGCCGTCGAAAGCGGGCTCGGCAGTGGGCAAGCCATGAACGCCGCCTCGTCCACCGCGCTGCTGCGGGTATCGGATGTCACCGTGCGCTTCGGTGGCCTGACCGCCATCGACAAAGTGTCTTTCGAGGTGCTGCCCGGTGAACTGCTGGGCCTGATCGGTCCCAACGGCGCCGGCAAGACCACCCTGCTGCGCGCCATCACCGGTGTGGTGTCGGCCACGGATGGCCGTGTCGAACTGGAGGGCCGCCGCATCGACGGCCTGCCCATCGACAAGCGCATCCTGCGCGGCATGTCGCTGTCGCAACAACTGGTCAAGCCCTTCCGCGACATCTCGGTCATCGACAACGTCGCGCTGGCTGCAGGCGGCGCCAAGACCATGTCGCCGCTGACATCGTTGATGCATGTGGCGCGCCATCAAGAACTGGCCACAGCGCGGCAGATGCTGGAACGCGTGGGCATCGCGCAGCACGCCGACCAGTTTGCGGCCACGCAACCCCTGGGTGTGCTCAAGCGACTGGAGATGGCCCGCGCGCTGGCGCTGAAGCCGCGCCTGCTGCTGCTGGACGAACCGCTGGCCGGCCTGAATTCCAACGAAGCCCGTGGACTGGCCGACACCATCGCCGAGATCAATCGGCAGGGTGTGACCATTGTGCTGATCGAGCACAACCTGGGCGAAGTCATGCGCATCTGCCAGCGCCTGGTGGTGCTGGACAACGGCCGCAAGATTGCCGACGGACCGCCGCGTGCCGTGATGGACGACCCGGTGGTGCGCGCCGCCTACCTGGGTGGCGACACGCTCGGTGCCGCCGCCGCGGACGGGGACCAGAATCATGCTTGAACTGAAGTCACTGAGCTGCGGCTATGGCGCCTTTCAGGCCGTCCACGCGTTGTCGCTGACGCTTCGTCCCGGCACCATCACCGGCTTGCTGGGCCCCAACGGCGCGGGTAAGTCGTCTACCTTGATGTGTGTGGCCGGGCACGTCACCCGGCAATCCGGACAGGTGCTCTTCGACGGACAGGACATTGGCGACATGCCGGCCACCGAGCGTGTGCGGCGTGGCATCGCCATCTCGCCCGAAGGGCGCCGCCTGTTCAAGGATCTGTCCGTGGAAGACAACCTGCGCGTGGGTGGTGTCATCCACCCGGCCAGCGTTTTCAAACAGGATCGCGACCGTGTGCTGTCGCTGTTTCCGCGCCTGGGTGAACGGCTGGGCTCCCTGGCCGGCAACCTGTCGGGTGGTGAACAGCAGATGCTGGCCATTGGCCGCGCGCTGATGGCGCGGCCCCGCTTCATGATGATCGATGAACTGTCGCTGGGCCTGATGCCCAAGGTCATCGACCTGTGTTATCAGGCGCTGCAAAAGCTGCGTGCCGAAGGCATGACCGTGCTGCTGGTGGAGCAGAACACCGAACGTGTCTTGTCGGTGGCCGACGACGTGTGTGTGCTCGAGTCGGGCCAGACCGTCTGGAAAGGCGCCGCCACCGATGCACGCAACGACCCTACCCTGGCAGCGGCGTTCCTGGGTCTGCACTAAGGTGTTGACCGGTACCCGCTGCCCGCTGAAACCAAGGAGATGACCATGTCCGAATCCCGACCCCTGAATGACGATCCCCGGTTCGACCCGACGCGGGTGATCCGTGCACCACGCGGCTCGCAGCTCAGCTGCAAGAGCTGGGTCACCGAAGCCGCCTACCGCATGATCCAGAACAACCTGGACGCGGAGGTGGCCGAAAACCCGCAGCACCTGGTGGTGTACGGCGGCATTGGCCGCGCGGCACGCAACTGGGCTTGTTACGACCAGATCCTGGCCAGCCTGCGCGATCTCGAAGACGACGAGTCGCTGCTGGTGCAATCCGGCAAGCCTGTGGGCGTGTTCAAGACCCACCCCGACGCGCCGCGGGTGCTGATTGCCAACTCCAACCTGGTGCCCCAGTGGGCCAACTGGGAACACTTCAACGAGTTGGACCGCAAGGGCCTGTTCATGTATGGCCAGATGACGGCGGGCAGCTGGATCTACATCGGCAGCCAGGGCATCGTGCAAGGCACCTACGAGACCTTTGCCGAAGCTGGCCGCCAGCACTTTGGCGGCGACATGGTGGGCCGCTGGGTGCTGACCGCCGGGCTGGGCGGCATGGGCGGCGCACAGCCGCTGGCGGCCACGTTTGCCGGCGCGGTGTCGCTGACCATCGAATGCCAGCAGAGCCGCATCGACTTCCGCCTGCGTTCGCGCTACCTGGACGAACAGGCCAGCAGCGTTGACGATGCGCTGGCACGAATCCAGCGCTACAAGGCCGACAAGAAGGCGGTGTCGATCGGGTTGCTGGGCAACGCGGCGGACATCCTGCCCGAACTGGTGAACCGCGCCCGGGCCGGCGGCATCAAGCCCGACCTGGTCACGGACCAGACCTCGGCACACGACCTCATCAACGGTTATCTCCCGTCAGGTTGGACCGTCGAACAATGGAAAGCCGCACAACGCGACGCCGCCATGCATGCCCAGCTGACCGACGCTGCGGCACAGTCCTGCGCCGTGCATGTGCAGGCCATGCTGGACTTCCAGTCCATGGGCATTGCCACGGTGGACTACGGCAACAACATCCGCCAGGTGGCCTTTGACCGCGGCGTCAAGAACGCCTTCGACTTTCCGGGTTTTGTGCCGGCCTACATCCGCCCGCTGTTCTGCGAAGGCAAGGGCCCGTTCCGCTGGGTGGCGCTGTCGGGCGACCCCGAAGATATCTACAAGACCGACGCCGCGATGAAGAAACTTTTTCCCGACAATACTCACCTGCATAACTGGCTGGACATGGCGCAG
>JAHECB010000105.1 GCA_024641925.1 Betaproteobacteria bacterium
GCGCGTCACGGCCTTGGGCACGAACTCGATGCCCTTTTTCGCCAGCAGCGGCCCCACCTGCAGGCAGACCTCCTCGCGCGAGCGCCAGCCCACCGCCACCCAGGGGTTGGAGGGCACGAACTGGAAATAGTCGACGGCGCTGACGACGGTGACGCGGTGCTCCTTGCCCAGAGTCGCGCGCATCTCGTACGCGGCGGGCATGCCGCCGATGCCGGCACCCATGATGACGATGTGGGCCATGTTCGGTCTCCTGGTGTGATGTTCAGCGGGGCTCGCCCAGGCGGATCGCCTTGCCCACGAGTTGGTGCACGCCGCCGATCATGTTCATGTCAAAACCGTAATACGGCAGCACCTTGCTGAATTGCGCCTTGCAGATGGCGCAGATGGCAGCCATGAAATTGACGCCATGCTGGTCGACAACGTTTTTCAGCGACTCCATGCGGGGCAGTGCGCCCTTGACCCGAATCTCCATCAGGTCGTCGGTCAGGATGCCGCCGCCCCCACCGCAGCAAAACGTGGCTTCGTGGGTCGTGCCCGGCGCCATGTCGTGGAAGTTGTTGGCCACTGCCTTGATGATTTCGCGCGGAATGACGAATTGGCCACCGGGCATCGACCCCATGCGTGAGGCCCGTGCGACGTTGCAGGAGTCGTGGAATGTGACGATGCGGTCGTCGTTCTTTTCCTTGTCGAACTGGATGGCACCTTGCTGAATGAGGTCGTAGGTCATCTCGCAGATGTGCTGCGGCACCGGGTAACGCGAATCGAGCCAGTCAAAGGGGCCGATCAGGGTGTTCCAGAAGGCATACGCCACGCGCCAGGCGTGGCCGCACTCGCCGACCACCAGCCGCCTGACCCGCAACTCCTGCGCCGCTTCCTTGACGCGCAGCGAGATCTTCTGCATCTGTTCGTAATTGCCGATGAACAGGCCGAAGTTGCCGGCCTCGCTGGCCTTGGAACTCAGGGTCCAGGAAATGCCCGCGGCATGAAAGACCTTGGCGTAGCCGATCAGGCTCTCGACGTGCGGCTCAGAGAAGAAGTCGGCTGACGGCGTGATCAGCAGCACCTCGGCGCCTTCCTGGTCGAGCGGGAATCGCACGTCCAGCCCGGTCTCTTCCTTGACGTCTTCTTCCAGCCCGGCCAGGGTGTCGGCCAGCGCCGGCTCGGGAATGCCCAGGTTGTTGCCGATGCGGTGTACCTTGCCGATGATCTCGTTGGCGTACTTCTGGCCCAGGCCCACCGAGTCCATGATCTCGCGTGCGGCCATGGTCACTTCGGCGGTGTCGATGCCATAGGGGCAGAACACCGAACAGCGGCGACATTCCGAGCACTGGTTGTAGTAGCTCCACCAGTCGTCGAGCACTTCCTTGTTCATGTCGACGGCGCCGACGAGCTTGGGGAAATGCCTGCCGGCGAAGGTGAAGTAACGGCGGTAGACGCCCCGCATCAGATCCTGACGCGCCACCGGCATGTTCTTCGGATCACCCGTGCCGAGGAAGTAGTGGCACTTGTCAGAGCAGGCACCGCAATGCACGCAGGCGTCCATGTAGACCTGCAGCGAGCGGTACTTGCCGAGCAACTCGCCCATCTTGCCAATGGCGCGCTGTTCCCAACCCTCGGTCAATTCTCCAGGGAAGCCAACCGCCTCCTGGATCTTGGCCGAAGCCACGAAGGGCTTGCTGTGCGCCATGGCGCCCTCGGCCACCAGCGGGATGACCGGATAGGGCTTGAGCTTGGGCGTCTCGAATTTGGCGGTTGCCATCGTGTGGGAGCCCTACTTCTGCTTGTCGTAAACCGAGGCCCAGGCCGCCAGGTGGCGTACCTCGCGCGAGGTGTCGGCCTGGTTGCGACCCGGGCTGAAAAACAGGCCCGGCGCATGCAGCAACTTGCTGATCGGAAACACCAGCATCAGCGTTGCGACCAGTGCCAGGTGCAGCAGCAACAGCGGGTCACTGGGCAGCGGCTGTATGTTCAGGCGCATCAGCCCGAGCATGAAGGCCTTGACCGCCATGATGTCGGTGGGGGCCACGAAGCGCATGCTCAGGCCCGACACGCCGATGGCGATCAGCAATGCCAGATGCAGGTGGTCTGAAGGTGTCGAGATGTAGCGCACACGGTCGACCAGAAAGCGCCGCGCCCAAAGCCCGGCCAAGCCGGCGACCATGGCAAAACCGGCGTAGATGCCGAAGGCCTGTACCCAGACCACCGGCGTCCACACCGGCTGCTGGAAATAGCGCAGATGGCGCAACAGCACCAGCACCAGTGCGGCGTGGAACATCCAGCCGAACAGCCAGGTCCACTTGCTGGCCTTGAACAGGCTTTCGAAGAAGACCACTTCGCGGGTCAAGCGCAGCGCCACACCGCCGGTGGTGGTCGGCGCCGGCGTGGTGGGGATCTTCAGCGGGGCGGGCGTGCCGGCGTAGCGGCGAATCTTGAGACCGACGCCAATCACCAGCACCGCAGCGGCGACGTAGAACAGCGCGGCATAGGTGATGGCGAGCAGGCTCAAGACGCGACCCCTTGGCTTCGGACCGGCGCCGCTGGGGCTAGACGCAGCCCGTGGGCTTGGGCAGACCGGCGATCTTGCAGGCTTGTTTGGCCGGGCCGTAGGGGAACAACTCGTACAGGTACTTGCTGTTGCCCTTGTCGGCGCCAAGCTGTTTGCCGATGGCCTTGGTCAGCACGCGCACGGCCGGGGCAATCTGGTATTCGTTGTAGTAGTCACGCAGGAAGTTGACAACCTCCCAGTGGCCCGGCGTCATGTCGACGTTCTCGGCAACGGCCAGCGCCTTGCCGATGTCCTCGGTCCAGTCGCTGAGGTTGATCAGATAGCCCTCTTCGTCGGTTTCGTAGGTGTTGCCGTTGACTTCGATGCCCATAGGTTTCTCCTGGTGCGGGATGGTTGAAGGCCAGGCTGTCAGAGCCAGGACTGGTTGTTGGGGTGAGTGGTCACGAGATCGACAAACCCGGCGTAGTCCACCGTGGTCACGTCGGCATGCAGCTTGTCGGCCATGCCGCGTGCTTCAAGGTCGGGCAGCAGGGCGTAGACCTTCAGCAGGGCCAGTGCCTCTGCCAGACCGGCCGATTCGGCGCCGGCCACCGTGGCCGCATAAACGGCGTCTTCGGTCAGCAGCAGCGCGTGCCCTGGCTGCGCCAGGCGCAGGCAGCTTTGCAGCGCATTGGTCTGGGTGTGGGACTTGTTGACGATGTGCAGCATGTGAGTCTTCTAGAAGGAAAGCACCACGTCTTGCGCGGCCATCAAGGCGCCCATCTCGGCGCTGCTCAATACCTCGACCGGCACCAGCAGGTCGGCTTCGGTCAAGCCGCGCGCTTCCATCGACTCGCGTTCGACGAAGAGCTTCTCGACGTCGTAGCCGTCCAGCGCGCGGTAGGTGGGTGCATGGTTCTTGATGCCGATGCCCTTGCTGTTCTGGCCCTTGACCAATTCGTACACGCCGTCGTCGATAAAGGCGAGGCTGACGTCCTGGTCGAAGGTGGCTGCAATCAGCACCACCTCCAGGCTTTCGAGCGCATAGATCGTGCCGAACGGGGCTTTGCGATTGACGAACATGAATTTCTTCACTTCAGTCTCCAAACGTCACCAGGCGATCGGCCTTGATGCCGCTGTCCACCAACTGGCCAAGGCCCGAAATGCGGAAACCCGGAGCCAGCACCTCGTCCTTGATGCCACGGCGCAAGGCAGCGGCCACGCAGACGACCAGATCGACCTTGTGCTCGGCGTTCAAAGCCGACCAGCGGTTGACGATGTGGCGATCGTCCTGGGGCGGTTCGGTCAGGCGCGTGGCGTTGTAGACGCCGTCGTGATAGAAAAAGACGCGATGCACCTCATGCCCCTTGGCGATCGCCGCGGTCGCGAACTGGTACGCGGTGTCGCTGGCCTGGTGGGTGTAGGGGCCTTCGCTCACCAACAAACCGAATTTCATGGGCGTGTGTCCCCGGTCAGAAACGAATGTGGGTCGAGGCATTCAGACTGGAGCGTGAGCCGCGCCAGTCATCGATCAGGTACTTCGTGAAGGGCAGGTCGCACTTCTCGAAAAAGCGCGGCCATCCGATGCGCTCGATCCAGTCGGACACCCGCTCCCAGGAGCGCGCGTCTTCCTTGTAGGTGTACAGGATCTTCTTGACGACTTCGGACACCTCGGGCCAGCGTGGCGGGTTGTTCGGCAGGCCCGACATCACCATCTTCATGAAGGTCGGCTTGCCCCGTGCATTGGAGTTCTTGCCACCCACCCAGATGGCCAGCTTCGAATGCTCGGGGTCGTTGATCTGCATCGGCGGGCACGGGGGGTAGCAGGCGCCGCAGCACATGCACTTTTTCTCGTCGATTTCCAGCGAAGGCTTGCCGTTGACCAGTGCCGGGCGGATGGCGGCCACCGGACAGCGCGCCACCACCGCCGGGCGCTCGCAGGCATTGGCCACCAGATCGTGGTTGATCTTGGGCGGCTTGGTGTGCTGCACGATGATCGCGATGTCAGCCTGGCCGCCGCAGTTGATTTCGCAGCACGAGGTGGACAGGTGCACGCGGTTGGGCATGTCTTCCTTGATGAACTCGTGGTGCAGATCGTCCATCAGCGCCTTGACCGCGCCCGACGCGTCGGTGCCCGGGATGTCGCAGTGCAGCCAGCCCTGCGTGTGGGCAATCATCGACACCGAGTTGCCGGTGCCGCCGACCGGAAAGCCGCTGCTGGTCAGCGACTCGATCAGTGGCGCAACCTTGTTCTCGTCCGCCACCATGAACTCGATGTTGCTGCGGATCGTGAAGCGCACATGGCCGTCGGCGTAGGTATCGGCGATGTCGCAGAGCTTGCGGATGGTGTAGACGTCCATCTGCCGCTGCGTACCCGCGCGCACGGTCCAGATTTCATCGCCGCTGTGCGACACGTGGTGCAGTACCCCCGGCCGCGGCCGGTCGTGGTAGCGCCAATTGCCGTAGTTCTTCAGCATCGTCGGATGCATGTACGGCTTCGGGTCCGGGCAGCCGCTTTCGATGGGTGTGCGTTGAGCCATGGAAGTCTCCGGTTGCGGTCAGGCCGCGGCCTTTTTCTCGTTGATGCGGGTCACCTCGTCGTCCCAGCCATCGGTGCGGACATACGGGTTGGTGCGTGGCGTGGCGACCATGTTGGCGTCGATCTCCACATCGATGCCTTCGAGGAAGTTGACCAGGCCGATACGTTCGATCATTTCGCCGGTGCGTTCGTGCTCGAGCGCGTTCTCGGCAAAGAAGTCGATGACCTTCTGCCCCAGTTCAACGAGGGCTTCATAGTCTTCGTCGGTCTTCAGCGGCATGAAGGGCACCACGACGGTGCCCATCAGATCGCCAATCTTGAGCGTGCGTTTGCCGCCGATCAGGATGGTCGCGCCGGTGTCCGTGCCATGCGCCAGGGCGCCAGTCATGACGTTGACGCAATGCATGCAGCGCACGCAGTTGCTGTTGTCGATTTCGAGCGAGTGGGTGTCGCTGACAGCCACGCTCGAGATGGTGGCACCCTGATCGACGTCCTGGTGCTCCTTGAGCATGATGGTCTTGGTCGGGCAGCGCGAGATCACGTCATTAACCAGCTCATTCATGCCGTGCTTGACGAACCACTTGCGAGCCAGTTCCTCGTCGGTACGGATGTTGTCGCGCCAGGTGCCGATGACGGCCATGTCCGACCGTTGGATCGAGTTCATGCAGTCGTTCGGACAGCCCGAGAACTTGAACTTGAATTTGTAAGGCAGGGCAGGGCGGTGGATGTCGTCGATGAAGGTGTTGATCACCTGCCGGTGCGCACGTGACTCGTCGTAGCAACTCTGTTCGCAGCGAGACGCGCCCACACAACTCATCGAGGTGCGCACTGCGGGGCCGGCACCACCCAGGTCGAAACCGATTTCGTTCAGCGCGTCGAAGGCGTCCTGGACCTTGTTGGTCTTGGCGCCCTGGAACATGATGTCGCCTGATTGGCCGTGGAAGGCGATCAGTCCTGAGCCATGCTCTTCCCAGATGTCGGCCATCTTGCGCAGCACCTTGGTGTCATAGTGCATGCCGGCGGGCGGCTGTACACGCAGGGTGTGGAACTCGGCGGCGTCGGGAAACACAGGCACACCCTTGTCGTCCTTCAATTCGGTGAAGCGCGGGATGATGCCGCCGCCATAACCAAAAACGCCGACCGTTCCGCCCTTCCAGTAGCCCTTGCGGGTGCGGTAGGACGTTTCCAGCTGACCCATCAGGTCAACCATGTAGTCCTTGTCGTCGGCCAGGCGTTTCAGCCCGGTGACAAAGCTGGGCCAGGGCCCGCTTTCCAGCTCGTCGAGCATGGGGGTGGGGTGCTGCTTCTTGGCCATGGTGCTGAGCTCTCCTGTGGACAGACGGACGCGTGGTTGCAACGGTAGTCCTGAAGTGGCCTTTCGGCATTACCCGGAAGGCGTATGCGGCGGTCATCCCTACCGGGTATGGACGGGGTTGCCGAGCGCGCGCTCAATGTGCCTTACGGAGGTGCCGATGACGCGCACAACGAGCTTGGTCAAGTTGCGCGCACCGATCGGCGGGCAGGAAATCGAGTTGCAGCAGGTTGACCTGGAATCCGGCGGCATGAGTCTTCTGCGAACGCGTATTCGCGAGAGGAGCCGTTTCACGGTCTTCGACATTGATCCGATCACGGCCGAGGCCTGGGGCAAGGCTTTGCTGGAATGGTCCGATACGCAACCCAAGAGCTGATCCAGTGACCGACAAGGCGCCCGCCACCATGGTTGACGTGCACTTCGCGCTGCACGGTCAGGCGCTGCCGCGCGACCATCGATCGGCCCTGGCCCTGGCGCTGGAGCGCCGGGTGCCCTGGCTGGCCGATCCGGTCCAGGCGGGCGTGCATCGCGTCAATGCCGTGGCTGGCGAGGGCCCTGCCGCCCTGCTGTCCCAGCGCTCCCGCCTGACACTGCGCGTGCGCCGCGAACGGGTTGGCGATCTGGCGCCGCTGGCCGGTGTGACGCTCGATGTCGGCGGATTCTCGTTGCGCCTGGGCGAACAGGTGACGGTGCGCGAGTTGTTGCCCTACGGCACGCTGTATTCGCATCTGGTGGCCAGCGCTGACGATGACGAACTGGCTTTCCTGGCTGCCGTCGAGCAGGAACTGCAGGCGCTGGGGGTTTCCTGCCGCACCATTTGCGGCAAGCGCCAGGCGTTTGATCTGAACGGCACCTCGCTGGCCGGTTTCAGCCTGATGCTGGACGGGTTGACGCCCGCCGGATCGCTGCGCGTACTGGAAGGCGGCCTGGGCAGTCACCGGCGCCTGGGTTGCGGCGTCTTCGTACCGCACAAGTCGGGCGCGCCAGTTCGCGCTTGAACCGGCCCCCACCAGCAACATTCGAAGGAGACACTGGCTATGGCGTACGTCGTCAATGACATTGAACTTGAAACGGACGAGCAGGGTTACCTGCTTGAACCCGACTACAGCGACGACGTTGTAAGGGTCATCGCAGCCGCCGAAAACATCGAGCTCACCGACGCCCACTGGAAGGTCGTGGCCTGGCTGCGCGACGAATTTCGCGAACATGGCCACACACCGAATTTCCGTAACATGCTGAAGGGCGTTGGCGCCATCTTGCCGGGCTGCGATAGCAAGGGTCTGTATGACCTGTTCCCGATTGGCCCTGCCAAGCAGGGCTGCAAGGTCGCCGGTCTGCCACAGCCGCTGGGCAAGGGCGGGTACTGATGGCCATTGTTGCGCCGCGTCTGCGCATCAAGAGTCACTGGTTCAAGGCCGGTGAGCCCAAGACCGCAGAGCAAAACGCCAGCGCCATGGCCTTCATCGTCTGGCGGGTGGCGCACAACATGCTCAAGCGCATGCGCGGGGCGCAATTCGACGTGGCAGTGGGCGGCCCTTACTTCGCCTTCATGCGCGAAGTGCTGGTGTTCCTGATTGCCGTCGTCGACCGCACGGCCTACATCAAGATGGACAGCGAAACGCGCAACGCCTTCACGTCGGCCCTGGTCGTCAATTGCGCCAACACCCTGGCCAGCAACGAAGCGGAACTCCTGGGCCCGCGCAGCGATGGGGCGCCCTACCAGGACAGTTTCATCGATCTGGTCAACGAACTGTCACCCCACTATGCGGAGTTCGACGCCGAGGTGGGGCCCGCGCAGGTGGACGAATCCTTTGCGCCCGGCTTTGGCTTCCTCCGCTACCTGGGCAGCCGCCTGGAGCCGACCCTGCCGGCCCAGGACCGGTTCTGGGTACTCGACCAGGTGATGGCGATCGAAGCCCCTGAAGCGGTGGACATCGTGCGCAGCGCCATCCTCGACCTGCTCTACAAAGAGCCGCGAAAGGCGCGGCGCACGTCAATGACGGGGGAATGATCCGGTGAATGCCTGCCTTGCCCCAGCCCCGTTGCGTCCGTGCGCGTCACCTTTTGACCTTGACGACGATGCCAGCTATCAGCGTTGGCGCGCGGGCAAGCTTGCGCAACGGCCGCGTGCGGGTGCCGGGTCGATCGTTGACATCGATGATCCCCAGGCCTTGACCGCGTTCGAAATTGACACCCTACTTTGCCGGTGCGCGCAATCGAACATGGTGGTCTATCGAAGCACGCGGGGTGTGCAGGACAAACACACGGTGCGCGCGGTGGGCCGGCAATTGGGCCTGCATCGCCTGGACGCCAACTGGCTGGCTGACGAAGACGGCATTTCGAGCATTGCGGTCAGCGCTGCATCGGACGGTCGCGGGGGCTACATCCCCTACACGAACCGTCCGCTGAAGTGGCACACCGATGGCTACTACCAGCCCGAAGGGCAGCGCATTCGCGCCATGCTGCTGCATTGTGTGCGACCGGCTGCCAGCGGGGGCGTCAATGCCCTGCTCGACCACGAACTGGCCTATATCGCGTTGCGTGATGCCTCACCGCGCTGGTTGCGGGCGTTGATGGCGCCCGATGCGATGATCATTCCGGCCCGCGTCGATGACAACGGCGCGGTGCGGGCCGCACAGCCCGGGCCCGTGTTCTCGATCGACGCGGATGACGGCACGCTGCACATGCGCTACACGGCGCGTACACGCAGTATCGAATGGAAATCCGACACGGCCACCTTGAAGGCTGCGGCGTTTCTGGAGCGGTATCTGAGCGACGACAACGCCGACGTCCTGCGGCTGCAACTGACGCCGGGCATGGGCATCGTGTCCAACAACGTGCTGCACGATCGAAGCGCTTTTGTGGATGACCCGGATGCGCCTCGCCTGATTTACCGCGCGCGCTATCTTGACCGCGTGGCCGGACCGGTTTTCGGCGCGGAGGCTTCGTGGCGCAATGGGTGACCGTGTGGCGCGCCGCACAGCTGGTGGGTGTGCCCCGCGGCGTGCTTCAAAAACTCGTTCGCTCAGGCGAGATCGCGTTGAGCGATGGCCTGGTCTCGACCGAGGTGCTGGTCAAGCTGTACCCGCAGACCCAGATCGAGCAGTCCGGCATGCTCGAGCGGGTGGTTCACATCAAGGAGGATGCCTTCGGCCGGCGTGTGCGCGAGCGCATTCTGCCCAGCCAGGACGTGCTGGCCCAGCGACTGTTCCGCCAAGGCCAGGAACTGGCCGATGTGCAGCGCCACCTTCAGCGCTATCACGCGCTGGTGGTCGGCCTGCGCGATCACTTGGACGAGGTGATGGCGCAGACTGCGGGGAGCGATGCTCGCCTGCTGGGTCTGCAGCGTCGCTTGAACGACGGCCTGGCGCGCGTACTGGCCACCGAATCGGTCGATATGTTCAATGTCATGGATGACATTCTGAAAGTGGTGACGGCGCAGGTCACGCTGCGTCCCAGCGGACACCAGTTCAGCGTCGAGGGCCACGACACGTTGCTGCAGGCGGGTCTCAAGGCCGGGCTGGCGCTGAATTACGGTTGTGGCAATGGCAGTTGCGGCATGTGCAAGGTGCGGGTGCGTGCAGGCGAAGTCGTCAAGGTCATGCCTTTCGACTACCCGTTGTCGGAGGCCGAAAAGCAGCAGGGTTACACATTGCTGTGCGCGCACACGGCCGCCAGCAGCGAAATCACTCTGGAGACCTTGGAAGCCTCCGGACCTGCCGACATCCCGCAGCAGCAGATTGTTGCCACGGTTCGCGCCGTGCGCGAACTGGCGCCGGACACGCGCCTGCTGCATCTGCAGACACCGCGCAGCAATCGCCTGCGTTTTCTGGCAGGGCAATCGGTCACGCTGGGGCTTGCCGGATCCGCGGCCACTGCGGGCGATGACGTCCGGGCCACGCACCCCATTGCCAGTTGCCCTTGTGACGACCGCAACCTGCACTTCCACGTCGCTCGTGACGCTGAAAGCGCCTTCGCACGAATGGTCTTCGACAAGCAGGTGGCTGTCGGGGACTCCATCAACCTCTGGGGACCGGTCGGCGAGTTTGTGCTGGCCGACAGCAATCGGCCCCTGGTTTTTGCGGCCTGCGACACCGGCTTTGCTCCGGTCAAGAGCTTGATTGAGCACGCCTTGTCCCTGGATGCGTCGCCCTCACTGTCGTTGTATTGGCTGGCGACACGCAGCGATGGGCACTTCCAGGCCAACCAGTGCCGGGCCTGGTCCGAGGCGCTCGATACCTTCGAGTACGCCGCCTTCAGCGAGATCGATGCCGCGACCGGTGCCTTGCAGGTTGCTGCGGCCATTCGGGCCGACCAGTTCGCGATCGACTGCGACTTTTATCTGGCCGGGGCCGGGGCGTTCGTCGAAACGCTTGGTGCGGTGTTGCAAAGCGCTGGTGTGCCGGCCGCGCAAATTTTCCAGGAGGTGCTGTGATGCCGATCAAGCGCGTGAAGGGCCGCCGTCGTGTCGCCAAGGGCGTGCGCGTTGGGCGAGGCCTGCCGCAATGAGTGCGGTGCTCGACGACTCGGGCTGCGGCGGTGGCGAATCGTTTGCGTTGCGTGTGCTGGGCGACAGCATGGAGCCCGAATTCAATGCCGGCGAAATCATCATCATCGAGCCCGATGGTGCGATGGGCGACGGCAGCTACGTGCTGGCCCAGGTGGATGAAGAATGGACCTTCAGGCAACTGGTCAAGGCCGGCGATGGCTGGTGCCTTCACGCCTTGAACCCGGCCTACCCTGATCAGGCACTGCCCGGGCTCAGCGCGGTGCACGGCGTGATCATCCAGAAGGCCGTTCCCGGGCGTCGGCGGCTGACCAAGCACTACATCTGAGGCAGGGTTCGACAGGGTGCGGCCCCCAACCCCGTCCACAGCCGCCTGGCGGCGCTGCACATCGTCGCGAAGCCACAGAGTTTTGTTGTGTTTTTTGCCGAGTTCGCCGTCCCGATCTTTCTGTTTTCCAGAGTTCCACACAGCGACAAACGCTTCATCAGGCGAATCACCATGCCGTATTTTGTCTTCAGCATCAAACCCTTTCTGCCGTTTGAGCGTCTGGCCGAATTTGCCAGCTTCAAGGAGGCGTCTGCACACGCCAAGATCCTGCGGGCGAATCCGGACTTGGTCGCGCAAACCAAGATCAAGGTGATGTTTGCCGACAACCAGCAACTCGCCGAAGACCTGCTGAGCCAGGTGCGCGAAGCAGGCCCTACCGGTGACGAATGAGCGCAGCCGCGGTGTGACTGAGCCTGGCCAGACCGGCGCGCCATGCTGCGGCGACAGCGGGGCGATCTGCGTCTTCGCCAAGGCGATTCTGGCGAAGGCCGCAGTGTGCGATTTGTCGGCACGCCGCAGCGTCGGCGAGCGTGAGATCGTCGAATGCAGCTCCGTCGTGGCGCGCATCAATTGCGGCACGCTGGCCGCGCTGATGCATGAGCGCGCACGGTTTGCGCTGCGCCTGCCGGGGCCAGGTCGGCCCATGATCCACGCGCAGGCATTCAAGCTGCAGTGTGGCGGTCTGACCGGCTTGCAGCAGGTGCTGGCGGCCGGGCGGCCTGACGTCCATGACATGGTCGGCGCGGCGCAAGACCGTCACGGCAGCCTTGTTGATCTGCCGTGGGATGAGATCGTTCGCACGCTGGTGGACTGGAAGCCGCACCGGCGTCGTGCCACGCCATGAGCGCCATGAGCCCCGATGGGCACGGCGCACTGGCTCAGGCCGTGCAGACCAATTGCCACATCGCCGACGCGTGCCACGCGGCAGACCTGCCGCTGTGTGTCTACCTTCTGCAAATGCGCGAGTTGTTCCGTTGGGAACAGGGCCTGGCGTTGACCGAGGATGTTGACCGCCGGGCCGTGGGGCAGTGGCTGGCCCGCCGCGAGGCGCTGTGGACCGAACTCGAGAACCGCCCCGTCGTGCCGCTGCCCATCAGCGGGCGTCTTTTTGATGCCTACGACGTTGAAGCGATCAATGTGGCGCTGGCCCCGCTGGGGCTGGTTTATGGCGCGGGTCTGGCGGCCAGCGACCGCCCTGTGTACGTTCTGGCCGCCTTGCATGACTTGCAGCCGCGCGACGGGGGGCTGCTGTTGCAGGTGTGCGGGCGCGAGCACGCACGATGCCTTTTTGCGCCTGCGGCGGCGCTGGTGGGTGACCGCACGATCATGCTGCGGCGCGAATCGCTGGCCCGGCTGCTGTGGGAAAGGTTCGAGGCCTACAACCTGCGCCGTGCCGACGGCCCGATGAAGGCCCTGGTTGACGCCTACGGCATGCAGGGCAAGGCCGACTTTGCCGCCCTGCTGCCGCACCTGGTCGATGACCTGAGCGAGGCGCTGGTGTTGCACGAAGTGGGTGAGCACCGCGCGGGCGAGGTCTTGGGGCCGCCATGGTCTGCCATGCGGCTGGCGCTCGAACCGCGTCGCGTCGACCTGCGGGTCCGGGCTGTTCGAGATCATCTTGCCGATCTGGAGGTGACCCTGCCGGCGTTGATCGAACGCGGGCATGTCAGCGCGGTTCATTTCTGGTTTGCCAACTACAACGGTGTGCGCGAGCAGTTGTTTCCAGCACTGGTCAGCGCTTATGCGGCCTGGCGCGCGGGCGACGGGGGCCGTGCGCTGCTGAAGGCATCTGGCCGCGGCGCGCGGCATTTCCGGGCGTTGGCAGCGCAGGTCCTGGACCTGCACCAGCATCTGGGTCCCCTGGCCGGGCCCGCGATCGAGCAACTGCTGTCCTCTGCTGCGGCGGTCTGTACCTCGGCGGAGGACTGATTGCGACCCGCCTGGGGTGCTGTTCGGGGAGGGCGGGTCAGGGAGAGCCGGCCAGGCCCATGCGCCAGGCGTTGCCGGCAGAGTCAGTAGCCGCGCACGCGGTCGACCAAATGGGGCATCGGCTGGCCCCGCCAGAATGCCCGCAGGTTTTTCGCCACGACGGTGGCCGCGCTTCGTTCGTCGGTCAAGGCCGCCGCGTGCGGCAAGACTGTCACCCTGGGGTGTTGCCAATAGGGATGCGCGGGCGGCAGCGGTTCGGTGTTGAAGACATCCAGCACCGCGTGTGCCAGATGGCCGCTTTGCAGCGCATTCAGCAAATCATCGTCCACCACATGGGCGCCGCGCGCGAGGTTCACGATGCCGGCGCCACGGGGCAGCGCAGCAAAAAAATCGGCGTTCAACAAGCCGCGCGTTTCGGCGGTCAATGGCAGCAGGTTCACCACCACCTGCGCCTGCGGCAAGACGCGAGCCAGGGGCGCGCCGTCGCGGCGCCAGGACGTCACTGCGTAGCCCTGGGCGGCCAGAGCAGCGCGCACAGCATGGCCCATCACGCCCTCGCCCAACACCAGCACCGACACCTCGTCCGCCCGAAGCTGCGCGTGGGGCAGCCAGCGGGCCTGTCGCTGATGTTGGCCATAGACAAAATAGCCGCGATGCAAGGCCAGCACGGCCCACAGTGCCGTTTGCACCATGGCCGCCGTCATGGCGGGGTCCACCATGCGCACGATGGGCAGATGTGCCGGTACGCTGGGGTCCGCCAGCAGGCGGTCCACCCCGGCCCACAAGCTGTGCACAAGTCGCAGTTCGGGCAGCCCTTGCAGGCTACCCAACGGCGGATTGGCGACCACCGCCACCTGGACCTCGCCGGCCCGCAAGCGTGCCGTGGTCACGTCCAACCAGTCCACATCGGGCAGGGCCAGGCTCAAGGCCGACAGCCAGGCCTGATGTTCCTGTGCCTCGAAGTTGCCGCACAGCAGCACGGGCGTATTCCCGGCGGCGTTCATGCTGACTGGGTCGCTTGCAGCAGGCGCTGCAAGGCGGCTCCCACCGTTGCGGCTCGAACGGCGTCCCGATCGCCAGGCAATAGCAGCATTTCTGCCTGGAGTGCGCCGGCCCTGCCCCAGGCCAGCCACACCGTACCCACGGGTTTGCCCGGCACGGCACCGCCAGGGCCCGCAATGCCCGTGACGGCCACGGCCAGGTCGGCCTCGGAAACCTGCAAGGCACCTGCTGCCATGGCCAGGGCCACTGGCTGGCTGACCGCACCGTGATCCTGAATCTGTTCGGCCGGCACGCCCAGCCAACGGCTCTTGGCCGCATTGCTGTACGTGGCGAGGCCGCCCTCAAACCAGTCACTGCTGCCAGCCACGGCGGTGCAGGCCGCAGCGATCAGGCCGCCGGTGCAGCTTTCGGCACTGACCAGGCGCCATTGGCGCTGACGCAGGGCCTTCGCCAAGGCGATCACGGCAGGCTCAAAAGTCAGAACGTCCACAAACGCACTCCCATGGCCAGCACCAGCAGCGCGCACAGCGCGGCGACCAGATCGTCCAGCATGATGCCCAGCCCCTGGCGCCAGCCGATGGACTGGCCCTGACGCAGCTTGAACGCCCGGTCGGCCCAGCCCACGGGGCCTGGTTTGGCGGCGTCAAAATATCTGAACAATGCAAAGGCGGTCAGCTGCCACCAGAAACCGCCGCCGGCCAGCCACAGCACCAGCCAGAACGCCATGATCTCATCCCAGACGATGGCGCCAGGGTCTGCCAGATTC
>JAHECB010000106.1:0-2804 GCA_024641925.1 Betaproteobacteria bacterium
CGTTCCGGCCAGGTGGCCTTTTCGCCCGGTGGGCCCCAGGCGGGGTGGCGCCGGGTCACCCAGGCCGAAGCGGCCAGGTAAAAAACCGTGGCCAGCAGGCCGGGCAGCACGCCGGCCGCAAACAGCGCACCAATGCTGGTTTCGGTCATGATGCCGTAGATGACCAGGATCACCGACGGCGGAATCAGGATGCCCAGGGTGGCCCCCGCGCACACCGAGCCGGCCGCAAACGACGGCGCGTAGTTGTAGCGTTTCATCTCGGGCATGGCCACCCGCGCCATGGTGGCGGTGGTGGCGATGGACGAGCCGCAGATGGCACCAAAGCCGGCACAGGCACCGATCGTGGACATGGCCAGCCCACCGCGCCAGTGGCCCACCACGGCGTAGGCGGCCTGGTACATGCCGGCGCGAGTGACGAAGTTGCCCATCAGCACGAACAGCGGCACCACCGACAAGGTGTAGCTGCCCACGTCTACAAACTCGCTGCCCACCAGAGAAATGGCGGCGGGCCAGGATCGCAACAGGCCCAGACCCACGGCGCCTACCAGGCCCATGGCAATGGCGATGGGTACCCGAAGGGCCATCAACACAAACATGGCCAAGAAGCCCAGCAAACCCTCGTTCATGGCGCGGCGTGTGGTTGCAGCGAGCGCGCAGCACGCCAGGCCAACGCGGCGTGGGACAGCGCCGTCAGCGCCAGGGCGGCCACCACCGCCAGGTGAAAGGGCGCGATGGGAATCTCCAGCGTGGCGGTGATGTCGCCCATGTTCACGGTACGCTGCGCCTTGTTCCACACGACCCAGGCCCCAAAGGCAAACACCAGGCAGGTCAGGGTGTTGGACAGTGCCAGTTGCCAGCGCAGCAGCGGGGCCGGCAAAAAGCGGTCGAGCAGGTCAAAGGCGATGTGCTCACCGGCCAGCGAAGCCAGTGGCAGCGCACAGAAAATCATCACCAGCATGGCCAGTTCGGTGACCTCGACCGCGCCGGTGACGGAGTTGCCCAGAAACTTGCGGCTGAACACGTCGGCAAAGGTCAGCACCATCATGCTGAACAGGGCCAGCGCGGACAGCATGCTGAGCAGGTTTTTGGCGAACTTCATGGCCGATGCGAGGTCCCGTGCGCGGCGATGGCCCAGCCCGTTCGGGTTGGGCCTGCGGGCAAGCCGGGCTCAGGGCGGCCCGGACTGCCTGGTGCCTGGTGCGTCTTATTTGACCTTGGCAATTTCGGCGCGGAATTCGCGCAGCGCACCGGCCGCGTCTTTCAGGCCCTTGGACTGGGCTTCGGCCACCCAGGCCGCTTCGATGCCGCCGGTTTTGGCCTTGAAGTCGGCCAGAAACGCGGCGTCGGCCTGGGTGAACTGCACACCCGCGGCTTGTTGGGCCTTCACGCTCGCGTCGTCCGCTTCGTCCCAGTAGCGGCCAAACAGGCGGGCGGCCACTTCACCCGAAAGTTTGTCGATGGCGGCCTGGTCGGCCTTGCTGATCTTGGCCCAGGCGGCCGGATTCATGACAAAGGCAAAACTGGTGTTGTAAAGACCACCGGGCATGGTGGTGCGGTACTTGATGAGCTTGTCGAGCTTGAACGACACGATGGACTCGTCAGGGAACCACACGCCGTCGACCACCCCCGAAGACAGCAGCTCATAGGACTGGGGAGCTGGCTTGAGGGTCATGTTGGCGCCCAGCGACTTGCCCACATCGTTGACCACACCGCCGCCCACGCGGAACTTGATGCCGTCCAGATCGGCCACCGATTTCACGGCCTTTTTGTTGTTGAAGATGGCGCCTGGGCCGTGTGTGAACACGGTGATGACCTTCAGGCCCTTGTGCTCGTCCAGTTGGGCCAGGTGTTTTTCAAACACGCGCTGGTAGGCGACGCTGGTGGCCACCGCCGAATCGCCCAGGAAGGGCATTTCCGCCATTTTGCCCATGACAAAGCGGCCCGGCGTGTAACCGTGCACGCTGTACGACAAGTCGGCCAGGCCGTCGCGTACAGCGTCAAAGGTGCCCGGCGGCGGTGTGACGGGCTTGGGCAGGATGTTGCACTTGACGCGGTCCTGCGTGGCCTTGGCCACTTGGGCGCACCAATCGGCTTGCGCCTTGGACAGCAGGTGGGTGGGGGGCAACCAGGACGAGGTTGTCAGCGTGACCTGGGCGGCCGCGGGCGCGGACACGGCGGACAGAACAAACAAGGTGGCGGCAAGGGGCTTCAGTGCATGCATGGTGAATATCTTTCGTACCAACAGGTGGGCCAGGAAACGGGGGCTCAGCAGCGCAACGGGCGCCTTTTGGGGCGTGTGCCAGAGCGTGCAAAAGAGCCAATGGTAGCCAAGCAGGGCGCGTCAGACGGCTGGTCTTTACCCCAGGGTTGCCGATGCCGGTTCAGCGGCGGGGCTTCAAACCCTGCTTTGCAGCCTTGTTGCCGGCCGTTTTGTCGGACTGTTGTGGCGAAAAGCGCCGCCACACCCGATAGCCCAGCAGCAAGCCCAGCACGCCGGCGTAGACCGACCATTCTGCAAAGTCGTTTTTGCCGGCGCGCATCCAGAAAAAATGCAGCAGGCCCAGCAAGGCGGTGCCATACACCAGGCGGTGCAAGGCCTGCCAGCGCGCCGCACCCAGCGCCTTGATGGCGCGGTTGAACGACGTGGCAGCCAGCGGCAACATCAACAGCAGCGCCGCCGTGCCCACCAGGATGAAGGGCCGCTTGATGATGTCCTTGACGATGGCGCCAACATCAAAACCCATGTCCAGCCAGGCAAAACACAGGAAGTGGATCACCCCGTAGAAGAATGTGAAGAGGCCCAG
>JAHECB010000106.1:2814-14864 GCA_024641925.1 Betaproteobacteria bacterium
CCCAGCATGCGCCGGAAACGCAGCAGGGCATGCCAGCCGGTCCACTGGCGCAACGGCGTAACCGCGAGCGTCAGGCACAGGAAGCGCAGCGTCCAGTCGCCGGTGCTGCGAATCAGGGCTTCGGCCGGGTTGGCGCCCAGCGTGTCGGCCACGGCACCGTAGACCAGTGCAGCAGCCGGCAGCAGCAGCAGCGCAAACAGCAGCGGCTTGGCCATGGGTGACAAGAGCCGGCGCGAAACGGCGTGGCCCGGCGCGGCAGGGCGGTGCGCAGCCACGCTGGTCATCAGAAGAAGCGTTTCAGGTCCATGCCGGCGTACAGGGGTGCCACCTGGGCGCCGTAGCCGTTGAACATCAGCGTCCGGCGCTTCTTGGCAAACAGGCCGTCTTCGCCGATACGGCGTTCGGTGGCCTGGCTCCAGCGTGGGTGGTCGACCTGCGGGTTGACGTTGGAATAAAAGCCGTACTCCTCGCTGGCGGCCTGCTCCCAACTGGTGGTGGGCTGTTTTTCAACAAAGCGGATCTTGACGATGCTCTTGCCGCTTTTGAAACCATATTTCCAGGGCACCACCAGCCGCACCGGCGCGCCGTTCTGGTTGGGCAGCACTTCGCCGTACAGGCCAAATGCCAGCAGCGTCAGCGGGTGCATGGCCTCATCCAGCCGCAGCGCTTCGGTGTAGGGCCAGTTCAGCACCGGCGAACTCAGCCCGGGCATCTGGGCGCGGTCGGCCAGCGTCACAAACTGCACAAACTTGGCATTGCCGGTGGGCTCCACGCGCTTGATCAGGTCTGCCAGCGACCAGCCCACCCAGGGGATCACCATCGACCAGCCTTCCACGCAGCGCAGGCGGTAGATGCGCTCCTCCATGGGGCTGAGTTTCAGCAGCGACTCGATGTCGAAAACGCCGGGTTTCCTGACTTCACCTTCCACTGCCACGGCCCAGGGACGAGTTTTCAGCGAGCCGGCGGCACGGGCCGGGTCGCTTTTGTCGGTGCCGAATTCGTAGTAATTGTTGTAGGTGGTGACGTCGTTGTAGGACGTGGCCTTTTCCATCACCACCGCGCCGGCCACGTTGCTGCGTGCGCTGGGCAGTGCCGCCAGTTTGCCGGGCCGAGCGCCCTGCGCCACGGCGGCAGCGGGCAGGGCCACGGTCGCTGCGCCTGCAGCGGCGCCCTGCATCCAGCGGCGGCGGTCCAGGTACACACCTATTGGCGTGATCTCGGAACCCAGCGGGTGGTTGAATCCTCGGTCTTGCATGTCGTTCATGGCTCTGGTCTGGTGACACCCAAGGTGTCGGATGGCACCTTGAATTCTTACAGGCAACCCTGAACCCTCGTGCGCCATACGGCCACAAAAAAAGGCCGGTCATCGACCGGCCTCAGGTGTTGGCGCTCGGCTCCCAGGCCTGTGAATGGCCAAGAGCGTTGGCCCGCGCTGGGCTGTTTCAGCGAAGACCGGCCGCGTAGTCGGCCACGGCCTTCATTTCGCGGTCGTTCATCTTGGCTGCGATGGTCATCATCTGTGCACTGTTGGCCCGCTGGCCCAGGCTGAAGGCCGTCAGCTGGGCGGCGGTGTAGTCGCCATGCTGGCCGCCAATGCGTGGATACTGGGCCGGAATGCCGGCGCCGTTGGGGCTGTGGCAGCCTGCGCAGGCGGGCACGTGCTTGTCAGCAATGCCACCCCGCCAGATCTGCTCACCCAAGGCCACAGTCTCCTTGCTCTTGGCAAAGCCCGGCTTGGCCTTTTTGTTGGCGTAAAAGGCGGCGATGTGTTTCATGTCTTCTTCAGACAGGGCCGCGGCCATGCCCGCCATGATGGCGTTTTTGCGCTTGCCGCTCTTGAACTCGGCTAGTTGCTTGACCAGGTATTCCGGGTGCTGGCCCTGCAGGATGGGGTTGGCGGGTGAGCCGCGCGAACCGTCAGCGGTGTGGCAGGCCTGGCAGGATGCGGCCAGCTGGCCGCCCTTGGCGGCGTCGGCCTTGAAAGCGGCCTTGGCTTCATTGGCGTGCGCCGAGCTGCCAGAAAACAGGGCCAGCAGTGCAATGGCCATCGCGGAGGTGGCCAGGGCAGCTTGTTTGGCGAGACGGGTGGCGATCAGATTCATGCCGAGGGTGCCTTCGAGGTTGTACCTTCAATACGGGATCAATGCAGTTTGCGGGCTCGCTGAAAAGGTTTGCCCGCAGCTAAACCGCAGAATTTTACAATGCACCATGATGACCCCTTCAAAGAACAGCGCCTCAAAGGGCGCACAAGGTGCTGGACCCGGCGCAAGCAAGGCCAAAAACCAACGATCTGCCCGCCAGCCCGACCGGCCCGAAGACCCCGTTGCCCGGGCCGCGCTGGCCTGGTTGCACAGCGCCCGCTTCCTGACCACGGCCAGCCAACTGGACCAGTTGCCGGCGCGGGAGCTGCCTGAAATAGCCTTTGTGGGCCGCAGCAATGCCGGCAAGTCCACCGCCATCAACACCCTGGCGCAGCAGCGGCGGCTGGCTTTTGCGTCGCGCACACCGGGTCGCACCCAGCACATCAACCTGTTTGAAGTCGGCCCCAAGGACCAGGCCCAGGCGCTGCTGGCCGACCTGCCGGGTTATGGCTACGCCGCGGTCGAACGCAGTGCCAAGCTGCGCTGGCAGGCGGTGATGTCAGACTACTTGCAACTGCGTCGCAGCCTGCACGGCGTGGTGCTGATGGTGGACTCTCGACTGGGGTTTACCGAGCTCGACCAGCGCCTGCTGGCATTGCTGTCACCGCGGGTGGGCATGGGCGAGGTTCGTCTGCTGGTGCTGCTGACCAAGGCCGACAAGCTGAACAAGAGCGAAGCCCAGCTGGCCTTGAACAAGGCGCAAGCGGTGCTGGCAGAGTTGAGTACCGACAACAGCGACGTGGCCATCACGCTGTTTTCGGCCCTGTCGCGCCAGGGCCTGGGCGACGTGGCCGAGGTGCTGCACAGCTGGTTGCCGGCGCTGGCCGCTGCAACGCCTGCGGGGGCCGACCCCGAGCCTGCGGGTGAAGACGGCGACCTGCCAGCCCGGGAAGCTGCCGAATGAGCGCCGCGCCCCCTGCTGTGCAGCAGCGCCCGGTGCAGCTGTCGCACGGCATTGATCTGGCCTGCCGTTGCGTGGATGCCCCGAATCCGCAAGCACCGCGCGTGCTGTACCTGCACGGTTTCCCCGAAGCGGCTTTTGTCTGGGATGAACTGATGGGCCTGCTGGCCCCCCAGGCCCACGGTGTGGCGCCCAATTTGCGCGGCTACATCGGGTCCAGCAGCCCGGTCGAGGTGGCTGCATACCGGCCCAAGCACCTGGTGGCCGACATCGTTGCGTTGATTCGGCAGCTGGGGGCTCCGCTGGACCTGTTGGTGGCCCATGACTGGGGCGGCGCGGTGGCGTGGAACCTGGCGGCCCAGCACCCGGAACTGATGAAACACCTGCTCATCATCAATTCGCCGCACCCGGCGACGTTTTTGCGCGAACTGCGCAACAACCCGGCGCAGCAGGCCGCCAGCGCTTACATGAACTTCCTGTGCCGGCCTGACGCCGGGGCCTTGCTGGCGGAAAACGATTTCGCGCGCCTGTTTCGGTTGATCGGCAGCATGCACTGGCTGACGCCTGCTTTGCGAGCGCAATACCGCGCCGCGTGGTCACACCCCGATGGCGGGCTGGAAGGCGCGCTGAACTACTACCGTGCGTCGCCGCTGCGCCCTGCGCTGAAGCCCGACGATGCGTTGAACACGCTGGACATTCCGGATGCCGCCGTCACGGTGACGGTGCCGACCACCGTGCTCTGGGGCGAACGCGACATCGCCTTGCTGCCCGCTTTGTTGGATGGCCTGGAGCGCTGGGTGCCAAACCTGCAACTGCAGCGGGTGCCCGACGCCACGCATTGGATCGTGCACGAACAGCCGGCGCTGGTGGCGAATGTTGTGCGCGGGCTGCTGCCCATGCCCTGAACGCCGACGAGCTTGGTCGCGAGCTGAGGCGTGGATGACGTGTTCTGCCCGTGTCCGGGCCTGGAGCGCGGTCGGCGACGCCGGCAATCAGCGAAGCAAAAATGGGGGATGCCGCATGTGCATGTGCAGCGGCACCTGCCAGACATGAAAAAAGCCCGCACGCGTCAAGCGTGCAGGCTTCTTGGCAACGGGTGTCTGGGGTGGAGAACGTGCAACCCAACACCAGGCGGCAGAGCCGCCCGGTTTTGGGATTACATGTCCATGCCGCCCATGCCACCCATGCCGCCCATACCACCCATGCCGCCGCCCATGCCGCCGGCACCCGACTCTTCTTTCGGAGATTCGGCCACCATGCACTCGGTGGTCAGCATCAGGCTGGCAACCGATGCGGCGTTTTGCAGCGCCGTGCGGGTCACCTTAGTCGGGTCCAGAATGCCCATTTCGATCATGTCGCCATAGGTGCCGTTGGCGGCGTTGTAGCCGTGGTTGCCCTTGCCGGCCAGCACCGCATTGATGACCACGCTCGGCTCGTCACCGGCGTTGGCCACGATTTCGCGCAGCGGCTGCTCAACCGCGCGCAGCACGATCTTGATGCCGGCTTCCTGGTCGCTGTTGTCACCCTTGATGACGCCAGCAGCCTGGCGGGCGCGCAGCAAAGCCACGCCACCACCGGCCACGATGCCTTCTTCCACCGCCGCACGCGTGGCGTGCAGGGCGTCTTCAACGCGGGCCTTCTTCTCTTTCATTTCCACTTCGGTGGCAGCACCGACCTTGATCACGGCAACACCGCCGGCCAACTTGGCCACGCGCTCTTGCAGCTTTTCACGGTCGTAGTCGCTGCTGGCTTCTTCGATCTGGGCACGGATCTGCTTGACACGTGCTTCGATGTCCTTGGCCGCACCGGCGCCGTCGATCAGCGTGGTGTTTTCCTTGCCGCACTCCACGCGCTTGGCGCTGCCCAGGTCGGTCAGGGCCACTTTTTCCAGCGTCAGGCCGACTTCTTCAGCGATGACCTTGCCGCCCGTCAGGATGGCGATGTCTTCCAGCATGGCCTTGCGGCGGTCGCCGAAGCCCGGAGCCTTGACAGCCACGACCTTCAGGATGCCGCGGATGGTGTTGACCACCAGCGTGGCCAGGGCTTCGCCTTCAACTTCTTCGGCAATGATCAGCAGCGGACGGCCGCTCTTGGCCACTTGCTCCAGCGTGGGCAGCAGATCGCGGATGTTGCTGATCTTCTTGTCGTACAGCAGCACGTAGGCGTTTTCCAGAATCGCGCTCTGCTTTTCTGGGTTGTTGATGAAGTAAGGCGACAGGTAGCCGCGGTCAAACTGCATGCCTTCAACGATGTCGAGCTCGTTGTCCAGGCTCTTGCCGTCTTCAACGGTGATGACACCTTCCTTGCCAACCTTGTCCATGGCCTTGGCGATGATCTCGCCAATGGACTCATCCGAGTTGGCGGAAATGCTGCCGACCTGGCTGATTTCCTTGCTGGTGGTGGTGGCCTTGGACTGCTTCTTCAGCTGTTCGACCAGGGCCGTCACGGCCTTGTCGATGCCGCGCTTCAGGTCCATGGGGTTCATGCCGGCGGCAACGAACTTCATGCCTTCACGCACGATGCTCTGGGCCAGCACGGTGGCGGTGGTGGTGCCGTCACCGGCGGCGTCGCTGGTCTTGGAAGCCACTTCCTTGACCATCTGCGCGCCCATGTTCTGAAGCTTGTCCTTCAGTTCGATTTCCTTGGCGACCGAGACACCGTCCTTGGTGACGGTGGGGGCGCCGAAGCTGCGCTCGAGCACCACGTTGCGACCCTTGGGGCCCAGGGTGACCTTGACCGCGTTGGCCAGGATGTTCACGCCTTCAACCATGCGGTGACGGGCGTCTGAGCCAAAAATGACGTCTTTTGCTGCCATGTGTGTTTCTCCGAATTCAGTAAATGTTTAAAAAATGGGTTGGCCGGTGGCGTCGAGGCGCCGGGCTGCTGGGGTTAGACCGCCAAGCAGCGCGTCACGGACAACTTATTTCTTTTCGACGACGGCGAAGAGGTCTTCTTCTTTCATCACCAGCAGCTCGTCGCCGTCAACCTTGACGGTCTGGCCGCTGTACTTGCCAAACAGGACGCGGTCGCCGACCTTGACGTTCAGCACGACAAAGTCGCCTTTGTCATTGCGCTTGCCTGGGCCCACGGCCAAGACTTCGCCTTGATCAGGCTTTTCGGCGGCGTTGTCAGGAATGACGATGCCGGAAGCGGTCTTGGTTTCATTTTCCAGACGCTTGACGATCACGCGATCGTGCAGGGGACGAAGTTTCATGGGGAAGGCTCCTTGGGAGACGTTTGAATTGAATGTGCATCTGGTAAGTCAGTGCACACATACGACTGGATTTCGCCGCCAACGAACACTTTCAGAAGTTGTTCGGGGCCTCAAAAAGACCCGACGCAGACGACCAGTTGGTCGTTGGAGGCTGCCGTTAGCACTCGCACCTGGTGAGTGCTAGCAAAATGATTATAGGGGTGCGAAGGCCGACTTCAAGTCCCCCTATGAATATGTAATCTATACGGTCGACCCATGGACGAGGCGATGCGCGGGTGTTCGAGTACCTGGGCCTGTCGCTGGCCCAGCAGCGCAGGCTGCCACCCGTATCCGGATGATCTCCGGCGCCCCCGCCGAACCACGGGTTCTGACGCACCCCATGAGTGCCCGTCGGTCCGCACCCAGGTCGTTCAGCGCACCTTGCCCAGCAAGGTCTGCATGTCTTCCAGCACGGCGCCCAGTTGCTCGCGTCCTGCTTCATCGGTGGTCATGCGTGCGCCCAGTTCCTGTTCGACAAAACACACGGTCATGCGCACATAGGTGCTGTCCAGCGCCTTGCGCACGGCGGCCATCTGGCTGGCAATGTCCAGACAGGGCTGTCCTTCTTCAATCATGCGCTGAATGCCCCTCAGCTGCCCTTCGGCGCGTTTCAGCCGGTTCAGCAGGTCGGTGCGTGATTTGGGATCGGTCAGCATGGACATGGTGCAGTCCTCGGGGCTTGTCGGTGCAGTGCGGGCGGGCATTGTGCAGGCCCCGGGTTCAGTGTGTTCGCAGCGGGCTGATCAGCGTGCGCACGAGCCTGCCTCGGTGGGCACACCCAGCTTTTTCAGGATGCTGGCCAGCGGGCACAGGTTGGTGAACCCGGACTGGAACAGGTTCAGCCCGACAAAAGCGGTGAAGGC
Source organism: Betaproteobacteria bacterium (assembly GCA_024641925.1). Lineage (GTDB taxonomy): Bacteria > Pseudomonadota > Gammaproteobacteria > Burkholderiales > Burkholderiaceae_C > Rubrivivax. Next base: position 9,973 of record JAHECB010000106.1, read on the forward strand.
CAGAAACCAGGAACTGACAAACAGCGGGCTGACCTGCAGGCCCAAGGCCAGCGAGATCAGGACAAACAGGCCGGCAAAAACGCGGATGTAGCGGTCAACAGTCATGGCAAGAATCTCCTATCGGGTGAAGTGAAAAAAGGGTTGGGCAAAAACAGCTTGAATTCAGGGCCCGGCGCCGCGCCCATCTCGGGCCAGGCGGCCGTCAACTTTCATTCGGCAATCCCTCTGGCGGGTCGTCTGCCGTGGCCGGGTCGCCAGGTTGTTCCAGGCGCCGCCGGTTGGCGGCGTAGTACAGAACCGGAATGACCACCAGCGTCAGCAAGGTCGACACGAAGATGCCGAAGATCAGCGAAATCGCCAGGCCGTTGAAGATGGGATCGTCGAGGATGAAAAACGCACCGGTCATGGCGGCCAGCCCGGTCAAGGCGATGGGCTGCGCACGCACGGCTGCCGACTGCACCACGGCCTGCTTGAAGTCCATGCCGCGCGCCACCTGCAACTCGATGAAGTCCACCAGCAAAATGGAATTGCGCACGATGATGCCGGCCAGCGCGATCATGCCGATCATGGATGTGGCCGTGAACGGCGCGCCCAGCAAGGCGTGGCCAGGCATGACGCCGATCATGGTCAGCGGTATCGGCGCCATGATGACCAGCGGCGTCATGTAGCTGCGGAACTGCGCCACCACCAGCAGGTAGATCAGGATCAGACCCACGGCATAGGCTGCACCCATGTCGCGGAAGGTGTCGTAGGTGATCTGTGACTCGCCGTCCCACTTCACCGCGTACTGGCGGTAGGGATCGCTGGGCTGGTGGATCCAGTACTCGGCCAGTTCGCCTGTGCCCGGCAGCGCCGCGGCGGCAACGCGGCTGCGCGCATTGAACAGGCCATACAGGGGTGAGTCGGGCGTCTGTCCCCCGGACCCGACGTCGGCGAAGACGTAGCTCACACCCTGCAGATCCTTGGTGTAGCGCGGCTTGTCGATGACGCCGTATTCCACGCGTACCAGCTCGGACAGCGGCACCAGTTGCCCGCTGTTGGTGCGCATGGGCAGCGCCAGCAGCGATTCCAGGCCCACCTGCAGGTCCAAGGGCAGCTGCAGCCGCACCGGAATGGCATGCTGGCTGTGTCCGTCGTGCAGCCAGGTGGCATCAGCACCCGACAGCGCGGCCTGCACCGTCTGGGCGACCACCAGCACCGGCACACCCAGCGAATCAGCGCGCTGGCGGTTGACGCGCAGGAACGCGCGCGGTGCATCTTCGCGCAGCGAGGTGTCGACACCCACGATGTCCGGTGTCTCGGTCAGCGCTTGTGCCACACGTTGCGCCAGTTGCTGTCGACCTGCTTCATCGGGGCCATAGATCTCGGCCACCAGCGGGCTCATCACCGGCGGTCCGGGTGGCACTTCCACCACCTTCAGCCTTGCGCCATGGCGCAGGGCAATGGCTTCCAGCGCGGGCCGCAAGCGCTGCGCGATGGCGTGGCTTTGCTCGCTGCGCTGGTGCTTGTCCACCAGGTTGATCTGCAGGTCGCCTTGTTCGGCCTCGCTGCGGAAATAGTACTGCCGCACCAGGCCGTTGAAGGTGATGGGGCCGGCGGTGCCGGCGTAGCCTTGCACGTTGATCACCTCGGGCTGGCGTGCCACGAAGGCGCCCAGGTCCTGCAGCGCAGCGGCGGTGTTTTCAAGCGGCGTGCCCGCGGGCATGTCCACCACCAGCTGGAATTCGCTCTTGTTGTCGAAGGGCAGCATCTTCAGCACCACCCATTGCACGGCGGCCAGGCCTACCGACAACATCAGCGCAGCCAGGATGCCGGCCAGCAGCAGCCAGCGCTTGCGCGCGCTGTCCAGAAACGGCTGCAGGATGGCGGTGAACAGGCGTGGCAGGCGGGCTGCCAGGCCCTTGGGCTCATGGTGCAGGGCGCCTTCGGCGTCATGTTCTTTCATCAGCTTCAGCGCCAGCCAGGGCGTGACGGTGAACGCGATGGCCAGCGACAGCGCCATGCCCAGGCTGGAGTTGATGGGGATAGGGCTCATGTAGGGCCCCATCAGCCCGCTGACAAAGGCCATGGGCAGCAGTGCCGCGATGACGGTGAGTGTGGCCAGGATGGTGGGGCCGCCCACTTCGTCCACCGCCGCGGGGATGATCTGCACCAGCGGCTTGCCCGGTTCCAGTGCCTGGTGGCGATGGATGTTCTCGACCACCACGATGGCGTCGTCCACCAGGATGCCGATGGAAAAGATCAGCGCAAACAGGGACACGCGGTTCAGCGTGAAACCCCAGGCCCACGATGCAAACAATGTAGCGGTCAGCGTCAGGATGACGGCTGCGCCCACAATGACGGCCTCACGCCGACCCAGCGCCAGGCCCACCAGCAAGATGACGGAGCCGGTGGCAAAGGCCAACTTGCTGATCAGCTTGTTGGCCTTTTCGGCAGCGGTCTGACCGTAGTCGCGTGTGACCGTGGTCATCACGCCTTCAGGGATGATGGTGTTGCGCAGTTCGTCCAGGCGCTGGCGGGTGGCCTGGGCCACGTCGACCGCGTTTTCGCCGGGCTTCTTGCTCACCGTCAGCGTCACGGCCGGGAAGCTGCCTTGCACACGTTCGGTGCTCGCGTCCTGGCCTGGGGCGTCGGCCGCGCCGGGTGTGAACCAGACATAGCGAGACGGCAGTGCGGCGCCGGATTCAACTTTGGCCACTTCGTACAGGTAGACGGGTTTGCCATTGCTGACACCCACCACCAGCTGGCGCACGTCTTCGGCGCTGCGCAGGAAGTCACCGGTTTCGATGCTCAGCATCTGTGGCGTGCTGCTGCGGGTGTCGATGACCGAGCCAGCCGGCATGCCCTGGTTGGCGCCTTGCAGCGCCCTTGCAAGCTGTTGCAGGTCAACACCGCGCGCGCGCAGGCGGGTCGGATCCAGCAGCACCTGCACAACGCGGCCTGGGCCGCCGATGGTCTGAACTTCGCGAGTGCCCGCAACGCGCTTCAACTCGGTCTGCATGGCGCTGGCCACACGTTCCAGCTCCAGCGCGGACGTGGCGTCGCGGCTCCACAGCGTGACGGCCAGCACCGGCACGTCATCGATGCCCTTGGGCTTGACGATGGGCGGCAGCGTGCCCAGGCCGCTGGGCAACCAGTCCTGGTTGGCGTTCAGCACGTCATACAGCCGCACCAGGGCTTCGGTGCGTGGCACGCCGACCTTGAACTGCACCGTCAGCAGCGCCATCCCGGGCCGCGCCACCGAATAGGTGTGCTCGATACCGGCAATCTGCGACAGCGCCTGCTCCGCGGGCACGGCGACCAGTTTCTGCACCTCGGCACTGCCGGCCCCTGGGAAGGGGATCAGCACATTGGCCATGGTGACGTTGATCTGCGGCTCTTCTTCACGCGGCGTCACCAGCACGGCGAACAGGCCCAGCAGCAGCGCCACCAGCGCCAGCAAGGGCGTCAAGGCATTGCGCTGGAAGGCGGCTGCCAAGCGTCCGGAAACGCCCAGTGCGGGCTGCTCCGATGTGGTTTGAACTTTTTTCATCATTCAGCTCACGGTGCAGCAGGCTTGGCGCCAGCCAGACCGGCCCGCACGGGGTCCAGCGCCACGCGTTCGCCAGCCTTCAGGCCAGCCAGCAGCACATGGCTGGTGTCGGCCACGGCCGCGCCCAGTCGCACGGCGCGCAGCACAAACCGGCCTTCAACCGCCACATAGACGGCGGTGAGTTCACCCCGGCGCAGGATGGCGGCATCGGGCAGCGTGGTCACCGCTGGCGCGGTGGCCGCACCGGCGGTTGCCAGGGCGCCGCTGAAGCGCACGCGCACGGCTTGTCCGGGGGCCAGACCCGCGGCGAATTCGGGCGCCAGGTCCAGCCGCCATTCATAGGTCTGCGACAGGGCGTCCAGCGCCGGCAATTCGGTGCTGCGCAGCGTCTCGATCCAGCGTCCGTCGGGCAATTGCACCCGCGCAGTGGTCGCGGCCCGCGCCACTGCGGCGCGTGAGGCGGGCACCATTACCAGCGCGCGCAGGGCCCCGGGCGCGTACAGCGTGACCAGTGGGCGTCCCGCCTGGGCCAGATCACCGGCCTGCACATGGGTGGTTTGCACCACGGCATCAAATGGCGCCGTGGCGGTTGCAAAGTTGCGTGCCAACCCGGCCTGCGTGCGCCCGGCCTGGGCCTGCGCCTGGCCGGCTTCAGCGGCACGCAACTGCGTTTCGGCCACGTCCAGTGCGGCCTGGCTGATAAAGCCCGTGCGCCGCAGTTCACGCGAACGTTCAACGCCACTTCGGGCCAAGGCCAGTTGCGCCTGGGCCTGGGCGACGCCGGCCTCAGCACCCGCCAAGGCTGCCTGCGTTTCACGGGCATCGATACGGGCCAGCAACTGGCCCACCTTCACCAGGTCGCCCGCCTTCACCGCGAGCTGCATCACGCTGCCGTTGGCCTGTGCTGCCACCGTGCTCTGGCGGATGGCCTGGATGCTGCCGTCCAGCTCAAAGCCTTGCGCGGCACCCGCCGTGCCGACCAGGGTGGTGGGCACCGGCTGTGCCAGCACGGGCGTTGCGGCGAGGAAAAGCCACAACCATGCCCAGCGGCGACTTGCGGCGCCGAGGGCTGCGAAAAGAGGATGTTTGGATACCATGAGGGGTATGTTATCAGATACCCCAATGGGTATCAAGTCTCGCCCTTGCCAGGGTGTGAAAGGCGCCACGCCATGTCGCCCATCAGGTCCAGTACCGAGGCCATCAGGGCCGTGCACCGCCCACTGGCGGCGGTGCGCTCTGAGATACTGCCGCCCCAGACCCATTGCGGGCTCAAGTCCGCGCCACAGGAGACCCCATGAAGCCCTTCATCGCCGCCGTTCTTGCGCTGACCGCCAGCGCCAGTGTGTTTGCCCAGACCTGG
>JAHECB010000367.1 GCA_024641925.1 Betaproteobacteria bacterium
ATCAAGACTCACGGCGCAGTGCCAAACCTTTTGTCAGCGTCGACTGCGCCACCGCCACCGAGGCCGACCTTTTCGGCGCCCGGCCCGGCACCGGCAGTCTGGCGCAGGCACAAGGTGGCACACTGTTTCTCGATAATTTGGGTGAATTGCCTGCCGCCCTGCAACGCCTGCTGGTGACTGCGCTGCAGCAGCCGCGTCTTGCGGCCGGCGATACCGCATCGGTTGGCGACAGCCCTGTTGAGCGGTTGAACGTCTCCATACTGTGCGCCAGCCAATGGCCCTTGCAGCCCTTGGTGGCCAATGGGCAGTTTCGCGAAGACCTGTATTTCCGTTTGAATGGCGGCACGCTGACCTTGCCGCCCTTGCGCGAACGCACCGATCTGGCCGCGCTGGTGCGCAACATCCTGGACGATCAGACCTGTGGGCAACACATGCGGCCGTCCAGCGAAGTGCTGGAAATCTTTGCGGCCCATTCGTGGCCCGGCAACGTGCGCGAACTGTCCAATGCCTTGCGCTTGGCCGTGGTGATGGCGGGCGGTGACCGCCTCATCACGCGCAATCACCTGCCTGATGAACTGGCCCAGGCGACGCACGCGTTTTCGGCCCCGTCGGCAGCGGCGCCGACAGGCCCCCAGGTGGATGTAGGCACCCAGGCCAGAACCGATGATTCGCGCTCCCTGGAGGCCGTTGAACACGAAACCATTCAACGCGCCGTGCAGGCCGCCGGGGGCAATATCTCCGAAGCGGCCAAACGGCTGGGCATCAGCCGCAACACGATTTACCGCAAATTGCGCTGGAACCAGCGCGACTCCTCCTGACGCCAGGCGCGCTGCCAGTTCAGCGCGTGGCGCACGTTGTTTGCCGGGTCGGCCATGCCGGCGAAGTGGGTCAACGGGGCAGGCGGGTCGGTTTCCAGGGCGCCGCTTGTCATGGCATCGTTCACTGCGCTCAGCAGCAAATGCCAATACCGGGCCTGCTGTTCGGCGGCCTCTGCCGCCAGCGGTGGGCCTTGCTCGCCCAGCCAGCGCCCGTGCCGCGGCGGGCTGGTGGCCCCCCAGGCTGCCAGCTGGTCGGTAGAACGCGCCAAGGTGGGCACATCGGCGTCACGCCCATCGGGCACGCCCGAGCCCCACAACAGCCCCGGCGCAAATCGCCAGCTGCTGCCTTGCAATTTTGTGTCCAGTAAGCGCCAGGCCGTGACCGGCGTGCCGTCACCCCGCCACAGGCGCCGCCAATGCCAGGGGCCAAGGCGGCCCTCTTCACCGTGCACCAGTTGGGTCGGCACCCGCACGGGGTCGTCTTCCAGGTCGGCTGCTGCCGACCCCAGGCGTTCGCGCAGGCGTCCGACACAGACAGGACATCGTTGACCCATGGCCGCGGCCACATCAGCATGGGCCCACGAACGCACCCGCGGCAAACCCGCCAGACCCAGCACGGCTTCGGGGTGGGGCCAGGGGCTGATGACGTCGGTCACCTCGCGCCCCCATCTTGCTTTGATCTGGCACGCCAATGTGCGCGCAAACGCGGGTGTTGGCCCGCTGCCCACCAGCCACAGCCGCGGCCCGTCCAGGGCCAGCAACAGGTTGGAAACATGGCCTCGATTGCTGTTGTTGGCCTCACCCGTGGCGGCCGGCACGTACCACAGCCCAGGCGCCAAGCGCTCCAGTCGGAGGACGGGTGCCGCACAGGATGCCGCCATTGAAGGCTGCGCAAAAAGCGCCTGCAAGCTCAGCAGCAACAGGGCCCAACGCCGACGCCAGGCCCTGGGGCGTTGTGCCGGAATGGAGCAATGCCTGTCCTTGTGCCGCGCCCACTTCGGCGGCAAGCTCCAGCACCCTAAAACCGTCTTGACCGCTGCCTGCATGCCCTTATGGTGCCTGAAGCTGATGCACGCTTCGCAGCACGAGGCAACTTTCAAACCAAGCGGCCTCGGGGTATGCGCCAACTTGTCGCGCACCGCAGGCCGTAGGCCAATAAAGGCTTGATCCAACACACAACATGATCCGACTGACGGCTTTCTTGAACCCGCTGCGCACCGATCTGCCCCCGGCGCGCAGCGACCCCTTGCTGGTTGAACGGGCGCAGCAGTTGTTCTGGGCCTGGGCCGCCGCCGCGGGCGTGGCCTTGTTTGCGGCCTGGTGGTTGCAGCGCCAGGGTATGTGGCGGGCTTTGGTGCAAGGCGACCCCAGTGGCATCAGCCTGGGCATTGTGGTGCTGAGTGTGCTCGTCACCGCTTGGTGCGGACACCGCGCCTGGCATTTGCAGCAACAAGCCGCCCGCACGTCCAGCTGGCGGCGCGACTACGCGCGCGAGCGTCTGGGCGCACCCGACCTGGCCACGCAACTGCTGGCCGAGCGCAGCCACGGGCCACACGAAACCGCCTGGTGGTTTGCAGCCACCACCATCAAGCTGGGCCTGTTGGGCACCGTGGTGGGCTTTATCGTGATGGCCACCCAGATCGGCCGCATGCCCAGTTTTGACATCGATCAGGTGCAGAACCTGCTGACCCAGATGACCCGCGGCATGGCCATCGCGCTGTACACGACCCTGGTGGGCCTGGTGGCCAATTTGTGGCTGGGTTTGCAGTTGCTGCTGCTGGACCGCCTGGCCGACCGGCTGGCCGCCGACATCCTGGCCGATGGTTTGACCCCACCCGCCGAGGTGGCCTGATGGCCCTGCTGCGCAAGCGTCGCTTCTCCGAGCTCGATCCGTTCAGCGACCTGTTGTTCAACGCGCTGCTGGCCTTTGTCATGCTGTTTGCCGTGGCGCTGATCGCGATGAACCCCAAGGCCAAGACCGGCGTCATCGATGCCAAGGCGGAGTTCATCATCACCGTCACCTGGCCCGACATGAACCCTAATGACATCGACACCTGGGTGCAGGACCCCGGGGGCAATCTGGTGTGGTTCCGCTCGCGCGAGGCCGGCATGATGCACCTGGACCGCGACGACCGGGGTCTGTCCAACGACACCATCATCATCAACGGCCAGAAGGTGGTGAACCCCCTGAACCAGGAAGTCGTGACCATTCGCGGCTACGCACCGGGCGAATACACGGTGAACCTGCACTACTACGAAACCCAAGACGGCCGGCCGGTGACGGCCAATGTCTCGGTTGTGAAAGTCAACCCGCGCGCCGAGGTTGTGTACTACGGCACCGTCACGCTGCAGCGCAAGGGTGATGAAGCCACTGCGGTGCGCTTTACCGTCGACCGCGAGGGCCATGCAACCGGTGCCAATACCTTGCCCAAAACCCTGGTGGAGCGCGGATGAGTGAAGCCACCAACAGCCTGCTGTGGGCCTATGTGGCCCTGGCTTTTCTGGCGGCGCTGGCGCTCATGGCGTCGCGCTGGCATGCGGTGGCCAAGGCGCTGCTGGTGCTGGGTGTGACCGGCTTGTACTTCGGCGCCGACCGGGCGCTGGACGATGTCTGGGGCTGGCCCAGCCGCCATGCACTGCCCGAACGTTTTGTGCTGCTGGCCGCCGTCATCGAAGAGCCGGTCAAAACCAAGCCGGGCGCCTTGCACGTCTGGGTCAATGCGCTGGAGCAGGGCAGGCCTTCGGCCGAGCCGCGCGCTTATTCGCTGCCCTACAGCAAAGACCTGCACGCCCTGCTGGATGAAGGCATGAAAAAGGTGCGCCAAGGCATCAGCCAAATCGGCACCGCGGAGCCCAAAAGTGGCCCCAAAGGCCTGTCGTGGTTGCGCCCGGGCAGCGACGAGCAGGTGCTGAAAATTCGCGACATGCCGGCGCCGCAGTTGCCCGAAAAATGAAACGCTGGGCTGCCGTGCTGACCGTGATGCTTCTGGGCGCTTGTGGCGACAAGCCGCCACAAGCGTCGCTGTTTCCGCTGGAGGGTGGGCACCGA
>JAHECB010000107.1 GCA_024641925.1 Betaproteobacteria bacterium
CTGGGGCGAGTATTCGGACGGCCGCGGACAATTCAACTCATGCTTGAACCGCATGCCCAGATAGGTCGACACCTCGACGCCCAGATCCAGCAGCACCTGCGTGTGAGTCAAGCGTCCAGCGCGCACAGGCAGCAGTGATTGCCAGAACGGCCAAGCGGAATCCACTTGCGCGAGGATCTCCAGATAGCGGTCGCTGCGCAGTTCTGCCCTCGCCAGAACGTCCGATATCTGGTCTGCAGTTCCACCTGTCTGCGGCCGGCATAGCGAGGTCAATGCGCTGTACTGGTCGTTGAGGTTCAACCCGTACAGCACCACGCGATGGGTGCCGTCCGACAGTGCTTCACGTTGCACCGAGGTGACCGACAGCATCGCCTGAATCAGCGTCTGCTTGCGGACCACAGGGTCCCAGGCAAAAAATTGATTGTCGTCAGCACCCACTGCGGGCAGCACTGCAGTGTCTGGCGCATAAATGCGGTTGTCGCCCGGGTTGACGATGCCCTCGCGACTGGTCATCAAGGCCTGCGCGAGCGCAGGATCGTTGACGCGCCCACCGGCGGGCACGTACCCACCGTTATACCCACCGTTATACCCACCGTTATAGCCGCCGTTATAGCCGCCGTTATAGCCGCCGTTCAGGTTCGAAAGTTCACTCATCCCAACTCCTCAAGTTGTCGTGCTGATCAGGACTCAGGCACACCCGCAATTCGCAAGGCCTCGACTGCCATGGACGCCTGTTGTTGGGTCAATGCCAGCCGGGCCTGGTAGCGGCGCAGTGTCAGCGTAGGCTCCAGGCTCATCAGTTGTGCACAGGCTTGGCGGGCTTCTTCGATGCGATCGCAACTCACCAATGCCACGATCAGCGTGCGCCACGCTGCAGCGTGCGTAGCGCTTTCCTGGATCGACGCTCGGGCCAAGGTGGCCGCCCGCGGAAAATCAGCTGCGGACAGTGCACACGATGCTGTGATCAGCAGCATGTATGCGCGCAGCGGGTCGTAAGGCGACAGTGCGTGTGCTCGCTCGGCTTGGGCACATGCACCCTGCGTATCGCCGGCCGCAGCCAAAACGGCCGCGTTGAAGGTGGCAGCCAGCGCATCGTTTGGATTGGCTTCGCAGGCCTTGGTGAGCAGTCGGGAGGCCAACCCGACATCGCGACGGATATGGAATTCGACAAAACCCTGCACGGCCAGCGAAAACGTGTCGTCGGGTACGGAATCCAGTGCACGCGACGTATGGTCGATGGCGCGTTTGGCGTCGCCCTTCGGGTCGTCTGACAGGCCGCGTGTATTGCGCATCACGTACCACTTGGCCAGCCAGGGACGCACCGCGTGCATGCGGGGATGACGCTCGATGAGGTGTTCCAGCGCTTCGTGGCTGCGCGAAAACTCCAGTGGGCTGCAGCGATGCATCAGGCCGATGGCACCAATCAGCAGACTGTGGCTGTGCAGCGTCGGCAGCCGGTGCAAGACCACACGGCGCGCCTCGATGCTGGTGATGTGGCGCGAGAACGAGGCGGCAAACTGAGCCGCGATGGCGCTCTGGGGTTGGAGCATGTCTTCGCTCCGATCGACGGCGCGCTCGGACAACTCCACGGCACCCGAACTGACGCGAATCAACTCGCCCTGGACAAGCAGGCGTGCGCCATCCATCCGGAAGGTGCCGCACACCAGCCAGTCTGCGTCCAACGCCGCACCGATTTGCTTGACTGACAGTTTGCGGCCGCGAAAACCCTTGCTGGTCAGCCAGGCGACCACATCGAGCATCGGCGTCCGAGACATGGCATGAATCACGCTCTGCGCGATCAAGTCACCCATCGCCAAGGGGTCGGCACCACCCGCATTGGGATTGAACGGGATGACGCCAACCTTCGCGCGGCCCAGACGCTCTGCCGACAGCGTGCGCGACGCGACCGAAAGCACGGCGTGCGGCTGGGGTGCACAGAGCCGGTAAGCATTCACAGGCGAAGCCACATGCTTGAGGAAACATTCGCCCAGATGGTGGACGTCGGCATCGAGGCCAACCACGATTTGGTCGCGAACACTTTCGGTAACCACGGTTTCACCGGGTCCAGCCAGGCCGGCAATGCGCGAGGCCAGGTTCACCGCGATGCCGTAGACCGTGTGTTGGTCCGTCCAGACCTGGGCCGAATGGACACCCGCGCGCATCTGCAACCATTGCTGTGACGGCGCGGCCGCTCCTTCGTCAACCGCGGCACGGTGAATCGCGAAAGCACACGCCACCGCCGATGCCGGCTCATCAAAGCACATCAGCACACCATCGCCTCGTACCTCCAGCACCTTGCCACCATGGCTGGAAATCACGTCGGACGCCAGGTGCGCGATGAAATTCTTGACTCTTCGAATCGTGTCGAGTTCGTCAATTTCGGCCAGACGCACATATTCGACGACGTCAGCAAACATGACGGTGGACTTGATCTGTCGCAGGTTCCCGCTCATAGATCTTCTGCAGATTTGATTTTTTTGCAGCCACCGTGGCATTTGCCCGGGGGTCATCACCCGTCCGTCAGACGCCAACAACCCCGGCCACGCAGATTAGCCGATTGGGCAGCCGATGCAAGTGACCAGCCTCGTCAGAATTGATGAACGCCCACACGCCTGGGACATGGCCTTCGCCATCGGGCGGTGTCCAAGGGCGTCACCACGGCCTGGCGCCCAGGCCACTTCATCCGGCTCACCACTTTGCCGGCAACCCCTTCACCACCACAATCCGCCGCCGCCCCAGCTCGACATACCCGCCCCGCTTCAAATCGCCCAGCACAATCGTCACCATTGCCGCCGCACACCCCAGCTGCTGCCCCAGTTCCTTGTGCGACGGCGCCGGGTCCCAGTCATAGGGCAGCGGCCCGTCAACCTGGCTGTCGATCAGCAACTTCAACCGGCCATAAACATCGTTCAAGGCAATCTGCCGCAAGTTCTGGGTGGCCGTGCGGGCGCGGCGGATGACCTTGGACAGCAATTCGAAAAAAAACTCGGGCTCGGCCGCCAGGTGCCGCTGCAGCGTGGGCCGGGTGACGACCGCGCATCGCGACGCTTCCACTGCCATCACATGCGCCGAACGCGGCCCGCCGTCCAGACCCATTTCGCCCACGTATTCGCCCGGGCCGTAGATGCCGTAGGTGATCTCGCGGCCATCGACGCCGATGCTGTAGGCGCGCAGCCGGCCGCTCAGCACGATGTACAGCGTATCGCCCACATCGCCTTCGGTGATGATCTGCGCGCCCTTGCGCAAACGCACCAGCACGCCCTGACGCGCCAGCGTACGCAGCGAGTCGCTCATGGGCGCCTGCTGGGTCAGGGTGTGCAGTTCGTCGGGTTCGGCCATCGGGCAAGGGCGCGCGGGCGCCAATGCCCGGGACCGGCGGATCTTACAGAGCCGCGCCCGCCGCGCCCGTGCGCAGCGCCCGCAGCAGCGGCGGCATCGTGACCACCTGGCGCAGCAAGGCCGTGATGCTGGCGGCATCCGTCTTGCCGCGGATGTGACCGATATGGGTGCGCACGGTGCACAGGCCCACGTCCAGTTGCTCGGCAATGTCAGCGGCGTGCCGGCCTTCGCACAACAGTTGCAGCACCTGGGTTTCGGCATGGGTCAGGGCCATGGCGCGCGCAAACCCCAGCACCGTCAACTCCGCACAGGTCTGGCGTTTGCCCAGCACCAGCAGGGCCAGTCCTTCCGGCGCTGCCGGATTGCCGCTCAGTGGCACGACCGATACGCCGACGCGGCGATCGTCGCTGCCCAGCATCAGCATTTTGCGCATGCCCCGTTGCGCGCCGGCCAAGGCTTCATGCAGGCCCGCCAGATCGCGCATGTTGCGGGTGCGCAAGGTGTTGCCCTGCAATTGCAAGGCGTGGTCCCCGTCCAGCTCCAAACGCGCAGCGTGGTTCATGTAGTGCACATGCGCCTGCTTGTTGACCAGCACCATGCCGTAGTCGATTTCGTCCAGCATGTGCAGCAGGCAGTCGCCGCTGACCTGCTCGCTGCTGCGCGGCTCTGCGGTGACACGGGGGGTTTGCCAGGTGTGGTTCGCGGGTGCGCTGCGGTGTTCGACAACCGTTTCAAACATGGTTCTCTCCTGTTTGTGGTGTGGCGCGCTCAGAACCCATGAAGGGCTTGGGCACGCTTCTCACGTTAGGGAAAAAGCCCTTGTTCAGGCGGTCAATGTCCGCATCACGGTTGATGAACTATTTACCGTTTTTGGGCAGGCGGCATCCGGTGCGCGCGACCATGACCATGCACGCTATTGCGTGCGCACAAACGCCATGTAAGCCGCCGCGCCCATGGCGGCGGTGATGAAGGTGCCCCAGGCCATGTCGGTCAGCGCCAGCCCCACACCCCACTGCTTCAGCACCGCCATGTTGGTCAGGTCAAAGGTGCCGTAGGCCAGCAAGCCCAGCGCAGCGGCCCGAAGTGCAGCCTGGCCCACCGATCCAGGCGCTGCCGTCAACGTCAGCCCCACAATAAAGGCCGGGTAGGCCACGTAGAACAGCAACGCAGGCACCTTTCGAAACGACGCCGCGGCGACTTCCACCATCTCGCGCTGGTAGAAGTCACGCGCCACAAATCCCAGCCACAGGCCGTCCAGTACGGTCAGCGCGGCCAGTGCGGCGGCATAAGCCCAGATCCAAGATGCCATGTTGCAGGCCCTCCCTCTTTTGGTCGTTGTTTCAGTGACGGCATCGGTGGTGGCTCTCCGCGCCTGGGTGTTTCAGTCTATCGGGCTGGCCGGTATCCGTGTCCGCGACAGGGCTGCCACTAACATGTGCGTGCCCGCTGGGCTTCAGCCCGGCGCCCTGCACCCACGCCTTTTCCCATGTCCATCCCGACACCACCGCTTGAACCGCTGCCCGTGGAAAATATCGCGGCCAACGACGCCTTCACGCCGCTGGGCCGCATCAGCGGCGTGCTGCACGACCTGCGCTACGCCAGTACCAACAACTTCGCCGGCCGCAACCTGTATGGCGCGCTGGACTGCGCCTGGCTGCGCACCGAAGCAGCACTCGGGCTGCAGGCCGCGGCGCAGTGGCTGGTCACACAGCAAGCGCCTTGGCGCTTGCTGATTCTGGACGCACTGCGCCCGCAGCGCATTCAAGATGCCATCTGGCAAGACGTGGCGGGCACGCCGGCACAGGCCTACTTCGCAGAACCCCGTCGCGGGTCCATCCACAGCTGGGGGCTGGCAGTGGACCTGACGCTGGTGGACGCCCAAGGTCAAGAGGCCGACATGGGCAGCGGCTTTGACGAGATGAACGAGCTGTCGCACCCCGCGCTGCACAACAAGCTGCTGGCCAGCGGCCGCCTGCAGCCGACCCATGTGCAGCGGCGCGAGCTGCTGCGGCTGGCCATGTCGCAAGGGGGTTTTCACGGCATCCCCAACGAATGGTGGCACTTTGACCATGGCGACCGTGACCACGTGCGCCGCAGCTTGCCGCGTGTGTATTGAGCCCCACGCCAACGGAGTACTTCATGAACATCCAGCGCCGACAACTCCTGGCTGCCGCTACCGGCACAGCAGCGCTGTTGGGCACCCCGGCTGGTGCTGCCACCACCGCCCGCCCTGCGCCGCTGCGCGCCCACCGTCTGCAACCCGGCGACACGGTGGCACTCATCAACCCTTCGGGCGCCATCTTCGAACGCGCCCCTTACCAGTTTGCACAGGAGTCCTTGCAGGCGCTCGGCTTCAAGGTGCGCGAAGCGCCAAACCTGCGCGCCCGCTACGGCCACTTTGCGGGCACCGACGCACAGCGCGCCAGCGACGTCAACGCGATGTTTGCCGACGACAGCGTGCAAGGCATCCTGGCGCTGACCGGCGGCTCGGGCGGCAACCGCATCCTGCCGCTGCTGGACTACGCGCTGATCGGCCGCAAGCCCAAGTTCCTGGGCGGGTTTTCCGACATCACGGCGCTGTTGACCGCCGTGAATGCGCAAACCGGCCTGGTCACGTTCCACGGCCCGGTGGGCAGCTCGGAATGGAACAGCTTCAGCGTGGAACACTGGCGCGGCGCGGTGATGGATGCACAGGCGCTGACCCTGCAAAACCCGGCGGTTCCGGACAACAACATCAGCAGCCGCACCGACCGCACCACCACCTTGCGCGGCGGCAAGGCGCGCGGGCCACTGGTGGGCGGCAACCTGGCGGTGCTGACCAGCATGGCCGGCTCACCCTACTGGCCGGTGTTTGACGGTGCCATCCTGTTTCTGGAAGAGGTGAACGAATACATCTACCGCGTTGACCGCATGCTCAGCACACTGAAGCTGTCGGGCGCGCTGGACCGCGTGGCCGGCGTGGTGCTGGGCGCCTTCACCAAGTGCGAACCTGGCGACGGCCGCTACGGTACGCTGACGCTGGACGAGGTGTTCGACGACTACCTGCTGCCGCTGCAGGTGCCGGTGTACTCGGGCGCGCTGTTTGGCCACATCCGCCGAAAGTTCACGCTGCCGGTGGGGCTGGATGTCGAGATGGACGCCGACGCCGCCACGCTGCGTTTTTTGCAGCCCGCCGTGCTGTAGAGCCGTTCAGAACGACGAACCCGGCTCCTGCAGAAACGCCTGTTCTTCGAGTGTAGTTAATCGGCCCAGCACCAGGTTGCGGTGCGGGTAGCGGCCAAAGCGCGCCACGATGGCCTGGTGTTTTTGCGCCCACAACAGGGCATCAGCGGCTTGTGGATGCTCTGCCGCCAAGGCCTCAAACAGGCGCAGACTTTCAGCCTGCATGGCCATGTCTTCTGCGTGTTCAAAGGGCAGGTAGGCAAACCAGCGCTGGTAAACGCTCAGCCGCAGGTCGCCGCCGCTGGCCACCAGGGCCTGTGCCAGGGCCAACGCACGGGCATCACCGGCGAAGGCCCGTGGTGTGTCGCGAAACACGTTGCGGGTGAACTGGTCCAGCACCACGATGTGCGCCAGTCGGACCTCGGGCTCGCTGCAACCGGGAGACGGCCAGTCCTCCAGGCCGGTGGCCAGCGCAGCATCGATGACGGCACCAAAGCGTTGCTGGATGCTGCGGTCAAACGCGGCGTCTTTCACAAACCACTGCTTCAGCGGCGTGCTGGTGGGCGGCTGGCCGAACCAGAAGTCCAGCACGTCGCGCGCGGAGGCGCCAACGGGCTTCATACCCGGCTGCCCTGCGCCAGCAGGTCCTGCGTTTCAGGGTGGCGCTGCATGTAGGCGGCGACATAACTGCAACTGGGCTGCACGCGCAGGCGGTGCGCCCGTGCATGGTCCAGCGCAGCCTTCACCAGCCAGGCGGCCAGGCCCTGGCCTTGCAGCGCAACGGGCACACCCGTGTGGTGCAGGTCCATCACGTCACCGTTCAGGCGGTAACTGCATTCGGCCAGCGCGCCGTTCTGGATGTTCTCGAAGCGGTGGGCCGCAGCGTTGTGGGTGATGGCGGGTGGCGTCATGGGGTTGGACCGTTGGGGTTTGCAGAACAAGGTCCCCATGATGCCCGAACGAAGCGCAGCGCTACAACAGCATGTCCAGCGTCAGCTTGCGGATGCGCCCGGTGTCCTGCGCCGCCGCGTCACGCACGCTGAGTTTCCAGGTGCCCAGCGGGGAACGCCCCAGCAGGTCGGCCAGGCCAGCCGTGTTGCTGCCGTCGTAACTCTGGTTCAGGTTGTCGGTGCCGCCGCCTTCGCGGTTGTGCAGCACCATGGCGGGCAGGCCCAGGGCTGGCGGCGGCTTCAAAGTCACCACCAGGTCGCCGATGTAGGTGTGTTCGATGTCCACCGTGACGCGCAGCGACTTCAGCGCCGCGGTTTCGGCCACCTTCAACGACAAGGTGGCGGTTTTCAGGTCGCGAATGGGCACGCTGCGGGTTGCAGAGGCGGTCACCACGTTGTCGGTACCGCTGGGCTCGGGCACGGCCAAATCCACCGCTTTCTTGGCATTCAGGCGCCCATAGCCATAGCGGGGGCTGTGGCCCTGGGCGTCGTAGTTGCCGCCTGCGGCGTCGATGCGGTCGCAGGCGTTTTTGAGCACGTCGCGCACCTGGTCCCAGCGCAGGTCGGGGTTGCGGGCCAGCACCAGCGCGGCCACACCGGCTGCGCCGGGGCAGGCGCTGCTGGTGCCGCCAAAGCTGTTGGTGTAGTTGCCGGCAACGTCACCCTTGGCGGTCTGCCCGGGGTTGTAGCCGGCAGGGCCCGAGTTGTCGGTGGTCCAGATGCCGGGCGTCAATGGCTGCTCGGTGTCGTTGCTGGGGAAGGCGCACCACACGGCGCGGCCAAAGTCACTGTAAGCGCTTTTCTGGCTGCGTTCGTTGCAGGCAGCGATGGCCATCACCTTGGCGTAGCTGGCGTAGCCGTCGTTGTCCACCGGTTCGTTGCCGTTGCCGGCAGCAAAACAGACCACGCAGCCCTTGCCGCCACGCCCCTGGTTGACGGCAAAGTCGATGGCCAGGCGCGTGGAGTCGGGCAGGGGTGTGACCTGGTTGTGCGTGGGGTCTGACGGGTCCCACCAGTCGCCGTCGGGCGGTCCCCAGCTGCAGCTGATGACGTCGGCACCGTTCTGCGCCGCCCACACAAACGAATCGGCCTCTTGCTGCGAGCCCAGGAAGGACGCCAGCCGTATCGGCATCAGCTTGGCGGCTGGCGCGACACCGCTGGCGCCAAAGCGGCCGTCGGCACAGGCCACGCCGGCGCAGGCCGTGCCGTGGCGGTCGCTGCGGCCCGGTCGCGGGTTGCTGTTGCCCAGCGTGGTGTTGCGCGGCGCCACCACCTTGCCGCTGGCACTGAATTCTTCGTGGTCGATGTCCACCCCGTCATCGATGACGGCAATGGTGATGCCCGCGCCCTGGCTCAGGCTCCAGGCGGCTTCGACATTGGCGTGGGCATTGATGTTGACATTGCCCACGCGGGTGGCTTTCAGGTGCCATTGCTGCGGGAAGGCCGCCTTGTGCGACATGCGGCGCAGCAGCTCGGGGTGGGCCAGCGCCACGGCGTCTTCTTTCAGCACCAGGGCGATGAGCGCAAACACGTCCAGCCCGATGCCCTCCTGCGCACCTACAAACCAGGCGTTGCGTGCATAACCCAGCGCGCGCTTGCCGGTGAGCTTGTACTTGGCCAGCAATTCCTTGATGTGCCGGGCGCTGGCGTCGTCTTCAAACTTGATGAAGGCGTTTTCGGTGTACAGCACCGGTGAACTGCCACTGTCCACCAGAACACGGCCAGCATAACGCACCGCGTCGTCCCTTTTCAGCGTGGCGCGGGCCGCGTTTCGGGTCACCTTGGGGCGGTTGGCATTGGCGGCGCTGAAGATCTCGACGCCCGCTTCGGCAAAGCGGTCGACCAGCTCCATGCCGGCCAGCGCCTCGCGCGAAGCGCGCGCCAGCGGCGCCGAGTCTTGCGGTGAACCAAAGGCCGGTGCGCTGCTGCGGGTGCGCACTGCCATCAGCGTATCGCTTTCTTGCAGCGCATACTTCTTGCCGGTTTTGCCACCGTATTGAACGACGTACATGATGTTCTCCTTCTGGAGCAGGCGCTCGGCCATGCCCCACAACCGTGGAATTGCAACCGCTTGTTTCCCAGCCCAGTGTAGGCAGACCAGGCCTGTGTCGGCAAGCTGCGGCGTCGGCACAACTGGGGATGGACACCGGCTGGTGATGCCGTCAGCGTATGAAACAAGGGGCGGCCCGGGCCATTGACCTTGGCAGAGAGACCAGACATGAAAAAACAGCCCGACAAGAACGCGAAAGCTGACGCCGAAGACGCCACGAAGCGAGGCGATGCCAGTTCAGCGTCGCCTGCGGCGGCCGGCTACCCGGCCCGGCTGAAACACGGCATGGCCAACCCCGGGCAGGTGTACCAGCGTGTTGACGACCAACACGCTCGGCTCCCGGCCAGTCGCGGCAAGCCCCGGCTGGACGACATGACATCGCTGCAGTTGGCTGATGGTCCTGCCCAGGGTCCGCAGGCGCGTGTGATCTACCGCGACCCGGCGTCCGGTCAGGTGGTGGTCCCCAGTGGTCGTGTGCTGGTGCGGTTTGCCGACGGTGTGAATGCCCAGGACCGCGCCCCGGCATTGCACGCCGCCGGGTACCGCATCACCCAGGTGCTGTCCTATGCGCCGCAGGCGGCCTGGGTGGAATCGCTGTCGCAGGACAGCGGCGCCGCGCTAGGGGGCCTGCAGGCCCTGGAGGCCCTGGCCGACGTGAAAAATGTCGAGCCGCAATGGCTGTCGCCGCGCGCCACCAAACAAGACTGAGCTCAGCGTGTCGGCTCGGGCACGACACCGAATCGGACCTTAGCCCGGCATCAAGGTGGCCGGGTCCAGATAGGCCTGTCGCCAGATTTCAAAGTCAACCTCATCGGTGGCTTCAAGGCGCCGCTGCGCTTCTCGCGAGGTTTCAGCCATGGCGACAAAGGCAGCGTCCTGTTCGGCAGACCAGGGCAGGGCCAACAGATGCTGACGTGTCTGTTCGACCTGTGCGGACATGAAGCCCGTGTACGACCCGCCAAAGTCCTGCTGCATGGCTTGAAGTACCCGCGTCGAGGGCAGGCTGCCCGGCGTCTCCAGGCTCAGCAGCGCCTGTGTCACCGCGGCGCTGTAGTCGTCGCTGCCGTGGGCTTCGTCCAGGGCCTTCGCAATGGGCAGGCAGCGTTCAACAATCTCGTGCGCCCAGGCCAGCAGCGGCACGGCTTGCCCCTCGCGCTCCAGCATCAGGCCCGGCTGGCGACCATGCGTGGCGGCATGGTGCTGGTTGCGACCCAGCTCGGCAATTTCCGCCGGCGTGTCCGGCGGGCTGTCGGCCAGCAGGCAATGCAGCAGGAAGACGTCCAGAAAGCGCACCGTGCTGGCCGCTATGCCCACCGGCACAAACGGGTCCAGATCCAGGCAGCGCACTTCGATGTACTCGACCCCCCGCTCGCGCAGGGCGTGCAAGGGACGTTCACCCGGCCGGATGACCCGTTTGGGCCGGATGGTGCCGTAGAACTCGTTTTCGATCTGCAGCAAGGTGGTGGCCAGCTGGTTGTATTCACCACCCAGGTTCTTGATGCCCAGGGCCTCGTAGGGCGGATAGGGCACGGTCAAGGCCTCGTGCAACGAAGCAGCGTAATTTTCCAGATTGTTGTAGCTCACCGCCAGACCGGACTGCGCATTACTCTGGTAGCCTAGCGGCCCCATGCGCAGGCTGGTGGCGTGCGGTTCATACAGCGTGTAGTCGGCCAGCGGCTTCAACTGGTGCTCGCGACCCTTGACAAACGTGGTGCAGACCGCCGGGCTGGCGCCAAACAGCGTCAGCAGCACAAAGGCGTGGCGGCGGAAATTGCGGATCAGCGCAAAGTGCTCGGCATTGTTCAGGCCCGGCAGTGACCAGTTGTAGTGGATGCCGGAAATGGTCTGCATGCGTCGGCCATAGCGGTGCCCCAGGCCCACGCGGTAAACACTCTTGGCCCGGCCGATGTTGCTGCTGCCGTAGTTGCCGATGATGATGTTTTCATCGTTGGGCAGGCCACAGGGCATGCTGCCCACCCACAGGCGCTCGTCGCCCGCTTCCAGCGCGCGCAGCGTGAACTGGTGAATCTGCGTCAGCTCGTCCAGGCAGGCCTGCACGCCGGCGTGCACGCCGGTGATCATTTCCAGCTGGCTTTCGCAGTAGTCGGTGGTGATGCGCGGGTGTGTCAGCGCCGCGCCCAGCGCACGGGGATGCTGGGTGCCGGCCAGGTTGCCGCTGCGGCGCGTGCGCAGGCTTTCTTTTTCAATGCCCCGGCGAATACCCAGCAGTCGCGCAGAGCCCAGGGCTTGCAGTTTGTTGGCCAGTGATGTCATGGATGTCTGCTTTCACCCGCCTGATCTTCGCCGCCAGACGCGGGCGCGAAGCGTAAGCGTTCTGCAGCCATTGTGCTGGAAGCGACGACCAAAGGCCCGCAGCCAGGCCAGCACGGCCCGCTCAAGCGATCAGGCCGACCGGGCGGCCAGCAATTCTTGCTGCTCCGGGCTGCGCTGGGCGATCAGGTCCAGCATGGCCGGTGTATCCAGCAGGTTGATGTTGTGCACCATGGCCAGCGCACGCGCTGGCGCCGTGATGATGCAGGTGGTGGCCAACTGGCCGCGCGACAAGCCGCGGCTCTGCACCATCTGGCCCACGCTGACCAGTTCTATGGGTGCCAGCGGCATGCCCGGGGCATGCACGCAGCGCACCACACTCACCGGCTGGCCCGGTCGCTGCTGCGAATACAGCCACAACAGCACGGGGCCATGGGGGCGATCCGAGGGCTGCTGCTGCGTCACGAACCCAGCCTGTTGGTAGAAGGCTTCGACCAGCGAAACAAATTGCGTCTGGTCCAGTTGGTTCAGGCGCGTGGCATTCCACGAATCGCTCTCGAGCTGGTGGGCGTCGAAGTCGAAGGGCTGGGTATCGGCGAAGGCCTGGCCTTTGTCGGCCCCGCTGGCCTCGACGGCGGGCTGCACGGCAGGGCCATTCTGTGCACCCTTGCGTCCGTGAATCCGCGCCAGTGCGCTGTCGATCGCCTGGGCGAGAACCGTCGGCCTGGGGACCGGTTTTGATGATGCCGCGATCGCCGCGCCGGACCGTTGCGAGGGCGCTTCATGAATCCCGGATGTCAGGCTGTGCTCCTGCAGACCGTGTTCATCGATGATGGTGTCTGCCCAGGCCTCCAGCGGCGTCGGTGTCTTGTCCTGGACACTTTGGCCACCATGCGCCGCGGCTTCGTCAGGACGCCGATCGTCCTTGCGCCGAAACGCGATGACACGAGAGGTGGCGGCTGCGGCTGCGGGTGCAGGTTCGGGCGCAGGCGGTTGTGCGAGCGGTGTCTCGATGACCTGGGTCTCAGCCATGGGGCCGGACAAGACGGCCCGGTCATCGGCGACAACGGCCGCCTCGGCCATGGGCGGCGCCACGGGGTCGACATGGCCTGCAGGTGCCGGCCGGCTGTCAGCGGCCAGCGCAAAAGCCAGCAAGGCGGGATGCGTTTGAGCCGGCGCCTGTACCGGCGCTGTCGGCGTGGACGCTACAACCGGCGCTGTCGATGTTGAACGCTCAGTCAGCTCTGCAGGTGTCGGCTCTTCGGCTGCCGGCGCGGGTTGCGCTGCCACCGGTGCAGGGGCCTCAAACGCCGCGGCCGGTGCCGTGACCGGCATTGCAACCGGTGCTGCAGGCGTCTGCAGCGGCACAGGATGGCGTGCCTCGAACATCGAATCGTCGCCAAACCTGCTGGGCATGAAGCGGCCGGCAAGGCCTGCAGCGCCTTGGTTGAATCGGGTTTTCAACGTGGGTTTGTCGTGATGATCCCAGTTGCCCTCGACGCGCGCGTTCACCGCCAGCGACCACTCCAGCCACAACAGCACCAGTCCCAGCACTGCGATCGGTGTGCCGATCATCATCAGCGCCGAACTCAGTTCGTACATCCACAGGTTTTCCGTGTACATCGACAGGCCCACGATGCCGCAGCCGACCACCAGCACAAAAATGGCAGACCATTTCAGTGTTCTGGGGTTCGACGTGCCGCCGGGTGCGCGCTGTTTAGCCAAAGGGTTAACCCTCAATTCAGAAGACCCTCATGATACGGCCGCGTGGTATTTTCGCTGCATGCCGTACCACCCTCAACCGGGTGGGTCGAAGCCGTCGCCGCGCATGCAAAACGGACTTTGTGCACGCGCCGGATGGTGGTTACACAAAACACGTGTTCGCCTCATCCGCGACAAACGCAGCAACGATGTTGCACCTCGCCAAACCAACATCTGCCCAGCGCGGCCTGCAGCGATGACAATTGCGCCTGGCAACCGTGCCGAGCGAGCCCCGATTGATGAACTCCCAAGTCCCTGAACCCGAACTGCAGCCCGCCGCTTCGACTGACGCGTCGCCAACCGCCGAGCCCACGGCCTCTGTCAAGAACGAGGGCGCCGAGAAGCCTGCACCGCCCATTGCAACCACTGACAGCGCCGGCGGTCCGACCGAAACGGGTTCGGCAGCAACAGCGGATGCGCCGGTCGCCGAGTCGCCAGAGGCCCCAGAGCCGCCAGAGCCGCTACTGGCGCCAGTGGATCCCGAGGCCACGGCCGAAGAGGCTGCGCCAGGCCAGGATTCCGACGCTGCTGCGGCAACGGCTGCCGCAGCCACGCTGAGCCCTGCGGCCTGTGCGGCGGCATTGGCAGAACGTTTTCCGGCCTTGTTCGGCGCTGCCACGCCGCTGCCGATCAAGCTGCGCATCCAGGCCGACATCCAGCAGCGTGCGCCGGGTGTGTTCAGCCGCAAGGCCTTGTCGATTTTCCTGCACCGACACACCACCAGCACGCCCTACATCCGCGCGCTGCTGGCCGCTACGCAGCGGTTTGACCTGGATGGGCAACCGGCCGGCGACATTGCCGAAGAACACCGCGCTGCAGCGACTGAAGAGATGGAGCGCCGACGCGCCCTGGTACAGGCGCGCCGCGCGTCGCAGCGCCAAGGCCCCCGCCAACCGGGGCGCGAAAGCCGGCCGGCGGCGGCTGCAGGCCCGGAATCAGCACCCCACGCACGAGT
>JAHECB010000368.1 GCA_024641925.1 Betaproteobacteria bacterium
CGATGCAGAGTTTCCCAAGAACCTTCGAGACTGTTTGCCGCATGTTCAGCTCCTGTGGCCGGTAGCACGGCCTTGTGGAGCCACTGTGCAAGTCGGTGCGTTAGCGGCGCGTTAGTGGCGGGCTAGTGGCGGGTTAGCGGCGGGTGCCGCCTCAAGAACGAAGGCATCAGCGAGAGCCGGTGTTATCGGCTGCATGGAGGATGTGCTGCGGCCCCCCTGCAAGCCAGTGGCAAGCATGGCCAAGACAAAACCGCTGAGCGCCCCGCTTTGAGCGGGCCCGCCGTGCACTGCCGTGATTCAAGGTGCTGAGCTTGCGCGCCTTTACGGCCGCAACCGCGGCTGCTGGATCGAACAACACGCTGCCGCGACCGCTGTGTCTGGTGTGCCGAGTTGCCGCGGCATTTCACATTAAGCTTGGCCCATGGCAACACCCCAAGCACGATCCATCCGCTGGGCCCTGAAAGACGGCCGCAGCGTGCGCGTGCGGCCGGTGTTACCGGCCGATGGCGACGAAATTCGCCAAGCCTTTGCCCGACTGTCCAGCGCGGCGCGCTATGCACGCTTTTTGCACCACAAGTCGCAGCTGAGCGACCAGGAACTGCACGCCGGCCTGCGCCCGCAGCCGGGTGTGGCGGGCGCCATCGTGGCCACGGTACCCGCTGAAGATGGCTTCGACATCGTGGGCGGTGCCCAGTACCAGCCCGAAGGAACAGAAGCTCCCGGGTCCTGCGAATTTGCCCTGACCGTGGTGGACGACTGGCAAGGCCTGGGCCTGGGCCACCGGTTGCTGGCCAACGTGATCCGCCGCGCGCGGCGCGACGGCTACACCACCATCATGGCCTGGGTGCTGGCCGACAACCGGCCCATGCTGGCACTGGCGCGCCGACTGAAATTCACCGTCCAGCGTGATGCTGAAGACCGCAGCGTGGTGGTGGTGCGGCGCTCTTTACTGCCGCGCGTTTCTGCCAAGCAGCAACTGGCAGCCAAACAAACGCAGCTGATCGACGGCATCTGAACGGCCGGGTCGGGCCCTTGCCCTTGGCAGACGCGCATCTGCTGGGCGGCGGGCCCCTGAATACGTCAAGAGGCCTTGGTGGATATTGGGGCCGGCTTGCCGCAGGGCAAACACCGACCGGTCAGGTCTACCGCGTCGCGCGCAGCATTGTGCTCATGGCTGCTTTGCGCCGCCAGGTGCAGATGGCTCACAGGCGGCTTGAAGAAGTACGTGAACCCGTGGCGTGCAAACAGGGTCGCCGCCCCTGCCTTCAAGTCAGCGGGCCAGCGGCGCTGTCAGTCCGCCAGCAAACGCGCCTGCCCCGGCGCCAAGCCCAGGCCCACAGCCTGGCCCACCGGCAAGCTGGGTGCGCCCACCGCGTGCGGCTGGTCAACGATCAGGCGCTGCGCGCCCACCTGCACGCGGTAGCGGGTGCTTTCGCCCAGGAATTCGCGGGCTTCGACCTGGCCGTTCATCCACAGCCATGGCGCGTTGCGCGGCGCGCCAGGCGCGGCCAGTTGCAGGGCATGGGGCCTGAAGCTCAACATCAGGTCCTGGCCCGCCGGCCCGTCCAGGCCCGCGCAAGCCGCCGGCGGCATGCGCAGGCTGCCCGCGCCGGCCACGTCCAGCATCACGCCATCGGCGCTGCGGGACGTCACCGTGCAGGGCAGCAAGTTCATGGTGCCGACAAAACCCGCTACAAACGCATTGACGGGTTGGTCGTACAAGTCCTGGGGCGAGCCCACCTGCTGCACCACGCCTTTGTCCAGCACGGCCATGCGGTCGGCCGTGGTCATGGCTTCTTCCTGGTCATGGGTAACAAAAATCGTGGTCAGGCCCAGGCGGCGCTGCATGGCCAGCAGTTCTTGCCGCATCTGCACCCGCAAGCTCTTGTCCAGGTTGCTCAGTGGTTCGTCCAGCAGCAGCACCTGGGGCTCGATGACGATGGTGCGCGCCAGCGCCACGCGCTGCTGCTGGCCACCCGACAACTGGTTGGGGCGGCGCTGTGCATAGCTGGCCAGGCCCACCAGGTCCAGCGCGGCTTCAACCTTGTTTTTCAGCATGGCCTGCGGTGTTTTGCGTTCAACCAGGCCAAAGGCCACGTTGTCCCACACCGTCATGTGCGGCCACAGGGCGTAGTTCTGAAACACCATGCCAATGTTGCGCTGCCAGGGCGGCAAACCGCTCACGTCCTGCCCGTCTACCAGCACCTGGCCACTCTGGTTCTGGTTGAAGCCTGCAATCAGCCGCAGCAAGGTGCTCTTGCCGCTGCCCGAAGGCCCCAGCAAGGCAAAAAATTCGCCGGGCTGGATGTCCAGCGACACGTCTTTCAGCACCTCGGTCTTGCCATAGGCCAGCCGCACGTTGCAGCACACCACGCTGACTTTTTTCATCGTGCTTCTCCTGCGGGCGCCGCCGCCAACTTCAGGGGTGGCAGCGCCTCGTCCACGGGACGGGGTGCAAATCGGCTGCCGGTGCGTTCCACCACGACATGCGACACCCAGGTGCCCACCGCCACCACCGCAATGGCCAGCACACCCAAGGCCGCACCCGGGCCACGCCCGGCCACACTCTGCATGTACAGGTAGATGCCGTAGGACATGGGGGCCTGTGAGTCGGCCGACACCAGCAGAATGGTGGCCGACAGCTCCACCGCTGCCGTGATGAAGCTGGTGACAAAGCCGGCCAGGATGCCGCCCGCCATCAGCGGCACCACCACGCGCCGGATGGTGCGCAGCTTGGTCGCCCCCAGGCTTTCTGCCGCCTCTTCAAGGCTGGCGTGCACTTGCTGCAGCGCCGCCACGCAACTGCGCAGCGCATAGGGCAGGCGGCGCACCGCATAGGCCAGCATGATCATCACCCAGGTGCTGGTGATCAGCACGTCGGTGCCCGGCAGCATCATGCCCTTGAACAATCGCAGAAAGCCGATCGCCAGCACGATGCCGGGCACGGCCAGCGAGGCCGTGGCGATCCAGTCCAGCCAGCGCCGCGCGGGCAAGTTCGTGCGCAGGATCAGGTAGGCAATGGTCACGCCCAGCACCACGTCCAGCAGCGCTGCCAGGCCGCAATACAGCAGCGTGTTCCTGATCATGCCGCTGCTGTCGGCAAACACCGTGCCGTAGTGCTCCAGCGTGTAGGCATCGGGCAGCGGCGCGAAGCTCCAGACCTTGGCAAAACTCAGCAGCAGCACACCAATGTGGGGCGACAAGGTCAGCAGCAGGATGAAGCTGATCCACGCATACGCCGCCAGTGACGCACCGGCGCCCAGGCGTCGGCGCTGGATGCTGCCGCCACCCTTCTGCAAGGTGCTGTAGTCGCGGCCCTTCAAGGCCCGGGCCGACAGCGCCATGGCAGCGATGGAAAAGGCAATCATGATGACGCTGATGACATAACCCAGCGGATCTTCCAGCCCCACCTGCGTGATGCGCAGGTAGGCCTGGGGCGCCAGCAGGTTGGTCTGGCCCATCACCAATGGTGTGCCCAGGTCGTCGAACACCTTCACGAACACCAGCGAAGCACCGGCCACAAAACCCGGTGCGGCCAGCGGGAAGATCACGCGCCAGAACAAGCGCCAGCCCGTGCAGCCCAGGTTCATGGCCGCTTCTTCCATGGCACCGTCGATGTTGCGCAGCGCCACCGTCAGGTTCATCAGGATGAACGGGAAGTAGTGGATGGCTTCCACAAACACCACACCGTTCAGGCCTTCCATGATGGGCAACGTGAAGCCCAGGTGTTCTTGCAGCAGCAGGTTGATGCTGCCACTGCGGCCAAAGATCAGCTGCAGCGCCACGGCGCCCACAAAGGGCGGCATGATCAGCGG
>JAHECB010000369.1 GCA_024641925.1 Betaproteobacteria bacterium
GCTGCACAGCTGGAAAGCCGGGCCGCAGACGGTGGCGCTGCGCCAGCAACTGCAGGCCATGCCCGACGGCGGTGTCTACGCGCTGACCATTCCGTTGGCGCCCTACCGCTGCCCGCCCGGGCCGTATGAGCGCGCCTGCATGGTGGCCAGCTACTTCAAGCAGTACAAACCGCGGTCCAAGGTGCTGGTGTTGGACGCCAACCCCGACATCACCAGCAAAAAGGGCCTGTTCATGAAGGCCTGGGCCGAGCACTACGCGGGCCTGATCGACTACCGCCCGAATTCGGTGCTGAAGGAAGTCGCGGGCAGCGCCGCGGCACCGGTGGCGCGGCTGGAATTCGAAGACGTCAAGGCCAGCGTGCTGAACGTGATACCGCCGCACCGGGGGGGCGACATCGCCCGCAGTGCCGGCCTGCTGAACGTGAACGACCGCTGGGCCGGTGTGAACTGGCTGACGCTGGAGAGCACCGCGGCACCGGGTGTGCACGTGCTGGGCGACAGCACCTTCAGCGCGCCGGGCATGCCCAAGAGCGGGCACATGGCCAACCAGCAGGCCAAGGTGGCCGCAGCGGCCATCATCGAACTGCTGCACGGTCGGCCGGTCAATCCCACGCCCGTGCTGGTGAACACCTGCTACAGCTTTGTCACGGCCACCGACGTGGTGCATGTGGCCAGCGTGCACCAGTACGACGCGGTGGCCAATACCTTCAAGACGGTGCCGGGGTCGGGTGGTTTGTCGCCCAGCGCCAGTGCACTGGAGGGGCGTTACGCCCTGAGCTGGGCCGACAACATCTGGCGCGACATGTTGGCGCTGTAGGCCGCCGCCTGCGGCGCCCTGCCGGCGCGCCCAGGCGACATCAGCTGGTGGTTTCAGCTGGTTTGAGCCTGGTGCATCTGCACAAACGCGGCCACCTCGACGGGCGGGCCGATCAGGTTGCCTTGCAACTGGTCGCAGCCCAGGCCTTCGAGCGCCGCGCGCTCGGCCCTCGTTTCCACGCCGTGCGCCGTGACCGTCAGCTGCAGACTGTGGGCCATGTCGATGATCGACTTCATCAGCTGGTGGCGACCGGCCTTGTTGTCCACGTCGACCACAAAGCTGCGGTCCAGCTTCAATTCGGTTGCCGGCAGCCGCTGCAAGTGCGCCAGCGGCGACGCGCCGATACCGAAGTTGTCAACCACCACACCCAGACCCAGGGCCCGGAGTTCAGCCAGGCGTGCCAGGGCTTCACTGCCGCCGTCCAGCAAGGCTTTCTCGGCCACTTCCAGCCGCAGCCGAGCCGGGGTCACGCCGGAGTCCTCCAGCAAGGCCCGTACCGAAGGCACGAAGGCCGGGTCGCGCAGGTTTGCCACCGAGACATTCACCGACAGGTCCAGGCTTCCCATCTGCTGGTTCAGCAAATGCACCGCCGACTGCAGCAGCTGCGCGGTGATGGCGCCGATGCGACCCGTGCGCTCGGCAAAAGGCAGGAATTCGGCGGGCAGCAGGCAACCGCGCCGCGGGTGATGCCAGCGCAGCAGCGCTTCAGCTCCCACTACCCGCTGTGTGCTCACACACCAGCGGGGCTGCAGGTAGGTCTTCAGTTCGTCGCGCTGCAGCGCCAGCACCAGGTCGGCAGACAGGCCCAGATGGGACAGGCGCGCAGCCTCGATGCTGGCGCTGTAGGCCCCCACCAGGCCGCGTGTGCGCTTGGCTTCAAACAGGGCCTGTTCGGCGCGTCGGGTCAGCTCGGCGGTGGTTTCGCCGTGTTCGGGTGCGGCGGCCACGCCCACGGCCACGCTCATGTCCAGGGTGTGGCTGCGCCAGGCTGCGCTCTGGATCAGCGCGGCCCGCAGCGCCTGCGCGCGCTGTACGGCGCTTTCGCCCTCTTCCAGCATCAGCAGGCCTGCGAAGGTGCCACCGCCCAGCCGTGCCAGCGCGTCGGGTGTGGCCATCAGCTTGCGCGCCGCCCGGGCGGTGAGCACGATGGCGTGGTCACCGGCGTCGAAGCCCAGCAAGGCGTTCATCGACTTCAGTCGCTCGACGTCAAAACAGACCACAGCCGCGCGGGCGCCTTGGTTCGCGGCATGGGCTACGGCGCCGACGTGGGCCGCCAGGAAATGCTCGCGGGTGCAGCACGCGGTCAAGGGGTCCAGGGTGCTCGCATGGGCCGAGCTGTGGTTTTCGCCCACCTCGGGTGCTGACCCGGGAGAATCGACATCGCCCTGGGGCTTGCTGATGCCCTGTGCCAGCCAGCCCATCAGCGCCGTGCACAGCGCCGCGGCCAGGCCCGCTGCCGTCAGCCAAGTCTGCTGGTGGCTTTGCAGTTGTGCCTGCAAGGCCTGCAGCTGCGGTGCCCCAGTGGTCAGCGCGCTGGGCGGCAGGTTCTGGGCACGTTGCAGCGTGTCATCCAGAGCCTGTGTCTGCAGCACCGCCAATGCGGCCAGCGCCGCCACGAGCAGCAACAGGGTCAAGTAGACGGACCACAGTTGTCTTGATACCCGACTGGACAATTGTCCCCCCTGAATGACCACCACGGCCCTACACGGGTATCGGGCTCCAAGGCCCGGCGCTTGAGGGCCCGGCGCGTTGACGGTCAAGCTTGTTCCCGCCGGCTGCGCCTTTCTGCACAGGCTGGGTGCTCAATTTTCAGGTGCTGCCGCCCGATTCGGGGCATCCCGCATCTGCGGCGGCGGTTCGGCCTCGCCTCAGCCGGCGGCGGCTTGTTGCACCCGCTGCGGGTCCACGCCCAGGCTTTGCGCCGCGCTCAGGATCTCCTGCCAGGTTGTGCTGTCCACCGGCACGCCGTTGGCGGTGCGCTGGGCCAGAGATGCCCGTTCTGCATCACCCGACACCTGCACCGGGTCGAAGCCTTCACGCGTGGGGCTGGCTTGCACCCAGTCGATGAAGGCCTGTGCCTCGGCGGCAAAGCGATCGTGGGCGCCCAACTTGTGCGGGTCCAGCAGCACGCTGAACATGCCGTTGATGACGCGCCGCTTGCTGGTGTCGTCGTTGTGTTGCGTCAGGCCGCCGGCCAACGCGCCGCCCAGCAGCTCGCACATCAGTGCCAGGCCATAGCCCTTGTGTTCACCAAAGGTCAGCAAGGCACCAAAGGGCGGCACCACCGAATAACGCGGGTTGGTGGTGGCGCGGCCCTGGTCGTCAATCAGGTAACCCTCGGGCACAGCCTCGCCCTTGTTGTGCGCCACGCGGGTCTTGCCCTGGGCGATGACACTGGTGGCGAAGTCCAGGATCACGGGCGGCCGGCCCGGGAGCGGCACGCCGGCACAGAAAGGGTTGGTGCCAAAACGTGCATCGCCGCCACCGTAAGGCGCCACGATGCTGCGCGAAATGACGTTCACGAAGTGCAGCGACACCAGGCCCGCCGCCGCCGCTTGCTCGGCCCAGGCGCCGATGCGGCCCAGGTGGTGGGCGTTGCCCAGCGCCACGATGCAGCTGCCATGCTGCTGCGCACGGTTGATGCCCAGGTCCATGGCCTGCGCCCCGACAACCTGGCCAAAGCCCACGTTGCCATCCAGCCGCAGCAAAGCGCCGGCGTCCAGCACGGTGGTGACGCTGGCGTTGGGTTTCAGGCTGCCTTCCAGGTAGGCGCTGGCGTAACGCGGCAGCATGCCGATGCCGTGTGAGTCGTGACCCATCAGGTTGGCGGTGATGAGGTTGTTGACAACGGCGTCAACCTCGGCCGGGCTGCTGCCAAAACCCTGCACCAGCAAACGCATGGCGGCGGTCAGCTGGGGCAACTGGAAGATGTGGTCGGTGCTCATGGCGGGTGTGGGCTCAGGTACAAGGG
>JAHECB010000108.1 GCA_024641925.1 Betaproteobacteria bacterium
CAGGGTGCACCTGCAACGAGTTCACTGCCGGCTTGAATTCCCAGGGGCCCCGCGCGTTGGCGTCAAACTCGATGGTGATGGTGCGGCTGGTATCGACCTGCGTGTTACCTGTGGCCTTGCGCCCGGTCCAGGTGCCATTGGCAATGCGCTGGTCCGACAAGCTGAGCACGTTGATGCCCAGGGCGTCGCAGATGGCCCGGTACATCGGCACCAGTGCATAGCCGAAGCCGAACATCATGGCCACCACCACCACCAGCTTGACCACCATGCGGCGGTTGTCGCCCAGCAGCAGGCTGGCCGCGCCGGCTGCCGTGTCTGGTTCGTTGGGTGATTTCATGTCGGCAGTCTCAGGCCGGAAAGAGCACGATGCGGGCCACAAAACCCACGGCCAGCACCACGGCCACGGTGGCCAGGATCAAACCCAGGCGGACGTTGGCCTTGCGCTGCTGTTCGCTGATGGGCATGGGGAGTCCGTGCTGCTGGGCGGCTGGTTTCAACCGATGACCCGTGTGGCGGTCACATCCAGCTTGGGCGGCTGTTCAAAGGTGTGGAATGGCGCCGGAGACGGCACTTCCCATTCCAGGCCCTCGGCACCTTCCCATGGCTTTTGCGCGGCTTTTTCACCCTTGCCGCGCATCATGGGCACCACCACGAACAGGAAGAAATACACCTGCATCAGGCCGAAACCAAAGGCGCCGATGGACGCGATCATGTTGAAGTCGGCGAACTGCATGGGGTAGTCGGCATAACGACGCGGCATGCCAGCCAGGCCCAGGAAGTGCATGGGGAAGAAGGTGACGTTGAAAAAGATCAGCGACAGCCAGAAGTGGATCTTGCCGCGGGTTTCGCTGTACATGACGCCGGTCCACTTGGGGCCCCAGTAGTACACGCCGGCAAACAGCGCAAACAGCGAGCCAGCCACCAGCACGTAGTGGAAGTGCGCCACCACGTAATAGGTGTCCTGCAGCTGGATATCGATGGGCGCCATGGCCAGGATCAGGCCCGTGAAACCACCCATGGTGAACACAAACAGGAAACCCACCGCCCACAGCATGGGGGTTTCAAAGGTCATCGAACCGCGCCACATGGTGGCGATCCAGTTGAAGACCTTCACGCCCGTGGGCACCGCGATCAGCATGGTCGCGTACATGAAAAACAGCTGACCCGTCACCGGCATGCCGGTGGTGTACATGTGGTGCGCCCAGACGATGAACGACAGGATGGCGATGGACGCCGTGGCATAGACCATCGAGGTGTAGCCAAAGAGTCGTTTACGCGCAAAAGCGGGGATGATGGCGCTGACGATGCCGAAGGCCGGCAAGATCATGATGTAGACCTCGGGGTGACCGAAGAACCAGAAGATGTGCTGGTACATCACCGGGTCGCCACCACCGGCGGGGGTGAAAAAGCTGGTGCCGAAGTGGCGGTCGGTCAACGTCATGGTGATGGCGCCGGCCAGCACAGGCATGACGGCAATCAGCAGGTAGGCCGTGATCAGCCAGGTCCAGGCAAACAGCGGCATCTTCATCAGCGTCATGCCGGGCGCGCGCATGTTCAGGATGGTGACGATGATGTTGATCGAGCCCATGATGGAGCTGGCGCCCATGATGTGCATGGCGAAAATGCCGGCGTCCATGCTGGGGCCCATCTGCAGGGTCAGCGGTGCATACAGCGTCCAACCCGCAGCGGGTGCGCCGCCGGGCATGAAAAACGAACCCACCAGCATCAGCGCGGCCGGAATCAACAACCAGAAGCTGAGGTTGTTCATGCGCGCAAAGGCCATGTCCGCCGCACCGATCTGCAGCGGAATCATCCAGTTCGCGAAGCCCACAAAGGCCGGCATGATGGCGCCAAACACCATGATCAGGCCGTGCATGGTGGTGAACTGGTTGAACAGTTCCGGGTTCACGAACTGCAAGCCAGGCTGAAACAGTTCAGCACGGATCAGCAGCGCCAGCACACCACCCACCATCAGCATGGTGAAGCTGAACAGCAGGTACATCGTGCCGATGTCCTTGTGGTTGGTGGCATACAGCCAGCGGCGCCAGCCCGCAGGGGCGTGGTGGTCGTGGTCGTGGTCGGCTTCGTGACCGGTGCCATGGGGAAGGACTGCGCTCATGGTGATGCTCCTGGAACTTGTATATCGGGTGCGTGCGTGTCAGGCGGTCAACCAGCCCACTAGCCGGGAGCCTTCGGGGTCGCAGCGGGGGCAGCACCGCCAGCGGTACTGCTCGGCGCAAAACTGAATTCAACCGGCTTGCCGGCCCGCGCCGACGCCACTTCAGACGGCTGAACGTACTTGCCGGTCTGGTTGCTCCAGGCGTTTTTGGTGAACGAGATGACAGCGGCCAATTCGGTATCTGACAGCGCCTTCCACGCAGGCATGGCGCCTCCAGCCGCGCCGTTGAGCAGGATGTCGACCTGTTTGGCCGGATCGTTCAGCACGATGGCACTGCCGTCCAGGGCCTTGATGGGGCCGGCGCCCTTGCCGTTGGCCTGGTGACAGGCGGCGCAGTTGGCGTTGTAGACCTTCTCACCCCGCGCCACCAGGTCGGGCAGTGTCCACACCTTGTTGGGGTCGTCAGCCAGGGCGGCCATTTCTTTTTTCTTGCCGTCGACCCAGGCGGCGTAGTCAGCCTGGCTGACCACCTTCACGTGGATCGGCATGTAGGCGTGCTCCTTGCCGCACAGCTCTACACATTGGCCGTAGTAGTCGCCAATCTTTTCGGCGCGGAACCAGGTGTCGCGCACAAAGCCGGGAATGGCGTCCTGCTTGACGCCCAGCGAAGGCACCATCCAGGCGTGAATGACGTCATTGGCCGTGGTGATGATGCGCACTTTCTTGTCCACCGGCACCACCAGCGGGTTGTCGACCTTCAGCAGGTAGTTGTCGCCCGAGGGTTTGCCGCTGTTGCTCATGGTGCGCTGGGCCAGATCCAGGGTCTGCAGGAACCCGATGCCTTCGCCCTCACCTTTCAGGTAGTCGTAACCCCATTTCCACTGGTAGCCCGTGGCCTTGATGGTGAGGTCGGCATTGCTGGTGTCCTTCATGGCCACCACCGTGCGCGTGGCAGCGGCGCCCATCAGGATGACGATGATGAAGGGCACGATGGTCCAGGCAATTTCGACCGACACACTTTCGTGGAAATTGGCCGACTTGTGACCCAGCGACTTGCGGTGCTTCAGGATCGAATAGAACATGACGCCAAACACGGCGACAAAGATCACCAGACAGACGATGAGCATCCCGTTGTGCAGCAGCACCTGCTGTTCACCGATCTTGGTAACCGGCGGATGCAGGTCGATCTGGTTCACCGCCGGGCCACCGGGCAGGCTGTTGACGGCCATGGCCGCAGGAGAAGCCAGCGCCCAGGCCAAGGCTGCCAGTGGGGCAGCAAGGCGCTGAACCAGCGGGCGCGCAAATGTCTTTATGGTCTTCATCATGGTCACTTCAGGTCGAATCAATCAGGATCTCAGGCCGCCTGCGGCCAGGTTGTGGCGCAGCGTCAGACGCAACTCTTTGGCAAAGGCGGCCCGCAATTCGGGGCGCAGAAAACGGCCCACCAGGACACTGCGGCCGTGCGCAGTCAGCTTGACCAGCGAACCCTGGCCGCTGGCGGGCTCCACGGTGACGCGATCGGCGGCCAGTTCGGCGCGCACCACCGACGGGCCCACGTGGCGTTCGAACTGGAGAGACGAACCCACCAGTCTGAGCAATTCGCGGTCGGCCACATGGCGGGCAAAAACCAGGAAGGCCACACCCAGGGCCAGCAGCTCAAGGCCGGCAAATGCCAGTACCCAGGGCGCGCCCATCGAGAGGAAAAAACCGGCGATGAGCAAGGTCACACCACAGATGCCCAGATAGACCAGGCCCACCTGACGCGGAGTCACGGAGCAGTTTCGACGCATCAGCCAGAACACGACTGGTGGCTTGCCGGGTTCACCTGTGCCCGGCTCCTGGCGACCAAAGTCCACCCGGGGCTCGCCCATGGCGGCCGGGGGCTGCCAGCTGGTCGAAGGCCAATGGGGCGAAGCCGTTGCGGTTTCCATGGGCTGTGGGCGGAGGATTGAGGACTGCGGTGGAACAGAAAAGCCGGGATGGGCGGAAGAGCAAGGACGCAAGGCGGTGCGATGTACAACAAGTATCCAACGGCATGAGGACCTCGCACCAAAGGAATCGAGCCCCATCGGCACCCAGACCGCGTCAACACGCTGCAAGGCCCGAACCACGGGCGGCACCAACCTCCCAACAACCGAACATTCTAGCGTAGGCGCAAGCCCATTCAGGGCTCCGGGCGTTGCGCGCGCGCCATGCGCCGCAGGTCCTCCACGGCCACATGCGTGGTACCGCCCACACGCAGGCGCGGCGCTGGTTTGAAGGCATGGCCATAGACCAGTTCGAAGTCCAAGGCCACCCGGCCGCCGGGCTGCGCCAATGAGCCCACGGCCTGCAACAAGGCCCGATGCCATCGGGGCGTACGCAGCCCGGCAAACCGGCCCGAATGGGCATTGCCGCCCAGCTGGCGCAACTCCAGCAAAGCGGCCTGGGGTGTTTCCCAGGTCAGGGTCACCAGTTCCTGATCCATCACCGGGTCAGCAAACCCGGCAGCCACCAGCATGTCGCCCAGGTCGTGCATGTCGACAAAGGGCGCAAAAGGCGGTGGCCAGGCCTGCCGCTGGTACAGCCCCTGAAGGCTGGTGAGCGTGCCGGGACCCAAAGTGGAAAACATCAGGAACCCATCAACAGCCAGGGCTCGATGCCACTGGGCAAAACAGGCTAGCGGGTCGGGCGCCAGGTGCAGCGACATGTTGGCCCAGACCAAATCCGACTGACCGGCGACCACGTCTTCGGGCGCCAGAACACGCCGCGGTGTGCCCATCCAGCGCTGCGGCGACCACCAGGGCATGGCGGCAACAGCAACCGGCGCATGGTCGCGCCCCGGCACAGTTTCAACACGCGAGAGGTTCGCCTTGGTGTAGGTCTGCTGCAGCAGCGACTGGCTGTCGCCCGCGCCCAAAGCCCAGTCCAGCACCCGGGCCGGCTGTAGCTTGATGATGGGCAGGCGCTGCGCCATGCGCCGGGCCACTTCGCCATGCAGCCACGGCGCTTGTGGCGCCGACTGCATGCGCCGGGTGATGCGGGCCAGTGCCGGCCCATCCAGGTTGCGGCATGATGTGGGGGCTTGAGACTGCGGTGGCTGCGGCATCTTGAACGGCACCACGGGCATCGTGGCTTGGACGGCCAGTATATTGAGCACATGCCCACTGCGACCCAGCCGCGCCAGATCACCACACCCGAACGGCCCTCAGCGCCGGGCAGCGGCTGGCCCAGTCAATGTGAGATCTGCCGCCGATGGGCACGGGCGCGCATCTGCCCGACCTGCACCCAACGGTTTGCACCGCCGGTGACACGCTGCGGCCGGTGTGCGCTGCCCCTGTCCGCGGCGCAACTGCAATGCGGCGCCTGCACGTTGTCGCCACCGGCATTCGTGCAGACGATTTGCGCGGTGGACTACGCCTTTCCGTGGGACCAGTTGATCATCAACTTCAAGTTTCGACAGCAGCCCGAACTGGCAGGACCGCTGTCGCAGCGTTTGCTGCAGGCAGTGCAGCACGGCTCAGGCGGCCTGCCGGACATCTTGCTGCCGGTGCCGCTGTCGCCGCAGCGCCTGGCGCAGCGCGGCTACAACCAGGCCTGGGAACTGGCGCGCCGCCTGGGACAGGGTCTGCACGTGCAGGCGCTGCCACAGCTGCTGCAGCGCCTGCTGGACACACCCCACCAGGCTGAACTGAGCCGCCAGGAACGTCTGCACAACCTGCGCAATGCCTTCATGGTGGCGCCGGCCAGCGCGGGCTTGGTGCAAGGCCGCCATGTGGCGCTGGTGGACGACGTCATGACCACGGGCGCCACGGCGCAGGAAGCGGCAGCCGAACTCTTGCGCAACGGCGCCCGCCGGGTCGACCTGTGGGTGCTGGCGCGCACAGCCGCGCCGGGGAACTGACCGCCCATGTTCAACATCGTGCTCGTGCACCCGGAAATTCCGCCCAATACCGGCAACATCATCCGGCTGGCAGCCAACACCGGTTGCACGCTGCACCTGGTGGAGCCGCTGGGTTTTTCCATGGACGACAAGCTGCTGCGGCGCGCTGGACTGGACTACCACGAGACCGCTTCAGTGCAGCGGCATGCATCATGGCAGGCGATGCTGGAGACCAAAAGCCTGGCGCTGGACCCCACCCGCCTCTTTGCCTTCAGCACCCGGGGCCAGAGCACGTTGGCCAGCGTGGCCTGGCGGGCCGGCGACACCTTGGTCTTTGGCAACGAAACCGCGGGCCTGCCACCGGCCTTGCTGGACAGCTTTGCAGCCGGACACCGTGTGCGACTGCCTTTGCGAGAAGGTCAGCGGAGCTTGAACCTGAGCAATGCCGTGGCCGTGGCCGTGTTCGAGGCCTGGCGCCAATGCGGGTACGCCGGGGGGCGTTGAACTCTGGCGCGGAACAGCCGGACGGAGGTTCAGCCTTCGGGCCGCGCCTCGCGCGCCATCAGGTGCTTCAAGGCCTGCGCGGGTGTCAGGTCACCCTTCAACACCGCCACGACAGCCTGGGTGATGGGCATGTCCACAGCCAGTTGCCGGGCTCGCGCCTGCACCGTTTCGGCGCTGTAAACACCCTCGGCGACGTGGCCCAGTTGCGCCAGCACCTCGGGCAGGGACAGCCCGGTGGCCAGCAGCAAACCCACACGGCGGTTGCGCGACAGATCGCCCGTCGCAGTCAGCACCAGATCGCCCAGGCCGGACAAACCCATGAAGGTTTCGGCACGGCCGCCCAATGCCACGCCCAGACGGGTCATCTCGACCAGACCGCGCGTGATCAAGGCTGCCCGTGCGTTCAAGCCCGGCGGCGCACGGCCTTCGTCAGCCGGATCGCCGGCACCGCCAGCCGCGGCCATGCCGTCCAGAATGCCCACGGCAATGGCCAGCACGTTCTTGACGGCACCCCCCACTTCAACACCAACCAGGTCGTCGCTGGTGTAGACACGGATCACATCGCCGTGAAAGGCATCCACCGCAGCGTCGGCCAGCGCCGGGTCGGTACAGGCTGCGACGAGCGCCGTGATCTGACCGCGCCCCACCTCGGCAGCAAAGCTGGGGCCCGACAGCACGCCACAGGGCACTTCGGGCCGCAGGGCCTGCGCCACTTCATGCGCGAGGGCACCGGTGCCGGATTCGAAGCCCTTGCACAACCACAAGGCGGGCTGTTTGCCGGGCAGTCGTTGCAGCGTGGGCCGCAAGGCGGCCATGGGTGTGGCAATTACCGTCAGACCTGATTGGGCATGGCTCACGGCCGCATCCCAATCGGTGCTGATGCGCAGTGCCGGCGGCAACGGCACACCGGGCAGGTAGCGTGTGTTGCAGCGCCGGGATGCCAGATCGGCCGCCTGTCGCGCGTCACGCGCCCACAGCACCACCTGGTGCTGCGCCGACGCTGCAGCGGCTGCGGCCAGTGCCGTGCCCCAGGCGCCAGCGCCGAGCACGGTCAGGTTCATGTCGAGACGCGCCGTGTCAGTTGGCGGTGGTGATGATGCTGGGTGCGCCGTTGCCTTGTGCGGCGGCCTGCTTCTGCTGGGCCTCGAACATGGCCTGGAAATTGACTTCGGTCAGCAGGATCGGCGGGAAGCCGGCACGGGTGCAGACGTCAGAGACGATGGCACGCAGATACGGGTAGATCATCTGCGGGCAGACGATGCTGAGAATGCCCTGGCGCTGTTCGTCCGGCACGTTGCGAATCTCGAAGATGCCGGCCTGCTTGGCTTCAACCAGGAACAGCACCTTGTCCTGCACCTTGGTGGTGACCGTGGCCGCCACGGTGACTTCATACACGCCATCGGCAACGGTTTCGGCGCCCATGGTCAGGTTGATGTCGACCTGAGGCTGAGATTGCTCCAGCAGAATCTGAGGCGAGTTGGGTTGCTCAAGCGACAGATCCTTCAGGTACATGCGTTGGATCTGGAAAACGGGGGTCTCGTCGGCCATGGTGGGGTTCTCGTGATGTCAAAGCCTGGCGCCGTCATGACGCCGAGCCGCAACCCGACATTATGGCGCCTGACTTTCAGCTGCGGCACCTGCCCGCCCTCGGCACAGCGCGGTGGCCGTGACGCTTTTGATGCGTGCTGGCGCTCAGTTACCCAGCAAGGCCTGCAACTCGCCGCGACTGTCCAAGGCCATGAGATCGTCGCAACCCCCGACATGGGTGTCGCCGATGAAGATCTGCGGCACGGTGCGCCGGCCGGTGACGCTCATCATGTGGTTGCGTTGCGCCGGGTCCTGATCGATGCGGATTTCTTCAATCTGCAAGACGCCCCGCTGCTTCAGCAAGGCCTTGGCCTGTATGCAGTAGGGGCACACCTGGGTGGTGTACATCTTGACCGGGGTCATATCGGGTTCCTTGATTTTTTGGGCAATCCATATTTTGCGGCGCCTGCAAAAGCCCGGACGGCAACAGGGACCGGGCCAGATAGGTCTGCTTTCAAACCGCCTTGTCGACGGGCAGTTGGGCATCGCGCCAGGCGGCCAGGCCACCAGACACCGCCACCGCGTTTTCGAAGCCGGCCTTGCGCAGTTGAGCGGCTGCGCGCGAAGCCCGGGCACCGCTGGCGCACATCACCAGAACCGGTAGGGCCTTGTTGGTGGGCAGGCCCTTGGCAGTGTCCAGTTGCGCCAAGGGCACGTTGCGCGCACCCACGGCGTGGCCCGCCGCGTATTCCGATGGTTCACAGACGTCGATCAACACGCCTTTTTCGCGGTTGATCAGGCGCACGGCCTCGCTGGTGCTGACAGCGCCGGCGCCGCCCAGGCCGCCCTTGATCAGGGGCCAGGCCAGCATGCCGCCGGAAACCAAGGCCAGCAGAATGAGCGGCCAATTGTCGATGAGGAATTTCAAGGCAGGTGCCGCAGAGTTACAAAACCGCGAATTATAGAATTGCGGCCATGCACAAACTTGTTTTGATTCGCCACGGCGAAAGCACCTGGAACCTGGAGAACCGTTTCACCGGCTGGACCGACGTGCCGCTGACCGCCACCGGGGTTGCCCAGGCCCAGGAAGCGGGCCGCCTGCTGCGCGAAGCGGGGTACGAATTTGACGTGGCCTACACCTCGGTGCTCAAGCGCGCGGTGTGGACGCTGTGGCATGCCCTGGACGCCATGGACCGCACCTGGCTGCCGGTGCAGAACGACTGGCGGCTGAACGAGCGTCACTACGGTGCCTTGCAAGGTCTGAACAAGGCCGACATGGCGCGCGAATACGGCGACGCGCAAGTGCTGATCTGGCGTCGCAGCTACGACACACCGCCGCCGGTGCTGGCTGCCGACGACCCGCGCGGCCAGCGGGGTGACCTGCGTTACGCCAAGCTGCGCCCCGAGCAGATTCCCTTGACCGAGTGCCTGAAAGACACCGTGGCGCGGGTGCTGCCCTTCTGGAACGAACGCATTGCGCCAGCCATCCTGAGCGGCCAGCGCATCGTCATCGCCGCGCATGGCAACAGCATCCGCGCGCTGGTGAAGTACCTGGACGGCATTGCCGACGACGCCATCGTGGGCGTCAACATTCCCAACGGCATTCCGCTGGTTTACGAACTGGACAAGCAGCTCAAGCCGATCAAGAGCTACTACCTGGGCGACGCAGACGCCGTTGCCAGGGCAGCTGCGGCTGTGGCCAACCAGGGCAAGGCCTGAACCGGTAGGCGGTAGAGGCCACGCGACGTGGCGTCAACTCAAGCCTGCAGCCCGCGCAGCGCCTGTGCCAGCATCGGCACCACGCTGACCACGTTGGTGCTGTGGGTTACGCAGTCGGTGCTCCAGACGTGGCGCACGCCGGCGCCGTGCACGGTCGCCAGGGCGTTGCCGATGAACAAGGCGTGTGTGACCGCCACGTCGACGCTGGCGGCACCTGCGGCCAGGGCGCCGCTGGCGGCAGCCGCCAAGGTGCGGCCGGTGCTGGCCACGTCGTCCAGCAGCACCACGGCACGGCCGATGACGTCACGGTCCGGCAGGTACACATCCACATCGTGGTCGCCATGGCGGCGTTTGAAGCACACGGCATGGTCCAGCCCCGTGGCCTGCGCGGCAGCACGCACCCACTGGCCCGCCTCTTCGTCAGGTGCCATCAGCAGCGCCTGGGGCAACTGTCCGGCAACGTGGCTGCCCAGCAGTTCCGCAGCGGTCAGTGCCACGCCGGTTCGCCCGGGCAGCACCTGGTCCAGCGACGCGACGCGGTGCAGGTGCGGGTCCACCGTGACCACGGCGTCGAAGCGATCGGCCAGCCAGTGCCCCAGGTGGCGCT
Source organism: Betaproteobacteria bacterium (assembly GCA_024641925.1). GTDB lineage: Bacteria > Pseudomonadota > Gammaproteobacteria > Burkholderiales > Burkholderiaceae_C > Rubrivivax. Next base: position 10,339 of record JAHECB010000108.1, read on the forward strand.
GGCTGACCACCTCGCCGGGTACAAAGGCCATGTCCTGCCGCATGTAGGGCAGGTAGGGACAGACCAGCGTGATGTGGTCCGCCCCCAGTTCACGCGCACCGGCAGCGGCCAGCATCAACTGCACCAGCCGGGCATTGGGCCGCTGCAGGCCGCAGAAAAACGCGACTTTGGGTGGCAGCTGCGGCGGCAGCCGAAGGCGTGTTTCACCATCGGGGAAGTCGTGGCACAGCACCGTGGCATGCGGCTGGCCCACGGACTGGGCCAGGGCCTGCGCCGATACCAACTGGTCGTCAAAGCTCAGAATCATGAAGCCGCTGCGGGCGATGCCGTGCTGTCCAGGTGCTGCGCCATCACGTCGCGCAGGTGCACAGCCAGCGCACGGCGGTCAGCATGCGCCGTGCCCATGGGCGGCAGCAGATGCACCTGCACGGCCAGCCCGCTGGAACGGGCCACCGCCCAGATGCTCTGCGCCAGCGTGGTCTCGCCAATGAAGGACACGGCCACGCTGAAAGCGCTGTCCGGTTCGGAAAACCGCAGCACCACGGGCTGGATGGGCGTTTCGGTGCTGATGGCCGCCTGCAGCAGGTTGGCGTGAAAGGGCAGCAACACCGGACCCAGCCCGGTGGTGCCTTCGGGAAACACCGCCACGGTCTGGCCCGCCTGCAGTGACGCGGCCATGGCATGCACCACCCGAACCGCGTCGCGCTTGCGTTCGCGTTCGATGAACAGCGTGCCGGCGTTCTTGATCAGCCAGCCCAGCAGCGGCCAGGCCAGCACGTCGGCCTTGGACACAAAACGCGCATGAGGTGCGGCACTGTGAATCGCGGCAATGTCCAGCCAGGACACGTGGTTCGACACCAGCAGCGTGGCGCCAGGGCGTGACTGCCCACTGACCGACACCTGCACCCCCAGGCAGCGCAGCAAGCCGGCCGACCACCAGCGGATGCGCTCGTGGCGCGCCGCTTCGTCCAGGTGCGGAAAACGGGTCATGACCAGCATGCCGTGCAGCACATGCACCACGGCACGCAGCAGCCGCGCCAGCCCTCGCAAAGACCGGATCACGCCGTCGATGCAGACAGGCCGGGGGACACATAAGCCAGCGTGCCCGCCACCAGCGTGCAGCGCACACGGCCGGGCAAGGCCATGCCGGTGCTGCCATAGGCAAACGGGGTGTGTTTGCCCTGGCTGGCCAACTGGTCCGGCGTCACGGTCCATTCCGCTGCGGGGTCGTAGATGCACAGGTCGGCCACGGCACCCTCCACCAGGCGGCCCGCCGTGCCGGCCATGGCCCCCATCTGGCGGCCCAGCACCCGCGCCGGGCCCTGGGTGATGGCGCCCAGCGTCTGGTGCAGCGGCAGGCCCATGTCCTGGCCCCAGCGCAAGGCCAGGCTCAACAGCAGTTCCAGCCCCGTGGCCCCGGGTTCGGCTTCGCCGAAGGGCAAATTTTTCTGGTCGTCGGCCACCGGGTTGTGGTCGGACACCAGGGCGTCGATGCAGCCGTCGGCCAAGGCCTGGCGCAGCGCTTCGCGGTCGGCACCCTGGCGCAGCGGCGGGTTCAGCCGCATGTCGGCATTGAAGTAACCGATGTCGACGTCAGTCAGATGCAGCGAATTGATGTTCACGTCGGCCGTGACTGGCAGGCCTTCAGCCTTGGCCTGGCGCAGCAGGGCCACGCCCGCGGCACTGGACAAACGGCACAGGTGCACACGCGCCTGCGTGGCGCGCATCAGTTCAAAGATCGTGTGCAGGGCGATGGTTTCGGACAGCACCGGCACACCCGTCAGGCCCAGCCGGGTGGCCACCGCGCCTTGCGCGGCAATGCCCTTGCCCAACCAGGCGTCCTGCGGACGCAGCCACACGGTGTAGCCGAAGGTGGACGCGTACTGCAAGGCGCGCTGCAACACCAGGGTGTCGGCCACGGGCACATCGGCCTGGGCAAAACCCACACAACCGGCATCATGCAGCTCGGCCATCTGGCTCAGCGCCTCGCCTTTCAGCTCGCGGGTCAGTGCCCCCAAAGGAAACAAGCGGCAGCGCGACAGCTTGCGCGCCCGCAGCTTGAGCATCTCCACCAGCCCGGGCTCGTCCAGCACCGGGTGGGTGTCGGGCAGGCAGACCAGGCTGGTCACGCCGCCAGCGGCCGCCGCCGCCAACTCGCTGTCCAGCATGTTGTCGTGCTGCTGGCCGGGCTTGCGCAGGCGCGCCGCCAGGTCGATCAGGCCAGGCGCCACGACCAGGCCGGTGGCGTCGATGTGGTGCGCGGCCTGCAGGTCTTTCAGAGCCCCGATGTGGACCACGTGTTCCTTGCGGATGGCCACGTCGGCAATTTCATCGCGGCCGCTGGCAGGGTCGACCACACGGCCGTTGCTGATCAGGATGTCCACGTTCATGCCTGGTTGCCTGCAATGGTGCTCATCACCGCCATGCGCACGGCGATGCCGAAGGTCACCTGCGGCAGGATGACGCTGTGTCGGCCGTCGGCCACCGTGGAGTCGATTTCCACGCCGCGGTTGATGGGCCCGGGGTGCATGACGATGGCGTCGGGTTTGGCCAGCGCCAGCTTGTCCGCCGTCAAGCCGTAACTCTTGAAAAATTCGCTGGCGCTGGGCAGCATGGCGCCGCTCATGCGCTCGTTCTGCAGGCGCAGCATGATGATGACGTCGGCATCGCGGATGCCTTCGGCCATGTCGTGGCACACGCGCACGCCCATGTGCTTCAGGTCGCCGGGCACCAGAGTCTTGGGGCCCACGGCGCGGATGTCGGGCACCCCCAGTATGGTCAGCGCATGGATGTCCGAGCGCGCCACGCGTGAATGCACGATGTCGCCCACCACGGCCACACTGAGCTGCGTGAAGTCCTTCTTGAAATGCCGGATGGTGTACATGTCCAGCAAACCCTGGGTGGGGTGCGCATGCCGCCCGTCACCGGCGTTGACCACGTGCACGTGCGGGGCCACGTGTTTGGAAATCAGGTACGGCGCGCCACTTTCAGCATGGCGCACGATGAACATGTCGGCATGCATGGCCGACAGATTGGCAATCGTGTCGAGCAGGCTTTCGCCCTTGGCCGTGCTGCTGCGGTTGATGTCCAGGTTGATGACGTCGGCGCTCAGGCGCTTGGCGGCAATCTCGAAGGTGGTGCGGGTGCGGGTGCTGTTTTCAAAAAACAGGTTGAACACACTCTTGCCGCGCAGCAAGGGCACCTTCTTGACCTCGCGGTCGTTGACACTGAGAAAGGTACCCGCGGTGTCCAGGATCTGCGTCACCACATCACGCGGCAGGCCTTCGATGGACAGCAGGTGGATCAGCTCGCCGTGGTTGTTCAGCTGCGGGTTTCGACGCGACAGCATCAGGCAACCCCTTCGGCAGGGGGTGTGCGGTCACGCAGTGAAAAGCGGTACTCACCGTCTTCCCCCCGCTTGAGCGACAGTTTCTGGTCTTCGGGCAGTTCCACACGCAAAGCCGCAAACGCCGCTTCGATCGGCAATTCGCGGCCGCCCCGGTCCACCATCACCGCCAGGGTGACGCTGGCGGGCCGGCCAAAGTCGTACAGCTCGTTGACCACGGCACGGATGGTTCGGCCGGTGTTCAACACGTCGTCGATCAGCACGATGTGCTTGCCGTTGATGTCGAACGGCAGCTGGGTGGGGTCGGACGTGGAGGCCAACCCGCGTGAACCAAAGTCGTCGCGGTGCAGCGTGCTGCTGATGACGCCGGGCGGGCCTTCCAGGCCCAGGTCACGTTGCAGGCGTTCGGCCAGCCAGGCGCCGCCACTCCAGATGCCCACGAGCGCGCCCTCGGGTTTGAGCAGGCCGCGCACACCGTCGCGCAGCGTGGCGTACAGGGCCTCGGCGTCAAGCGGCTGCATCACGGCCTTCCACGATGGGGTTGAGAAACTGCTTCAGGATGATGGCAGCCGCTGCGGCATCAGCGTCCGTGGCACCGGTGGCCAGGGCCTCGGTGGTG
>JAHECB010000370.1 GCA_024641925.1 Betaproteobacteria bacterium
CACAAAAAAGCCTATGTACAGGCCGACAGCAGCCAGCACGGCGGCGGCCACCCAGAACAGGGGCACCAGCCAGCCCAGCAGGCGATAAAGGCGTGCAGGCGAAGCAAAGGCAAACAGGCGCAAGCGGGAGGGGGCGTTCACAACGGCAGGCTCAGCAAAAACGACAAGATCATAAGGACCGCAGGCCAGCAAGCCGGGTTGCCCTCATTGCGTGGAGATTTTCAGGGCTGCGGCGGTGGCCCATGGTGCACCCAGGGCGGTGATGATCAGCAAGGCGCCCAGCAGTGAAAAATGTCCGCTGGCAGAAACGCCGGCTTCCACCGCGGCCACCGCACCGGCGCCAAAGATCAAGGCGGGTGTGGCCAGCGGCAGCACAATCAGGATCAGCAGCATGCCGCCACTGCGCAATCCCAGCGTCAACGCCGCACCCAGGGCCCCCAGCATGCTCAGGATGGGCGTACCCAGCAGCAGCCCCAACAGCATCGCGCCCAAGGCCGGGGCGGGCAGGCCAAACATCAGGGCCACCAGGGGCGTGGCCAGCATCAGCGGCAGGCCGGTCAGCAGCCAGTGCGCGGCGCTTTTGGCCAGCGCCACCACCAGCGCCGGCTTGGGCGCCAGCAGCATCTGTTCCAGGGAACCGTCGGCATGGTCGGTGTTAAACAATGCGCCCACCGACAACATGGACGCCAGCAGCGCACACACCCAGACCACACCTGGCGCAATCGTGCGCAGGGTTTGTGGCTCTGGGCCGACACCCAAGGGGAAGAGGCTCAGGGCGACCACAAAAAAGGCCAGCGGCAGCAGGGCGTCGATGCGACGGCGCGAGGCCAGGCGCAGGTCGCGCCGCAGGATGGCGGCAAACACGGTGCCAAAGCCGGGCAGGGCGGTAGGTGTGGTCATGGCGCGCTGGCCGGGGTGACGGCTGTTGCCCGGGACGGCGCCTGTATCGGTGCGAAGGCCTCCAGGTCCAACACTTGTGGCACGGGTTTTTGCAGGCTCAGCGCCTGGTGGCTGGTCAGCACCACACCACCACCGTCTGCAGCGTGCTCGGCAATCAGGCCGTTCAAGGCTTCGATGCCGTCGGTGTCCAGCGCATCAAATGGCTCGTCCAGCAGCCACAGCGGTGCGTGGTTCGACAACACCAGCCGCGCCAGCGCCACCCGTCGCCGCTGCCCCTGGCTGAGGGTGCGCACGGGGGCGTGCCGGCGATTGGCGATGCCCAGGCGCTGCAGCGCCGCCTGCAAGCGGTTGATGGTGGCCGGCAATCCATGCAACTGCGCCAGAAATTGCAGCGCTTCCAAGGCCGTCAAGTCTTCTTTCAGGGCGTTGGCATGGGCCACATAAGCAGCGTGTTGACGCCAGGCTGCTCCCGCTTTTTGAATGTCCTGGCCCATCAGCTGGACCCGACCCGCTGCCGGCGCAGACAGGCCGGCCAGCAATCGCAGCAAGCTCGTCTTGCCGCGACCATTGCGGCCGCGCAGCCACAGCACCGAGCCTGGCATCAACCGCAATTCAAGCCCGTCAAACAGGGTGCGTTCACCCCGCTGACAGGCTAGACCCTGCACCGCCAGCAGCGGGGCGTCGCGTTCAAGGGAGGGTGAAGTGGGCACGTGGGACAGCGGATAGGCGCACCCTGGGGCTGGCGCACAACGGGGGCATTGGGACAGCGCTGGAGTTTAGGGGCTCACACTGGGTCATGATGTCGGGTCTGCAAGGCACAGGCCCGCAACGTTGATTTCTGCCACGCCGGGCCTTCCGCCTGCCTGCACCACCGCCAAGGGTTACCCGCCATGAGCACCGTTGTTTCCAGCATCACATCCAACACCCCAGCCGTCGCGTCAGAGGACGCGGGTTTTGTGTTTGACAACACCTACCTGCGAGACCTGCCAGGCCTTTACCAAAAATGGCCTCCTGCAGCGGCGCCCCATCCCCAGATGGTGTTGCTCAACGAAGCCGTGGTGCAGGACCTGGGCTTGTCCCTGCCCGTGCTGCGCGGCGCGCAGGGTGCGGCCTTGTTGTCGGGCGACACCGTGCCGGCGGGCGCAGAGCCGCTGGCACAGGCCTACGCCGGGCATCAGTTTGGTGGTTTTTCGCCGCGCCTGGGTGACGGCCGAGCCGTGCTGCTGGGTGAAATGCTGGACACCCAGGGCCGGCGGCGCGACATCGCCTTCAAAGGCTCGGGCCGAACGCCGTTTTCACGCGGCGGTGACGGCAAGGCCGCTGTCGGCCCTATGCTGCGTGAATACCTGATCAGCGAAGCCATGCACGCCCTGGGCATCCCGACCACACGCGCCCTGGCGGTGGTGGCCACGGGCGAATCGGTGCTGCGCGACAGCGGCCGGCTGCCCGGCGCCGTGCTCACGCGCGTGGCGGCCAGCCACCTGCGTGTGGGCACTTTTCAGTATGCGGCGGCCATGGACGACCGGCCCACCTTGCAGCGGCTGCTGAACTACAGCCTGCGGCGCCACGACCCGGTCTTGCTGGACAGCGCCAACCCGGCACTGGCGTTGTTGCAGGCGGTGGCCGAACGGCAGGCCGCGTTGTTGGCGCAGTGGATGGGCGTGGGCTTCATCCACGGCGTCATGAACACCGACAACATGACGATCTCGGGCGAAACCATCGACTACGGCCCTTGTGCGTTCATGGACCATTACGACCCCGCCGCCGTTTTCAGCTCCATCGACTACCACGGGCGTTACGCCTACGCCAACCAGCCGCCCATCGCACGCTGGAATCTGGCGCGGCTGGCGGAAACACTGCTGCCCCTGCTGGCTGATGAACCCCAGCAAGCCATTGACGCGGCCACGGCCGTCATCGACGACTTCCCGGTTCGCTACGAGCACCATTGGCTGCAGGTCATGCGCAGCAAGCTGGGACTGGTCGCCACCACTGCGGCCAGCGACGCCAGCGACCTGGCCTTGGCGCAAGGCTTGTTGGCGGGCATGCAAGGGCAGGGTGTGGACTTCACGCTGCTGTTCCGCGGTCTGACCCGGTGGCTGGGTGCCGAAACAGCTGCCGCGCCGCAGGCGCTGGACCAACGGCAGGCGCTGGACAGTCTGCAGGCCCTGTACGCCGATGCCGCGCCGCTGCAGGCCTGGCTGCCGCTGTGGCAGGCGCGATTGCGCCAGCAGCCGCTGGCTGTTGCAGAGGCCTCCGAGCGCATGCAAAACAGCAACCCCGCGTTCATTCCACGCAATCACCGTGTTCAAGCGGCGCTGGATTCAGCGTCGGACAGCAGCGATCTGACGGCCTTCAACCGCCTGCTGGCGGTGCTGGCCAAGCCTTTTGACGAGCAGCCCGAGGCCGAAGACCTGGCCCTCCCGGTGCCGCCTGCGCAGAGCGCCGCCTTCCAGACTTTCTGCGGCACCTGAGTAATCGGTGCGGGCGGTGCACCGCCGCAGCTGCCGGATGGCAGCGGGGGGCGACGATGCCGTCAGTCTGATTTTGCAGACGGCTCCGGCGCGGCCCTGGGTTGCAGCTGTACTGGCGGCATGGCTTCGTTGGACCAGCTGCGCACGTGCAGGTCACGCTGCGGGAACGGAATCTCAAGATCGTATTTCTGCAGCGCCACCTGCAAGGCCCACAGGTAATCGGCATTCACCGCGCCCGGCCGCTTCACCGCCTCGGGCGTCAGCCACACCACCAGTTCAAAGTTCAGGCTGCTGTCGCCAAACTCGACCAGCCAGACCTGCGGCCTGCGGTTGTTGTCGGGCAGGGTATGTTGCACCGCGGCGGCGGCCTCCAGGCCGGCCTTGCGCACCAGCTCCAGGTCAGACCC
>JAHECB010000371.1 GCA_024641925.1 Betaproteobacteria bacterium
GAGATGGCGCCAGCGGACCAGCGCTGGTGGTGGGCCCGTGGTGGGCCACTGGAGGGCTGGCTGCTGATGCGCTGGCGGGGCGCAGACGGCGCTTGGCGCTACATGGGCGCTCCGGTATCGACCTGCGCGCTGTGGCGGCTGGGCCGGCGCCTGCAAGAGAACAATGGACCCGGCCAGACCCGTGATGCGCCACCACTCGACAGCACCAAGGTTTGTGCCATCGTCTGAGTCCCCTGGCGTTCCGCATACAGTTCGGCCATGAATACCGCTGTTGCCCCCACCCGTCCCGCCGGCCACGCGCTGGTTGAAGCGCTGATCGCACAAGGTGTGCACACCTGCTTTGGTGTGCCTGGTGAAAGTTACCTGGCCGTGCTGGACGGTTTTTACCAGCACCGCGACCACATCCGCTTCATCGGTTGCCGCCAGGAAGGTGGCGCGTGTTTCATGGCCGAAGCACAAGGCAAGCTCACCGGGCGACCGGGTGTGTGCCTGGTCACCCGAGGTCCTGGCGCCACCAATGCCAGCATCGGCGTGCACACGGCGCACCAGGACTCCACGCCCCTGCTGCTGCTGGTGGGCCAGGTGGCCAGCGACCAGCGCGATCGCGAAGCCTTCCAGGAAATCGATTACCGCCAGATGTTCAGCCCCGGCACGCTGGGCCTGGCCAAGTGGGTGGCTGAAATTGACAGCGCCGACCGTGTGCCGGAATACATCAGCCGCGCGTTCCGTGTCGCCATGCAAGGCCGGCCGGGCCCGGTGGTGTTGGCCTTGCCCGAAGACATGCTGACCACGCTGACCGCGGCGCCGGTGTTGCCCCGTGTGGACCCTGTCCATGCCTGGCCCGCCCCCGGCGCCATGCGCGATTTGCGCCAGATGCTGTTGCAGGCGCAGCGCCCGCTGGTTTTGGCAGGTGGTTCGGGTTGGGATGCCGAAGCCGCTTCGGCGCTGCAGCGTTTTGCCGAAAACTGGCATTTGCCAGTGGCCTGCGGCTGGCGCTTCCAGGACACTTTTGACAACCGCCATGCGCTGTACGCCGGCGACGTGGGCATCGGTACCCACCCCAAACTGGTTGAACGCCTGAAACAAGCGGACCTGGTTGTTGCCGTGGGCTTGCGCCTGGGCGAGATGACCACGCAGGGCTACAGCTATCTGCAAGCACCGCGGCCCGTGCAAAAGCTGGTGCACATCCACGCCGGCGCGGAAGAACTGGGCCGGGTTTATGCGGCCGACCTGATGATCCAGTCCTCGATGGCGGTGGCGGCCAAGGCGCTGGAAGCGCTGACGGCACCGTCCACCGTAACCTGGGTGGACCACGCCAATGCGGCTGGCGCCGACTACGTCGCCAACCTGGAAGGCACGCCCGTGGCGCCTTTGGACATGGCCGTGGTGATCAAGACACTGCAGGCGCTGTTGCCCGACGACACCATCTACACCAACGGTGCCGGCAACTTTGCCAGTTGGTTGCACCGCTTCGGCCGCCTGCCGGGGCTGCAACACCATGGCCGCACGCAGCTGGCGCCCACCTCGGGTGCGATGGGCTACGGTGTGCCCGCCGCAGTGGCCGCGTCGCTGCTGTATCCGCAACGCTGGGTGGTGAACGTGGCCGGCGACGGCGACTTCCTGATGACGGGCCAGGAACTGGCCACCGCCACCGGCTACGGTGCCAGAAAGCTGATCAGCGTGGTGGTTGACAACGGCACCTACGGCACCATCCGCATGCACCAGGAACGCGAATACCCGGGTCGCGTCAGCGGCAGCGACCTGTTCAACCCCGACTTCGCCGCGCTGGCCAGGGCCTATGGCTGGCAGGCCGCCACCGCCGCCACCACCGAGGACTTCGTCGCCGCAGCGCAGCGGGCGGTCGTGGCCGACGGTCCCACGCTGATCCACCTGAAGCTGGACGCCGACGTCATCACCAGCCGCACGACGCTGTCGGCGGTGCGGGACGGGGCGTTGAAGCGGCTGGCGGGCGGCTGAGCCTGTCGACCGGTCACTGGCCACCGGCACCTTGAAGCGGCCAGCGGCGCGCCGGTGGCCGCTTCATCGACCAGCGCGCTTCAGCGGCTGTTCGACGTGTTCGGCAGTTCGAACAGCCGCTGGCGCGTCGGATGGCGGCGTCTGATTGCGCTTCGACCAGGTGCTGGGATGGATGCACTCGCGCGCCTGATGAAGTGGACCCCAGTTGGCATCCGTCCGATTGAGGATATTTCGGACCCCTCGGGTTGGGGGGTAGGGGATTGCTAACCGAAAAAACTTGTACCAACATGCGGCGGCCCGGTTATCAAGGGTTACCGGGTTAAAACAACATTACAACTCTTGTGCAAATGTAATTGGGGGATCAGGTCATGTTTGCCCAAAGTCTTATCGCACGGCGTTTCCGCAGCAGTATTTTTCTGGCTGTCTTGGCCGGCGGCGTCAGTTTCTCGGCCCAAGCCAACTTCAACGGGGCCATCTACACCTCGTTCAAGGACACCTTGACGGGCAATTGCACCACCGTCAACGCCAACATCTATTCGACCAAGGAAGAAGTGGGCCTCAACGGCGGTCCCATCAATGCCAACGCTGCCGGCCTGCCGGCGAACACATCGTTCTACGTGAAGGTCACAGGGCCGGACGGTGATCTGCTGGGTACCAGCCTCAACAACAATCCGCAAACGGGTCAGAAGCCGGTCACGACCGATTCCACGGGTCGATTCGTGAGTTGTTATCGCCTGTATGACATCGTGACGTTGCCCGATTCCAGCGCCACAGGGTTTCTGGACACGCCCAATGCCGGCGGCGTGTACAAGGTGTGGATCAGCACCGATCCGGACTTCTCGAACGACCTGAGCAAGACCGACAACTTCCGCATCGGCGGCACCGTGCCGCCGCAGGACGTGGGCCGCATCACGATCCGCAAGTTCTACGACGCCAACACCAACGGCGTCATGGACGTGGGCGAGGTCGAGGTTCTCGACTGGAAGGTGGACCTCAACGTCCGCGAACCCAAGCTCACGATCGCCACCTACGACCTGCTGGCCGACGGTGCTTACCTCGCCCGGGAATACAACACGTACCCGATGACCAACTGGTACAGCACCGTCGTCACGGTCAACAACGTGCCCACCGCCAGCGCTGCAACGCCCACGCCGCAGATCCTGAACTCGGTCAACCTCACGCTGACCAGTCCTTCGGACAACAACAAGGTGGTCTGGTTCGGCAATGTCTGCACCGGCGCGGGCGGTGGTTTGACGCTGGGCTTCTGGAGCAACAAGAACGGCGAGAAGGCCATCAATGCGATGGTGTCGGCGGGCAAGGATCCCTACGGTGTACTTCGGTACTTGAATCTGAGGAATGCCGACGACAGCAACTTCGATCCGACAAGCTTCAAACCGTTGAATTCCTGGCTGCTGAATGGCAAGGCCGTCAACATGGCCTACATGCTGTCGGTGCAATTGGCAGCCATGCAGTTGAATGTCTTGAATGGCAACGTCGTGGGCAGTTCGCTGATCTACGCGATGGGCACCACCTCGGCCAATGCGGGTGGATTCGCGACGGTCAATGCGGTCATTGCCGAGGCCAACGCGGCGTTGGCGTTGCCCTACTCGTCACCGTTCCCCGGCGTCTCGGTGCGAACCTACCAGGAAGCGTTGAAGAACGCGCTGGACAATGCGAACAACGACCGCTGGTTCGTTCAATCGGCGCCCTGCGAATTCGCATTCGCCCCTTGAACGTGACGCATTGAAGAATCCGGACCGGCGCTTCTGACGCGCCGGTTCGTCCCATCCACAAGC
>JAHECB010000372.1 GCA_024641925.1 Betaproteobacteria bacterium
CTTCGCAGTGCTTTTGGACATCAGGCCTTGATGTCCTGTGATCACCGCGCTGGTGGCCAACTTGATGGCGCCAACAGGTCAGCCGGCGCTTTGTGGCGCCGGCTTCGCCTGTGCCGGGGCATCCTCGGGTGGGTCCTGGGGCACCAGGTCTTGCTGAACCAGCAAGGTCTGCGTCGGGAAGGCGATCTGCGCCCCCTGGCGCTCGATGATCTGGCCGATCTTCAGCAGCACATCCTGCTTGACGTGGTGAAAGGTGGTCCAGACTGTCGTCTTGGTGAAGGTGTAGATCATCAGGTCCAGCGACGAGGCGCCGAACTGGTTGAAGTTGACGATCAGCGTCTGGCTGGTGTCGATGCTCTCGTGGTCTTGCAGCATCTGCCGCACCTCGTCAACGATGGTCTCGACCACCGCAAAGTCGTCGTAACGCAGGCCGATGGTCTCCTTGATGCGCCGGTGTGACATGCGCGACGGGTTTTCGACCACGATGGTGGTGAACACCGAATTGGGCACGTAGATCGGGTTCTTGTTGAAGGCCCGGATGCGTGTGTGGCGCCAGCTGATGTATTCCACCGTGCCTTCCAGCGACTTGTCGGGGCTGCGGATCCAGTCACCCACGGTGAAGGGTCGGTCCAGGTAGATGGTCAGCCCGCCAAAGAAGTTGGCCAGCAGGTCCTTGGCCGCAAAACCCACCGCAATGCCGCCCACGCCACCCAGCGCCAGCAAACCGCTGATCTGGAAGCCCAGCGTCTGCGCCACCACCAGCACGGTGACGATGAAGGTCAGCAAACGCGCCAGCTTGACCAGGGCGTCCACTGTGGTGTGGTCCACGTCCTCGCCGCGCGACACCCGCCGGTCGATGACGTTGCGCCCCACCCTGCCCGCCAGCTGGATCAGGAACCAGGCCACACAGATCACCAGCGCCACGTCGCGCAGCGCCAGCACTTCGGCCAGGAATGCCACGTCGACCTGACGCTGCAGCACGCGGGCCATGTAGCCTGCGCCGATGACCCACAGCGCTGCCAGCACGGGGCGGCTGGCGCTGCGCACCAGGGCGTCGTCCCACACGGCGGTGGTGTTGGCCGCCACCTTGGCGGCCTTGCGCAGCACCACTTGCGCCGCCTGGTTGACGGCGATGGTGATGAGGGCGATCACAACCAGGGTGGCGACCCACAGCTCAACGCCAACGTTCTGGCTCAGGAATTCACTCAGTCGGTTCATGCGCGAAATCTAACGGACTGTTCGCCTTGCCCTTCAAGCCCGCATGGAAACGGGTCGCGGATTCGAATGGCAACGAGCAGTCAGCGCTGCCGCGGGATGAAACGGCCCGCCGCGCGCCTCAGGAATCGTGTGTATCCAGCAGCGCCCCCATCATGCGGTCGCTGGCCTTGAACACGGCCAGGTTGGCGGCAAAGCTGTGCTTGGCCTGCATCAAGCCCACCACGTCTGCTTCAGGCGCAGCGCGTTCATGCGACGCGGTGGACAGCGCCGTCTGCACACCGCCTTGAGGGTTGGCCTGGGCCTGCACGGTCTGGCGCTTGAAGCCCGGTGTGGACAGGTTGGCCAGGTTGTGGCCGGCGGCACCGGCCTGGGTCTGGGCGGCCTGCATGCCCGACAGGGCGGTCGATAACGTGGTGTTCATGGACGCAGTCTAGAAAGACCCTTGGCGACGTGCGCAGGCCGCAGCCGGGAAGACCGCCTCTCAGCGGGCAGAATGCACAAGCTTCCGACGTACCCATGCTTACACCTGACGTGCGTGTGCTCAGCCTCATCCCCCCGATGACGCAGCTGAACACGCCCTACCCCTCCACGGCCTACATCACCGGTTTCCTGCGCTCACGCAAGGTGCCGGCGGAGCAGCACGACCTGGCGCTGGACCTGGTGCTGTGGCTGCTGTCGGTGGAAGGGCTGCAGGCCGTGCATGCCGAAGTGCTGAACCGGCCCGAGGCGCAACGCGGCCCCCTGCTGCAGGGCTTTGACGCGCACATCGGCGAATACCTGAGCACCATCACGCCGGTCATCAACTTCCTGCAAGGCCGTGACAGCACCTTGGCCCACCGCATCTGCAGCCGGTTTTTCCTGCCCGAGGGCCCGCGCTTTCATGCGCTGGACAACTTTGAACACGGCGACGAAGGCGGCGATGGCCTGGCCTGGGCCTTTGGCGCGCTGGGTGTGCACGACCGCGCCCGCCACCTGGCCACGCTGTACCTGAACGACCTGGCTGATGTGGTGAAGGCCGCCGTCGACCCGCGCTTTGAATTTGTGCGCTACGCCGAAAGCCTGGCCGGCAGCCAGGCCAGCTTCGAACCGCTGGCCCAGGCGCTGGCCGCACCCCACAACCTGCTGGACCAGACCCTGCAACGCCTGACCTTGCAGGCCGTGGCGACCCATCAACCCACTGTGGTGCTGGTGAGTGTGCCCTTCCCAGGTGCGGTGTACGCGGCCTTTCGCGTGGCCCAGACGCTGAAGGCCCACCACCCGCACATCACCACCGTGCTGGGCGGCGGTTACGCCAACACCGAACTGCGAGAACTGGCCGAACCGCGTGTGTTTGACCACTTCGACTTTGTGACGCTGGACGCCGGCGAACGCCCGCTGCTGGCGCTGCTGGAACACCTGCAGGGCCAGCGATCGGCACAGCGCCTGGTGCGCACCTTCCACCGCGTGGACGGCGCGGTGCGCTATACCCACTTTGCCGAACCCGACGTGCCTTTTGACGACGTGGGCACCCCCACCTGGGACGGCCTGCCGCTGGGTCGCTACCTGAGCCTGCTGGACATGCTGAATCCCATGCACCGGCTGTGGAGCGACGGCCGCTGGAACAAGCTGACAGTGGCACACGGCTGCTACTGGAAGAAGTGCAGCTTCTGCGACGTGAGCCTGGACTACATCAGCCGTTACGACGCCGCCAGCGCCAGCACCCTGGTCGACCGCATCCAGGCCATCGTGCAGGAAACCGGGCAGACCGGCTTTCACTTCGTGGACGAAGCCGCGCCGCCCAAGTCGCTGAAGGCGCTGGCGGCTGAACTGCAGCAGCGCAACGTGGCCATCAGCTGGTGGGGCAACATCCGCTTTGAAAAAACCTTCACACCCCCGCTGTGCCAGCAATTGGCCGACAGTGGCTGCATCGCCATCAGCGGCGGGCTGGAAGTGGCATCGGACCGCTTGCTGGCGCTGATGAAAAAGGGTGTGTCGGTGGACCAGGTGGCGCGGGTGACCAAGGGCTTTGCCGACGCCGGCATCCTGGTCCATGCCTACCTGATGTACGGCTTCCCGACCCAGACCGTGCAGGACACGGTGGACGCGCTGGAACTGGTGCGTCAGCTGTTTGTCAACGGCTGCATCCACAGCGGTTTCTGGCACCGCTTCACCTGCACCGTGCACTCGCCCGTGGGCCGCAACCCACAGGAATTTGGGGTGCAACTGACGCCAGCACCCGCCACCGGCAGCCCGCTGTTTGCACGCAACGACATCGCCTTTGTCGATCCCTTGGGGGTGGACCACGACGTGCTGGGCCTGGGCCTGAAAAAAGCCATCTACAACTTCATGCACGGCGTGGGCCTGGAAGAAGACGTGCGGCAGTGGTGGGACACGCCCATGCCCAAGACACGCGTGGCAAGGCGGCGCATTGAACGGGCCCTGGTCAACGCCTGACCGCCGCCCCATCGGTGCGGTGCACATCCCGGGTGCAACAATGGCGAGCATGTCCAAACGATGGTTGTGGTTGATCCTGGTCGCGGTGCTCTTGGCCGGCGCCGGGGCCTG
>JAHECB010000373.1 GCA_024641925.1 Betaproteobacteria bacterium
GCTGTTGCGCAAGCACCTGGAAGTGCTGATCGGCCAACTGGCGGCGCTGCGCGGTGTGGACGGGCAGGCGCTGGACATCACGCTGACCACCAATGGTTCGCTGCTGCGGCGCAAGGCGCAGGCCCTGCGGGATGCCGGGCTCAAACGCGTCACCGTCAGCCTGGACGCGCTGGACGACGCGGTGTTCCGCCGCATGAACGATGTCGACTTTCCGGTGGCCGACGTCCTGGACGGCATCGAGGCTGCGCTGGCCGTGGGCCTGGCGCCGGTGAAGGTGAACATGGTGGTCAAGCGCGGCACCAACGACCACGAGATCGTGCCGCTGGCCCGCCATGTGCGTGAACGCTATGGCAACCAGGTGGTATTGCGCTTCATCGAGTACATGGACGTGGGCGCCACCAATGGCTGGCGCATGGACGAAGTGCTGCCTTCAGCCCAGGTGTTGCAGCGCCTGCAGGAACACTTTAGCCTGGAACCCCTGCAAGCCAGCGCACCGGGCGAAACCGCACAGCGCTGGCGCTACACCGACGGCAGTGGCGAAATCGGTTTGATCAGCAGCGTGACGCAGGCGTTCTGCCACGACTGCAATCGCGCCCGCCTGTCCACCGAAGGCAAGTTGTTCCTGTGCCTGTTCGCCAGCCGCGGCCACGACGTGCGCGCGTTGCTGCGGGGCGGCTACAGCGACGAACAGATCACCGGTGCGCTGGGCTTGATCTGGCAGGCACGCGACGACCGCTATTCGGAACAGCGCAGCGCGGGCGGTTTGGACAGTGCCAACGGTGCCAGCGAACGGCGTGTGGAGATGCACTACATCGGCGGTTGAACGCGCAGCAATCAGAGCACCGTGACAAGTCGCAGGGGCCTGATGGTCAGGTCAAAAGCTCAAACGTCGCAACTTGCAAACCGTGAAACCGCGAATCAGTCAATCCGCTGCCGCCGGTTGCGCGGTTGATGCATGCGCTTTCGCTTCGTCCTCCAGCGCCGGCGTGGTGTTTTCACCCGGCACCCGGTTGCGCGCAAACAGCGTGTAGATGCTGGGCACCACGAAGATGGTCAACAGCGTGCCCACGCTCATGCCACCCACGATGACCCAGCCGATCTGCTGGCGGCTTTCGGCGCCGGCGCCCGTGGCCAGCGCCAACGGCACCGCACCCAGCACCATGGCGCCAGTGGTCATCAGAATGGGGCGCAAGCGCAGGGTAGCAGCTTCGACCACGGCCTCCAGCACCGTCCGGCCCTGTTTGCGCAGCTGATTCGAAAACTCCACGATCAGGATGCCGTGTTTGGTGATCAGGCCCACCAGCGTGATCAGCCCGATCTGCGAAAACACGTTGATGGTGCCCCCTGACCACTGCAAGGCCATCAAGGCGCCCACCATCGACAAGGGCACGGCCAGCAGGATCACAAACGGGTCGATGAAACTTTCAAACTGGGCCGCCAGCACCAGGAAGATGAACAGCAGGGCCAGCACAAACACCAGCGCCAGCGAGCCCGATGAGTCGCGGAACTCGCGGCTGACGCCATTCAATTCCAGGGCATAGCCCTGGGGCAGTACTTTTTGTGCCGCGGTGTCGATGAACTTCAAAGCGTCACCCAACGCGTAGTCCGATGTCAGGTTGGCCGTGATGGTGACCGATCGCCTCTGGTTGAAGTGATTCAGTTCGCGTGGGCTGACCGCCTCGCGCACTGTCACCAGACTGGACAACGGCACCATGGTCTCGCCGCGCCCACGCACAAAGATCTTGTCGATGTCATCGGGGGTGGCGCGGCCACTGGCTGCGGTTTGTACGATGACGTCGTACTGCTCAGCGTCCCGCTTGTAGCGCGTCACCACACGCCCGCCCAGCATGGTCTCGACGGTGCGCGCCACGGCATCGACCGCCACGCCCATGTCGGCGGCACGGTTGCGGTCCACATCCATGAAGATCTCGGGCTTGTTCAGCTGCAGATCCATGTCCGGTTGCACGATGCCGGGGTTCTTCTGCAATTCGGTCAGCAAGGTCTGGCTGACACGCGCCATGTTTTCATAACTGTCGCCGCTGACAACCACCACGTTGATGGGTTGCGACCGGAAGCCCTGGCCCAGGCTGGGCGGCGTGATGGGGAATGCGCTGATGCCGGGCAAGCCCATGAACTGCGGCCGCAGCAAAGCCGCCAATTGCGCGGTAGAGCGCTTGCGCTCAGACCAATCCACCGTGCGCAACACGCCGAATGCGCTGGAGACCTGGCCCCCACCCATGAACAGGAAGCGGCGGTCGAATTCCGGGTACTGCGATGCGATGGCCTCCAGCGCATCCAGGTACCGCGCCGTGTATTGCAGCGTGGCACCGTCAGGCGCACGCACGGGCATGGCAATGACGCCCCGGTCTTCCAGCGGCGCCAGTTCTCGCTTGGCGTTGTCAAACAGGTACCAGCCGCCGGCGGCGCTGGCCAGCATCACCAGCACGGTCAACCAACGGTGCGCCAGGCTCCAGCGCAGGGCAACACCGTAGCCACGGGTCAGCTTGTTCAAACCGTTGTCGACCGTGCGGTCGAACCAGCCCGGCTTGGGGTTGTGGCGCAGCAGCTTGCTGCACATCATGGGCGTCAGGGTCAGCGCCACAAAGCCCGACACCAGCACGGCACCGGCCAGCGTCAAGGCAAATTCACCAAAAAGCTTGCCGGTGCGCCCGGGCGTGAAAGCCAACGGTGCAAAGACAGCCGCCAGGGTCAGCGTCATGGCCACCACGGCAAAGCTGATTTCGCGTGCGCCCTTGATGGCCGCCTGGAACGGCTCCATGCCCTCCTCAATGTGCCGGTAGATGTTCTCGAGCACCACGATGGCGTCGTCCACCACCAGGCCGATGGCCAGCACCAGCGCCAGCAGCGTCAGCGTGTTGACGGTGAAGCCGGCCAGCGCAATCATGGCAAAGGCGCCCACCAGGCTGACCGGAATCGTCACCAGTGGAATCACCGAAGCCCGCAGGGTGCGCAGGAACACAAACACCACCAGTGCCACCAGCACCACCGCTTCGGCCACGGTGGTGAACACGGCCTTGATGGAGCGGTCGATGAAGACCGACAGGTCGTTGGCCTGCACCACGGTCACGCTGGGCGGCAGGTCGCGTTGAATTTGCGGGATCAGCGCGCGCACACCGTCGGCCACCTCCAGCGGATTGGCGGTGGCGTTGCGGATGACACCGGTGCTGATGGCCGGCAGGCCGTTCAGGCGCACACGGCTGCGTTCGTTGGCGGCCGCTTGTTCGATCCGTGCCACGTCGCGCAGGCGCACGGTGTAGCCGCCCACGGTCTTCAAGGCGATCTCACTGAACTCGGCGACGGTGTTCAGGTCGGTTCGTGCCGTGACGCTGAATTCGCGCTGCTGGCTTTCGATGCGGCCGGCGGGCACCTCCAGGTTCTGGCGGCGCAGCGCATCTTCCACGTCCTGCGTAGTCAGCTTGTAGCCGGCCAACCGGTCGGGGTCCAGCCAGATACGCATGGCGAACTTGCGGTCGCCACCAATCTGCACATCCGCCACGCCAGGCACGGTCTGCAGCCGGGGCTTGACGATGCGGTTGATCAGGTCGGTGAGTTCCAACGCGCCCATGGTCTCGCTGGTGTAGGCCAGCCAGATGGTGGGGGTGGCGTCGGCCTCGACCTTGGCAATCACCGGCTCGTCCACCGCGTCAGGCAGCCGGCCGCGCACGCGGGCCACGCGGTCGCGGACTTCGGCCGCCGCCGTGTCCGGGTCCTTGGTGAGCTTGAAGCGCA
>JAHECB010000109.1 GCA_024641925.1 Betaproteobacteria bacterium
CGGCGGAAAGAAGCGTGGCGGTCATGGTGGGTTTTCCTGGGGAGGGTAACGACAACGGCGCCCGGGACGGGCTGCTGTGCAGGGCGGACGCGTGCGCTACCCTTGAGGGTTGCCCGGCGCCTGAGCGTGGGCAAGACGCCGTGCCGAGATTCTATCGGTCCCTACAGGATTTCTCAGGTCAACCCCCAGGTACACCCTCCATGCCCGCACCGGTCCAAGCCCTTGCAGATGCCGCTGTTCCCGACACCACGACGCCGGGCGAATTTGTCAGTTTTCCGGATTCGCCGTTTCAGCTGTTCCAGTCCTACGCGCCTGCTGGCGACCAGCCGGCTGCCATTGCACAGCTGGTGGAAGGCATCGCCGACGGCCTGACCTTCCAGACCCTGCTCGGCGTGACCGGCTCGGGCAAGACCTTCACCATGGCCAATGTGATCGCGCGCACCGGCCGGCCGGCGATCGTGTTTGCACCCAACAAGACCTTGGCCGCACAGCTTTACAGCGAGTTCCGCGAGTTCTTTCCACGCAATGCGGTGGAATACTTTGTCAGCTACTACGATTACTATCAACCCGAAGCCTACGTGCCGCAGCGCGACCTGTTCATCGAGAAGGACAGCGCCATCAACGAGCACATCGAGCAGATGCGCCTGAGCGCCACCAAGAGCCTGCTGGAGCGGCGCGACGTCATCATCGTGGCCAGCGTCAGCGCCATCTATGGCATCGGCAACCCGGCCGACTATCACAAGATGGTGATGACCATGCGGGTGGGCGACAAGATGAGCCAGCGCGACGTGATCGCGCAGCTGATCCGCATGCAATACAAGCGCAACGAGATCGACTTCTCGCGCGGTGCCTTCCGGGTGCGTGGTGAAACCATCGATGTCTTCCCGGCGGAACACAGTGAACTGGCGCTGCGCATCGAACTCTTTGACGACGAGATCGAAAGTCTGCAACTGCTGGACCCGCTGACGGGTCGTGTGCGGCAGAAGATTCCGCGTTTCACCGTCTACCCCAGCAGCCATTACGTGACACCACGCGAGAGGGTGGTGGACGCCATCGCCACCATCAAGGACGAGCTGCGTTCACGCCTGGACGAGCTGGTGAAGTCGGGCAAGCTGGTTGAAGCGCAGCGCCTTGAACAACGTACCCGCTTCGATCTGGAAATGCTGCAGGAGGTGGGCCACTGCAAGGGCATCGAGAACTACACGCGCCACCTCAGTGCCGCCAAGCCCGGCGACCCGCCGCCCACCCTGGTGGACTACCTGGCTCCCGACGCGCTGATGTTCCTGGACGAAAGCCACGTGCTGATCGGCCAGTTTGGCGGCATGTACAACGGCGACCGCGCGCGCAAGACCACGCTGGTGGAATACGGCTTTCGTCTGCCCAGTGCGCTGGACAACCGGCCGCTGAAGTTCGAGGAATTCGAACGCAAGATGCGGCAGGCCGTGTTTGTGTCGGCCACGCCGGGCAATTGGGAGAAGGAACACACGGGCCAGGTGGTGGAGCAGGTGGTGCGACCCACCGGTCTGGTCGACCCCGAGGTGGAAGTGCGCCCGGCCGGCACGCAGGTGGACGACGTGCTGCAGGAAATCCGCATTCGTGTCGAGGTCAACGAGCGCGTGTTGATCACCACGCTGACCAAGCGCATGGCCGAGCAGCTGACCGAGTACCTGTCGGACAACGGCGTCAAGGTGCGTTACCTGCACAGCGACGTGGACACGGTAGAACGTGTGGAGATCCTGCGCGACCTGCGTCTGGGCATCTTTGATGTGCTCGTGGGCATCAACCTGCTGCGCGAAGGCCTGGACTTGCCCGAAGTGAGCCTGGTGGCCATCCTGGACGCCGACAAGGAAGGCTTTTTGCGCGCCGAGCGTTCGCTGATCCAGACCATCGGCCGTGCGGCGCGCAACCTGAATGGCCGCGCCATCCTGTACGCCGACAAGATGACCGACTCGATGAAGGCTGCCATCGGCGAAACCGAGCGGCGCCGTACCAAGCAGGTGGCGCATAACCTGGCCATGGGCATCACGCCCAAGAGTGTGCAAAAGCGCATCCGCGACATGATTGATGGCGCCGTTTCGGACAAGGCTGCCAAGGACGACTTGCGGTCGGCACAGGCCGCAGCTGAAGTTGAAGCCATGAGCGAAAAGGACCTGGGCAAACGCATCAAGCTGCTGGAAAAGCAGATGCTGGACCACGCGCGCAACCTGGAATTCGAGAAAGCAGCCCGTACCCGCGACCAGTTGGCGCTGCTGCGTGAACAGGCCTTTGGCGCTCCAGGGGCCGACGTGGTGTCCATCTCGGCCGTACCGCCGCGGGGGGCCGCCTGATGCTGAAGAAGATACGGCGATTGCTGACGGGTGTTGATCGGCTGGAGGACATGCCCGAGCAACAGGCGCCGGGTCAGCCGCCCTTGCGCGTGCTGATGGTGTGCTCGGGCAACATCTGCCGATCGCCCACTGCCGAAGGCGTGTTGCGCCACAAGCTGCGTCGCGTGGGGATGGCGGGTGTGGAGGTGGACTCGGCCGGTACGCAGGGTTTTCACATCTCGGAGCCACCCGACCCTCGTGCCGTGGCGGCAGCGGCCATGCGGGGCTACGACCTCAGCAAGCTGCGGGCACGACCCATCAGCGACGACGACCTTGCAAAGTTCGACTGGCTGCTGGCCATGGACGAAGGCCATCTGCGCTGGCTGAACAAGCGACTGCCCGCGGCGCAGGTCGGTCGTGCGCAACTGTTCATGGTGCAGGCCGGCCGCCAGCAGCTGTCCACCATCGTGCCTGATCCTTATTTTGGGGGGCCGGAAGGCTTCGAACGTGTGCTGGATCTGGTGGAAGATGGTTGCGACGGTCTGGTCCAACGCATCGCTGAAAGACGCTTGACCCCCTGATGACTCGGACGGGGCGCTCGGGCGCCGGCGCCCTGGCCAGCGCCCGGGTTACCCCGCAGCGCCCGTGGCAATGCCACAGCGAAATAGTCAACTTCTGGTATACTTGAGCAATTCAGTCGGGATCAGGTTGTTTCGCCTTCTGGCGACACCCCGGATGGCCTTCTGACCTGCTCAACCTTGCTGCGGCGCCGTGTTTCGGGGCCGCTGGAGATGCCACTATGCGACTCACCACCAAGGGCCGTTTTGCGGTCACGGCCATGATCGATCTGGCCATGCGGTCCAACGCCGGGCCCGTGGCCCTGGCGGCCATCAGCCAGCGCCAGCAGATTTCGCTGTCCTACCTGGAACAACTGTTCGGCAAGCTGCGCCGCCACGAACTGGTGGAAAGCACGCGCGGGCCGGGCGGCGGCTATTCGCTGGGCCGCGGCATTGCCGAGATCACCGTGGCCGACATCATCGTGGCTGTGGACGAGCCCATCGACGCCACCGGCTGCAGTGGGCGTGAAAGCTGCATGGGCGAAGAAACCGGCAAGTGTATGACCCATGACCTGTGGGCCAGCCTGAACACCAAGATGATCGAGTACCTCGACTCCATCTCATTGAAAAAGCTGGTCGACGACCAGTTGGCCCGTGGCATTTCCGTGAACGAAGCGCCATTGAAACGTGCCATCTCGTCGGTGCCGGTGGTCAAGCCCATCAAGATTACTGCGCCCAATTCGGTCTTTGCCCTGGGCACCGCACTTTCAAAGTAAATCGCCAACCTCGTTTTCACAGGCAGCTTTCCATGACTCCGCACTTCCCCATCTATCTGGACTACGGTGCCACGACGCCTTGCGACCCCCGTGTGGTCGATGCCATGGTGCCCTGGTTGCGTGAACACTTCGGTAACCCCGCCAGCCGCAGTCATGCCTGGGGTTGGGAAGCCGAAGCGGTGGTTGAAAAGTCGCGTGCCCAGGTGGCCGCTCTGGTGAATGCCGACCCGCGCGAAATCGTCTGGACCAGCGGCGCCACCGAGTCCATCAACTTGGCCATCAAGGGTGCGGCGCACTTCTACGCCAGCCGCGGCAAGCATCTGATCACGCTGAAGACCGAACACAAGGCCACGCTGGACACCGTGCGTGAACTGGAGCGCCAGGGCTTCGAGGCGACTTACCTGGACGTGCAGGAAAACGGTTTGCTCGACCTGGACCAGTTCACGGCCGCGTTGCGCAAGGACACCGTGCTGGTGTCGGTGCTGCTGGTGAACAACGAGATCGGCGTCATCCAGGACATCGAGGCCATTGGCAAGATCTGCCGCGAGCGCGGCATCATCTTCCATGTGGACGCGGCCCAGGCCACCGGCAAGATCACCATCGACCTGGCCACGCTGCCGGTGGACCTGATGAGCCTGGCCAGCCACAAGACCTACGGCCCCAAAGGCATCGGCGCGCTGTACGTGCGGCGCAAGCCGCGTGTGCGGCTGGAAGCGCAGATGCACGGTGGCGGCCACGAGCGCGGCATGCGCAGCGGTACGCTGCCCACACACCAATGTGTGGGCATGGGCACGGCCTTTGCCATTGCCCAGGCCGAAATGGGCACCGAGATCGAGCGCATCCGCATGCTGCACAAGCGGCTGCTGGACGGTTTGACCACCATCGAGCAGGTATTCATCAACGGCGACATCGAGCGCCGGGTGCCGCACAACCTGAACATCAGCTTCAATTATGTTGAAGGCGAGTCATTGATCATGGGTGTCAAGGGCATCGCGGTGTCCTCGGGCTCGGCCTGCACCAGCGCCAGCCTGGAACCCAGCTACGTGCTGCGTGCCCTGGGCCGCAGCGACGAACTGGCGCACAGCAGCCTGCGCATGACCATCGGCCGATTCACCACGGCCGAAGAGATCGACTACGCCGTCAGCACGCTGCAAGACCGCGTGGCCAAGCTGCGCGATCTGTCGCCGCTGTGGGAGATGTACAAGGACGGCATCGACATCAGCACGATCCAGTGGGCTGCGCACTGACATTCACCACAGAACAGGAGAACCACCATGGCCTACAGCGAAAAAGTCATTGAACACTATGAAAATCCCCACAACGTCGGCTCGTTCGACAAGGGTGACGATTCGGTGGGCACCGGCATGGTCGGTGCACCGGCCTGCGGCGACGTGATGAAGCTGCAGATCAAGGTCAACCCCACCACCGGGCTGATTGAGGACGCCCGGTTCAAGACCTACGGTTGCGGCTCGGCCATCGCCTCCAGCTCACTCATCACCGATTGGGTCAAGGGCAAGAGCCTGGACGAAGCCATGTCGATCAAGAACACGCAGATTGCCGAAGAACTGGCCCTGCCACCGGTCAAGATCCACTGCAGCATCCTGGCCGAAGACGCCATCAAGGCGGCCGTGCAGGACTACAAGGCCAAACACGGCGAAGCAGCACCTGCCGCTGCGGCCGGCGCGCACTGACCGCAGACCATGGCAGTCACCATGACCGAAGCCGCAGCGCGGCATGTGTCGCGCTACCTGGGCCGCCGTGGCAAAGGTGTGGGCGTGCGCCTGGGCGTCAAGACCACGGGCTGTTCCGGCCTGGCCTACAAGCTGGAATATGCCGACGACGTGGCACCTGAAGACACCGTGTTCGAAGACCATGGTGTCAAGGTGCTGGTCGACCCCAAGAGCCTGCCCTACATCGACGGCACCGAACTCGATTTCGTGCGCGAAGGCCTGAACGAAGGCTTCAAGTTCCACAACCCGCGTGAAAAAGACCGCTGCGGCTGTGGAGAGTCCTTCCGCGTCTAGTTGCTTGTTGACACCAGCAGGGCGCGGGCTTGTCGGCCGCGCCCTTTTTTCATCACCCGCATGCTTTCAACTTTCGTGATCCAGCCCGAGCGCCCGGACCAGCCCGAGGTGGTGGCCCTGCTTGACGCGCTGGACGCGTATCTGGCGTCGTTGTATCCGCCGGAAGCAAACTTCATCCTCGATGTGAAAGCCTTGCTGGCGCCCGAGGTCAGTTTTTTTGTCGCTCGCGATGGTGGCCGGGCCGTGGCCACAGGCGCTTACCGCCGCTGTGCTGGCGAAGCCGCAACAGATGGCAAGACCTACGGCGAGATCAAGCGCATGTTTGTGGGCCCAGCCCACCGCGGGCAGCGCCTGGGCCAGGCGATGGTGCAAGCGCTGGAAGCGCACATGCGCGATGCCGGCTGCGCGCTGGCGCTGCTGGAAACCGGCGCAGAGCAGAAAGCGGCCGTGCGGCTGTATGAAAGCTGCGGTTATAAAAGGCGCTTGGTGTTTGGCGGCTACCCCGACAACGGCCTGTCGGTCTACTACGGCAAGTTGCTTTGATGATGAAGCTGTCCGACGACGACTTCAGCCTCTTCGGCTTGCCGCAAGCTCATGGCCTGGACCGTGGGGCGCTAGACACGCGCCGGCGTGATTTGCAAGCGCGGGTTCACCCGGACCGTTTTGCGGCTGAAGGCGCCGCGGCGCAACGGCTGGCGATGCAATGGGCCGTGCGGGTGAACGAGGCCCACCAGCGGCTGAAAGACCCCTTGAGCCGCGCCGCCTACTTGTGTGAACTGCGTGGTGTGGCCGTTGATGCCGAACGCAACACCGCCATGCCCACGGCCTTTCTGATGCAACAGATGAGCTGGCGCGAAGCGCTGGAAGAAGCCAGCACCGTGCAAGATATTGAAGCACTGGACAAGGCTGTGGCAGCGCAAGAACGCGAGATGCTGGACACGCTGACCCAGCAGCTGGACGCGCCCCAACCCGACAACACCGCCGCTGCTGCGCAGGTGCGTGCGCTGATGTTCCTGGCCCGATTCAGGCAAGACATCGACCGCCGCCTGGACCAGCTGGACAACACCCGATAACCCATCCATGGCTCTTCTACAGATCTCCGAACCCGGCCAGGCGCCCGACCCGCACCAGCGCCGCATTGCCGTGGGCATCGACCTGGGCACGACCCATTCGCTGGTGGCCGCTGTTCGTCATGGCCTGGCCGAATGCCTGCCCGACACCCAAGGCCGCAAGCTGCTCCCATCGGCCGTGCGTTACCTGGCCGGTGGCCGGCGCCACATTGGCCACGAGGCCCGCGCGGCGCAGGCCGAAGACGCTGAAAACGTGGTGGTGTCGGTCAAGCGCTTCATGGGCCGCAAACGCGACGACCTGCAGGGCCTGGACAAAATGCCCTACCGATTTGTCGACCAGCCCGGCATGGTGGCGCTGGCCACACGCGACGGCAACAAGACACCGGTTGAAGTGTCGGCCGAGATTCTGGCCAGCCTGCGCCAGCGTGCCGAAGACACCTTTGACGACGACTTGTTTGGCGCCGTCATCACCGTGCCAGCCTACTTTGACGACGCACAGCGCCAGGCCACCAAGGACGCGGCCCAGCTGGCTGGCCTGAATGTGCTGCGCTTGATCAGCGAGCCTACCGCTGCGGCCGTGGCCTACGGCCTCGACAACGCCAGCGAAGGTCTCTACGCCGTCTACGACCTGGGCGGCGGCACCTTCGACATCAGCCTGCTGCGCCTGACCCAGGGTGTGTTTGAAGTCGTGGCCACCGGCGGCGATGCGGCGCTGGGTGGCGACGATGTCGACCAACTGCTTGCTGACTGGGCGCTGGCCCAGGTGGGTGTGGTGGCCCAAAGCCCGCACGACAAACGCAGCGCCATGGTGGCTGCACGTGCTGCCAAAGAGGCGCTGAGCGAAAACAAAGAGGTGCTGTTCGACGCAGCGCTGACTGCTGGCGCTGTGCACATCACGATCAGTCGCGACCAGCTGGACGCATTGGCACGACCGCTGGTGGACAAGACACTTGCAGCCGTGCGCAAGGCGCTGCGCGACGCCAAGGTCAGCCGCGACGACGTGCAGGGTGTGGTGATGGTGGGTGGCAGCACGCGCATGCCGCTGGTGCGGTTGGCGGTCAGCGAATTGTTTGGCAAGCCGGTGCTGACCAACGTCAACCCCGACGAGGTGGTGGCCATCGGCGCTGCCATCCAGGCCCATGCCCTGGCCGGTAATGCCCAGGACGGTGAACTGTTGCTGCTGGACGTGATTGCCCTCAGCCTGGGCCTGGAAACCATGGGCGGCCTGGTAGAACGCATCATCGAGCGCAACACCACCATCCCGGTGGCCAAGGCGCAGGAATTCACCACCTTCAAGGACGGCCAGACGGCCATGGCGCTGCATGTACTGCAGGGCGAACGTGATCTGGTCAGTGAATGCCGCAGCCTGGCGCGCTTTGAACTGCGCGGCATCCCGCCCATGGCGGCCGGCGCAGCGCGCATCCGCGTGACGTTTCAGGTGGACGCCGACGGCTTGCTCAGTGTGCAGGCGCGCGAGCTGGGTTCGGGCGTTGAAGCCTCAGTGGTGGTCAAGCCCAGCTACGGCCTGGCCGACGAGCAGATTGCGCAGATGCTGAAAGACGGTTTTGCCCATGCGGAAGACGACATGGCCGCGCGCTCGCTGCGTGAAGCCCGCGTTGAGGCCGAACGCATGGTGCTGGCCACGCGGTCGGCCCTGAAAGCCGACGCGGCGTTGCTCAGCGCAGAAGACCAGCAACTGCTTCACGACTTGCTGAAAGCCACTGAACAGGTCGCCCAAGGCGACGACGCCCACGACATCGAAGCCGCCGTTGAACGCCTGGCGGAGGGCACCGAAGCCTTCGCTGCGGCGCGCATGAACCAAGGCATCCGCCAGGCCTTGGCCGGGCGGCGTGTCGAAGACATCTGAACTGGGCGCTTCGCCGTCCCCTATCCATACCGCCATGCCCATCATCCGCATCCTGCCCCACGCTGAACTCTGCCCCCAGGGCGACACCATCGAAGCCACCGCTGGCACGTCGGTGTGTGAAGCGCTGCTTGAAAACGGCATCGCCATCGAACATGCCTGCGAGATGAGCTGCGCCTGCACCACCTGCCACGTGGTCGTCAAAGAGGGGCTTGATTCACTGGGTGAAATCGACGAAAGCGAAGAAGACCTGCTCGACCGCGCCTGGGGTCTGACGCCGACGTCGCGCCTGAGCTGCCAGGCCATCGTGTCGAACCAGGACATCACCATCGAGCTGCCCAAGTACACCATCAATCACGCACGCGAAAACCACTGATCCGGCACTGCTCGAACAGCTGCGATGAAGATCCTGGGTATCGAGTCGTCCTGCGACGAAACCGGCGTGGCGCTGGTGGAGGCCCGCATGCCGGCCGCTGGTGCTGCCGCAGAAAGTGTGCCCGCGCCGCGTCTGCTGGGCGAGGCCCTGCACACACAGATGGCCATGCATGCCGATTACGGCGGAGTGGTGCCCGAACTGGCGTCGCGCGACCACGTGCGGCGTGTGCTGCCGCTGACGCACCAGGTGCTGGCGCAGGCCGGCTGCGGTGTCGAAGACATCGACGTGGTGGCCTACACCCGCGGCCCGGGTCTGGCGGGCGCCTTGCTTGTTGGCGCCGGTGTGGCGGTGGCGCTGGCCGCCGCCTTGGACAAACCGGCGCTGGGCATTCATCATCTGGAAGGCCATTTGCTGTCGCCTTTTCTGGGCGACGAAACACCGCAGTTCCCGTTTGTGGCCTTGCTGGTTTCTGGCGGTCACACCCAGCTGATGCTGGTTGAAGGCGTAGGCCAGTACACGCTGCTGGGCGAAACCATCGACGACGCTGCGGGCGAAGCCTTTGACAAAAGTGCCAAGCTCATGGGCCTGGGTTACCCCGGTGGGCCTGCGCTGGCGCGGCTGGCCCAACAGGGCAATGACAAGGCCTTTGCCTTGCCGCGCCCCTTGATGCACAGCCCGAACCTGGACTTCTCGTTTGCCGGTCTGAAAACCGCTGTGATGACGCAGCACCGCAAGTTGGGCGCTGCACCCAGCGAAACGGCCGTGGCCGACCTGGCCGCCAGCACGCAAGCCGCCATCGTAGACGTGCTGGTGTCCAAGACGATCAAGGCCTTGAAGGCCACCGGCGTGAAGCGCCTGGTGGTGGGCGGCGGTGTTGGCGCCAATGCCTCGTTGCGCGCCACGCTGAACGCCGGCGCCCAGAAACTGGGTGTGCAAGTGCACTACCCACCCCTGGCGCTGTGCACCGACAACGGCGCCATGATCGCTCTGGCTGCGGCCTTGCGACTGCAGCATGGCTTGGCAGATTTGCAGCACAGCGGAGCCTTTGATGTCAGGCCCCGCTGGCCACTGGCCGAGTTGAAAGCGGCGACTTGAGCCGTGCGATGTCACCGCCGCATCAGTGCGGCGGTGACGCCGGCGATCAGCTCACCGTCAGCTGCGCAGCCACCTTGGCTGACCGCTTGGGCAAGGTCAAGGTCAGCACGCCGTGGTCAAGCTTGGCGCCTGCGGCGGTCTGGTCCACTTCCACCGGCAAGGTGAAGGTGCGCACATAGCTGCTGGCCGAGCGCTCGCGGTAGACGATGCGTTCGCCGTCTTTTTTCTCGTCGGTCTGCTGGCTTTGCGCCTGCACGGTGACCTGGCGGCCTTCGACGGAAACCTTCACATCTTCCTTGGTCACGCCGGGCACTTCCAGCTTGACGGTGTAGGCGCCTTCGGTTTCTGCAACGTCCAGCGCGGGCGAGCGTGATGCCACGCCTTCAGGGGCGGCGGCCGTGCCAAAGACACGTTCAAAGGTGTCGTCGAACAAGCGCGACAGTTGGCGGGATTCACGGCTGACGGGTACGAGGAACATGGTGCTCTCCTACAATGAAGCGGGCTTTGCCCTTTGCATCGCCCATGCACACCAGATGCCGTCGTGGCGCCGCTTTTCAAGGGCTGCGGCTTTGATGCAAATCAAGTTTGGGGTGTCAGGCGGTGCCCGCCGCCCTGGGCTCAAACCTTGACCGAATGCATCCAGCCGCCATGCGCAACGCCATCCTCAGCCTGCCCGGTTCCAAGATCCGCGAAGTTGCCAATGCGGGCCTGGGGCGCAGCGACGTGCTGCCGTTCTGGTTTGGCGAAAGCGACGAAACCACACCGCAAGCCATCACCGATGCGGCGGCGGCTTCGCTGGCGCGCGGCGAGACTTTTTATTCACACAACCTGGGCCTGGCTGAATTGCGCCAGGCCATCGCCGACTACGCCAGCGCTTTGCACAAGCCCGTGGGCATGGACCGTGTGGCGGTCACCTCTTCGGGTGTGACCGCGTTGATGCTGGCCATGCAATGGCTGCTGAACCCGGGTGACGAGGTGGTGGCGGTCGTGCCGGTCTGGCCCAACCTGACGGCGCAGCCCTTGATTTTGGGCGCCCGGGTGCGTCGCGTGCCGTTGCGCCCGTCGGCGGGCCGCTGGGGCCTGGATCTGGAAGAGTTGATGGCGGCCGTGACACCGGCAACCCGCGTGCTGCTGGTCAACGCCCCCAACAACCCCACCGGCTGGACACTGACCCGCGATGAACAAGCTGCTTTGCTGGCGCATTGCCGCCGCACGGGCACCTGGATCGTGGCCGACGAGGTCTACGAGCGGCTGTACTACAGCGGCAGCGGCGTCGCGCCCAGTTTTCTGGACCTGGCCGAGCCCGGTGACCGGCTGGTGGTCACCCAGAGCTTCAGCAAGAGTTTTCTGATGACCGGCTGGCGCCTGGGCTGGATGGTGCTGCCCGGTGCCGACACGCCGGCGGGTGCCGGCGCCCTGGACGCCATGGGCAAGCTGCTGGAATTCAACACCTCCTGCATTCCGGTGTTTGTTCAGCGGGGCGGCCTGGCAGCCCTGGAGCTGGCGGACCGCTTTGTACCGGGCCTGCAGTTGCACATGCAGGCCTGCCGTGACCGGCTGGTCAACGCGCTGCAGACCTTGCCCGGCGTGACAGTGGCCAGCCCGCCGGGCGGCATGTACGCCTTTTTCCAGGTGGCGGGGCAGCTTGATTCACTGGCCTTTGCCAAGCTGTTGGTGGCCCGCCATGGCCTGGGTCTGGCGCCGGGCGCCGCCTTTGGCGACGAAGGTGAAGGCTGGCTGCGCTGGTGTTTTGCTTCGCGCGACCCTTCGCGCCTGGATACCGGGGTGATGCGCCTGCGGGCCGCGTTGCGCGTATAATACGCAGCTGTTTGGATTCGGCCCATCCCGGGTAGTGTTCAGGCAAAAAGTCAGGCAAAGCACGGCACCGGTCGGTTTCACTGGTGTTCGCAAGTCGATAACAAGGCCGTCACTGGTCAACTGGAAACCCTCGGCTCGGCCCGCATCTGCATGCGGGGCTGGCGTGGGTGGTTTCCGATCCATCACAAGGAAATCCCCATGTCTTTGGCAACCGCCACCACCGCAGCCGTGATCAAAGAGCACGCCCGCGGCGCCGCCGACACCGGCAGCCCCGAGGTGCAAGTCGCTCTGCTGACCACGCGCATCAACGAGCTCACACCGCACTTCAAGCTGCACGCCAAGGACCACCATGGTCGCCGCGGCCTGCTGAAGATGGTCAATGCGCGTAAGCGCCTGCTGGCCTACCTGAAGGCCAAGGACGCCGAGCGCTACACCGCGCTGATCGCCAAGCTGGGCCTGCGCAAGTAAGAACCCCCGCAAGGGCCATCGCCACGCGATGGCCCTTGCCGGCTTTTGCAGCCAGCACCCCTGCGCTGCTTTCGACACAGGGCCGCATTTGCTGTGTCATTCCAGGGACGTCAACGCCGCTGACCGCGGCACCGGGTTTCGCTGGAATGGCATGACGCTGCCCACCAACACAAAGGACAACATCGCATGAGCATGTTCAAAAAAGTCAGCAAGACTTTCCAATGGGGTCAACACAGCGTCACGCTGGAGACCGGTGAAATCGCGCGCCAGAGTTCCGGCGCTGTGGTTGTCAGCATCGACGGCACCGTGGTGCTGGCCACCGTGGTGGCCAAGACCGATGCCAAGGCCGGGCAGGACTTTTTCCCCCTGACAGTGGACTACATCGAGAAGACCTACGCCGCCGGCAAGATCCCCGGCAGCTTCTTCAAGCGTGAAGGTCGCCCCAGCGAACTGGAAACCCTGACCAGCCGCCTGATCGACCGCCCCATCCGCCCGCTGTTCCCCGAAGGCTTCTTCAATGAAGTGCAGGTGGTCATCCACGTGCTGAGCCTGAACCCCGAAGTGCAGGCCGATATCGCCGCTATGGTGGGCACCAGCGCTGCCTTGGCTATCTCTGGCATCCCGTTCAACGGCCCCATCGGCGCTGCGCGCGTGGGCTATGTGAACGGCGAATACGTGCTGAACCCCAGCCAGACGGAGCTGGCTAAGAGCAAGATGGAACTGATCGTCGCCGGCACTGAAGCGGCCGTGCTGATGGTGGAATCCGAAGCCGACCAGCTGAGCGAAGAAATCATGCTGGGCGCGGTGGTCTTTGGCCACGACCAGGGCAAGGTGGCCATCAACGCCATCAACGACCTGGTGCGTGACGCCGGCAAGCCCGAGTGGACGTGGCAAGCCCCGGCCAAGAACGAGCCCTTCATTGCCAAGGTCACCGAACTGGCCGAAACCGGCCTGCGCGCGGCTTACCAGATCCGCAGCAAGCAGGCCCGCACCCAGGCCTGCCGCGACGTGACGTCCAGCGTCATGGCGGCGCTGAAGACTGAAGGTATTGACTTCGACAAGGTTGAAGTTGAAGGCCTGCTGTTTGAGATCGAAGCCCGCATCGTGCGTGGCCAGATCCTGGCCGGCGAGCCGCGCATCGACGGCCGCGACACGCGCACCGTGCGCGCCATCGAGATCCGCAGCGGCGTGCTGCCGCGCACCCACGGCTCTGCACTGTTCACCCGGGGTGAAACACAGGCCCTGGTGGCCGCCACGCTGGGCACTGACCGTGACGCGCAGCGCATTGATGCGCTGGCCGGGGAATTCACCGACCGCTTCATGCTGCACTACAACATGCCCCCGTTTGCCACGGGCGAAACCGGCCGTGTGGGCACACCCAAGCGGCGCGAAATCGGCCACGGTCGTCTGGCCAAGCGTGCCTTGATAGCGGCGCTGCCGAACCACGAAGACTTCCCCTACACCATGCGCGTGGTCAGCGAGATCACCGAGTCCAACGGCTCGTCGTCGATGGCCAGCGTCTGCGGTGGCTGTCTGGCCCTGATGGACGCCGGTGTGCCGATGAAGGCCCACGTGGCCGGCATTGCCATGGGTCTGATCAAGGACGGCAACCGCTTTGCCGTGCTGACGGACATTCTGGGCGACGAAGATCACCTGGGCGACATGGACTTCAAGGTGGCCGGGACCAACGCCGGCATCACCGCGCTGCAGATGGACATCAAGATCCAGGGCATTACCAAGGAGATCATGCAGGTGGCGCTGGCGCAGGCCAAGGAAGCGCGTCTGCACATCCTGGCCAAGATGGTGGAAGCCGTGGGCGG